>NZ_RQWN01000004.1:300000-460411 GCF_003977755.1 Haloterrigena salifodinae
GAGTTTCCCGCGGTTCACGAACCGGTCGATTTCGCCTTCGAAACGACGGGACACCCCGCCCACGCCGTCGAAGCGGTGGACGCGCTCGCTCCGAACGGCGTCGTGACGCTCCAGGGGATTCCGGGCTCGTCGTCGACGTTCGACATCGACGGGGGCGCATTCCACACGGAACTCGTCGTCACCAACAAGGCTATCCTCGGCGTCGTCAACTCACGACGGTCTCACTTCCGTGCCGCCGCCGAGTGGCTCCGCGACACGCCGGAGTCGGCGCTCGACGCACTCGTGACCGGCGTCTACGGACCGGACGAGATAGACGAGGCACTCGCTGACTCCGAGGAGACGATAAAGACGGTCGTCTCGTTCGATCGCCTAGATCGAACGAGTCGGTTCCGTCTCGAGTGACCCGATTCGCCACTGGCAGACACACTGTCGACGCGTTTCCGGCCGAGCGCCGCACAAACGACCCATGAACCGTCGGAAGCTATTTTTCCATGGAAGACATTCGCTATCGCATGGGAACCGGGTACACAACGATCATGTACGGCCCCGAGTCGATCGAGGACGCGCTCGGCGATATCGCCGCCTGCCGGTACGACGGCGTCGAAATCAGCCTCGAGAAGATCCGTGCGAACGACCCCGAGACCGTCGGTCGGTGGCTCGAGGAGTACGATCTGGAGTTCTACCTCGCGATGAGCGAGTGGATCGAAACCGAGGACGCGGTCCGGCGAGTGATCGACGACGTGCCGGTCGCGGCCGACCTCGGAGCCGAGTTCGTCGGGATACTCCCGCCCCAGCGGGCTCGCCACGACGGCGACACCGTCGAGGACTGGCTCTCTCGGATCAGTGACGCGGCCCTCGAGGCTGGACTGCGGCCGCTCGTCCACCACCACGGGGCCACGACAGTCGAGCAACCGGACGAAATACGGCACTATCTCGACGCCGTCGACGGGCTCGAGCTCCTGTTCGACACCGCTCACTACTACCCTTACGGCGACAACTTCCCCGACGGCAACGTGACCGACGGCATCGAGCGGTTCGCCGACGACATCGGCTACGTCCACCTCAAGGACGTGGACCCGGTCAAGGACTTCGCGGCGAACCGAGACGCGCTCACTGACGCCGACTTCCACCTCGACAACGTCATCAACTATTTCCGGTCGTTCACCGATCTCGGCGAGGGGATCCTCGACTTCGAGGCGATCTTCGAGACGCTCTCGGACGCGGGGTACGAGGGCAACTACACGATCGAGATCGAGAACCGGACCGAACGACCGCTCGTCCACGCCAAGCGGAACTACGATTACTGGGCCGCCGTCCGGGACGCCTGACCGGGAGGCGGTCGTCTTCCGACGCAATCGACGGACTACCCCAGTTGCATCAGCGTCGCACCGGCGATGATGACGGTGATGCCGCCGAGGAGCCGCGGCGATCGCGGCACCTGTCGGACCATCGCATAGGAGATGCCGACGATGACGAGGGGGTAGACGTTCGAGAGCGGAACGACGGTGATGACCGTTCCGCTCTGGAGCGCCGAGAACCAGGCGAGCCAGTTCGCCGCGACGAAGACGCCCGCAAGCGTAAACGCGCCGAGCGCGGTTCGGTCGCGAATTCGGACGCGCGAGCGGACGTCCGGCGAGACGCCGAAGAGCGCGACGAATGCGATGAGCGCGGCCGTTTGGCCGACCGCCGTCCCGACCAGCGGATCGGAGTACCCGTTCAGCCCGATCGCGACGAGCACGAACGACGCGCCCAGCATGACCATCGCGGCGACCGGAACGACCAGGTCCCGCGCCTCGAGTCGTGCGAACTCCGCGACGAGAAGGTCGTCACCCCAGTCACTCGTCGATCGCGAGATTTGCAACACGACACCGCCGGCGACGATGCACAACAATCCCACTCCGGAGGCGACGGTAAACGACTCCCCGAGGACCGGAACAGCGAGGAGCGCTGCGATGGCGGGGTTCGCGCCGACGACGGCGGCCGCGACTCGAGCGCCGACGCGGTCGATACCGCGGAAGTAGAGCAACCGAAACGCGGCCGGGTTGCCGAGACCCGCGAGCGCGAACGGCGCCAGCTGTCCGACGGTCACGCCGTCGAACGACACGCCGCGAACGAAGAGCAATCCCCAGAAAACGGCGACGCTGACGACGATGGTGACGACCGTCGCGGCGAGGGCCGGCGACGTGTGCTCGGTATCGGTGCCGTTTTTCAGTCCGTATTCGACCGAGACGGCCTGTAGTCCCGAGAACACCGACGCGAGCAGTGCGAGGACGGCACTCAGTTCCAGCAGCATCGTCGATTCAGATGGCTCCCGGTCGCGGATTCCATCGAGCCTCCCTCTCCGTCCGATCGGTACGACTCCGCCTCATTCCTGAACGAACGTGACGGGACAGGTGGCGTTCAGCAGGACGGTCTGGGCGGTACTGCCGAAGAGCGCCTTACCGGTCGGGCTGCGCGAGCGGCCTTGGATGAATACCAGATCGGCGTCGGCCGCGTCGGCCAGCGAAACGAATTCGGAACCGACCTCGCCGACCGCGCCGCGGACCTCGTGGGGGACGTCTACTGCCTCGAGTGCGGTCACGAGTTCGCGCACGGACTCGCTGCGCCGAGCGACGTCGTCCGGCACCGGTTGCGCGTCGAAATCGAGTTCCGCGAGCGTGTCTTCGAATTCCGATTTGGTGTAGACCCTCGCGAGAACGACGGTCGCCCCGGTCGGAACGGCGATGTCGCGGATGGCGTCGATCAGCGGCGTTCTGTCGTCGGATTCCGTCACGGCGACGGAAATCGTATCTACGGACATGATTCGAATGAGGGATACGTTATTGAATCACATATAAGTATTGTCTTAGTAGTGCGGCTAAGACGGCCGGCGACAAATGACGGCCGCGACGACCGTTCGAACGGGACGTGATGCGTCGCGTGCAAGCGGTGCGATGGCCGATCAGACTGCGGTGACGGAAACGGGTGCCCTCGAGTCAGTCCGACGTGGATTCGGCGTGCCGTTCCGTCGCCTTCGTTCGCGCGACGTTCCCGTCCGCGAGTCGCTCTCCGGTCCGGCTATCGAATCCGTGGACAAGCGGGTCGTCCACTGTGAGCCAGATCGCTTCGTTGCGCATGGCTTCGACGGTACTCGGCGCTTTTATGGTGAGTTCGACGTGGTCGTCGTCCTCGTCGCCGATGAGAACGTCGATGATCTGGTCGTCGCCTTGCGGCTCCGTCACTTTCACCTGGCCGCGGATCGCGTTGTCTACCGGCTCCGTGTGGGCGGTGAAGTACTGCGGTCGGATGCCCAGGGTCAGCTCCTCGTGGTCCACGTAGCGGTCGGCGACGTTCGGCTCCAGCCGGTATTCGAATCCCTCCGCGGCGTTCATCGGACGGACCGTTCCCGAGTCGTCGATCGTGACGTCGATGAAGTTCATCGACGGCGAGCCGATGAAGCCGGCGACGAACCTGTTCTTCGGTTCGTGGTACACCTCGTCGGGAGTGCCGATCTGTTGGATGTGCCCGTCGTTCATCACGATGAGCTTGTCGCCGAGCGACATCGCCTCCTCCTGATCGTGGGTTACATACAGCGTCGTGATGCCGAGCTCGCGCTGGAGCACCTTGATCCGACTGCGCATGCTCAGCTTCAGCTTCGCGTCCAGGTTCGCCAGGGGCTCGTCCATCAGGAAGACCGAGGGCCGGCGGATGATCGCCCGCCCGAGCGCAACGCGCTGTTGCTGGCCGCCACTGAGATTGTCGATATCCCGATCGAGTAGCTCCGGAATCTCGAGCATCTCCGCGACCTCCTGAACGCGCTCCGTGCGGATGTCGCCGTCGACCCCCTCAACTTTGAGCGGGTAGCCGATGTTCTCCCGGACGGTCATGTGCGGGTAGAGCGCGAAGTTCTGGAACACCATCGCGGCGTTCCGGTTCTTCGGGTGGACGTCGGTGACGTCGTAGTCGCCGAGTTTGATCGTCCCGCTGGTCGGTTCCGTGAGGCCGGCGAGACAGCGAAGCGTCGTCGTCTTGCCGCAGCCACTGGGACCCAGGAGGATGGCAAACTCGCCGTCCTCAACGGTGAGATTGATGTCCTCGACCGCGATCGTGTTTCCGTATCGCTTCTCGACCGAATCGTACGTGACGTTAACCATTGCTGTATACCTCCGTGAATCGCTGCGTGCGAGCCGCGTTGGTTCGAGTGCTGTGCGTCATTTGCCGACTGCCCCCATGCTGAATCCGCGAACGAGCTCCTGGCGCGCGATGAACGCGAACAGGAGCACCGGAACGAGCGCGATCGTTCCGGCGACGCTGACGTTGATCCACTGGACCGAGTACTTCGTGACGAACGACGAGAGGCCGACCGGCAGCGTCATCGCCGCGACGTCCTGGGTCAGGATGATCGCGAACAGGAGCTCGTTCCAGGTGATGATCGTCGTGAAGATCGCCGACGCGAGCAGGCCGGGCTTGACCAACGGGAGGACGATCTTGAAGAACGCCCCGATGTGGGTGTGACCGTCCAACATCGCGGATTCCACAAGGCTGGCCGGAACCTCCTCGAAGAATCCCTTCATCATCCAGACGGCGAAGGGGATGTTGAACATCACGTACACGCAGATCAGCCCGTACAGCGTGTTCACCAGCTGGAGATTCCGGAAGATGACGAACAGCGGGATGATCGTCACGATCGGCGGCATGAACCGCGTCGAGAGGATGTAAAACGGCAGGTGGAAGTCCAGGTTGTACGGGAAGTCGAAGGTGACGAACCCGTACGCCGCCGCCGCCCCGATGGTCGTCGCGATGATGGTCGTCACGACCGTGACGACGATGCTGTTGAAGACGTACTGGTAGAACTCCGGGCGCTGGGCGAACAGCTGGACGAAGTTGCTCACCTGGAACTCCGTCGGGATCCAGGCCGGCGGAAACGACAGCAGCGTCTGTCGCGATTTCAGTGCGCCCGAGACGAGCCAGTAGACCGGGAACAGCGTCCAGAGCAAGAAGAACCCCAGCACGCCGTAGATGACCGCTTTGCTGATGCCGTTCTCTGCGAGGGTCTCCTGTAGTCGTTCGATTCGCGACGGTTCCCTGAACGGAACGTCCGGTTGTTGTTCTGTTGCCATGGTTAGAACTCGATGTCCGCGATTTTGACGAAGCTCATCGCCAAGATCAACACGACGACGAGCAGCGAAATCGCCATCGCCGAGGCTTGGCCGAAGTTGCTAAACCGGAACGCGGTCCGGTACATTTCCATGCTGATCACGTTCGTCGCGTTCGACGGCCCGCCGCGGGTCAGGATGTACACCTTCGCGAAGACGCGCAGCGCGTCGACGACGCGGATGATCAGCACGAGCACGATCAGCGACTTCAGGTACGGGAACACGATGTCGACGAACCGTCGCCACCGCGGCGCCCCGTCCATGATCGCCGCCTCCTGAATGTCGTCGGGCACCGACTGCAGCCCCGCAAAGATCACCAACACGACCAGCGGGGTCCACTGCCAGACGTCGGTCGCGACGACGGCGTACAGCGCGACGTCGGGATCGCTGATCCAGCCGACGTTGCGCCCGATAAACGGCGCGGCCATGAAGTCAAGCAGCCCGTCGGGCGTGTACATGAGCCGCCAGATCAGGCCGATCACGGTCGGCGAGAGGATCATCGGAACGAGGATGAGCGTCTGCCACAGCCCGCGCATCTTGATCTTCTTGTTCAACACGAGCGCGATCCCGAAGCCGAGCACGAACTCGAGTCCCACCGCCAGTCCGATGAACTTGCCGGTCACCACGAGCGACTCGAGGAACGCGCCGTTGTTTAACAGATTGACGTAGTTCTCGATGCCGACGTAGGTCGTCCGCCCGCCGGGCAGGTACTGCTGGGTCGACATCCGGATCGCACGCAGGAGCGGGTAAAACGTCAGCGCGAACAGAAGGAACACGGCCGGAAGGGTCATCAGCCACTTCAGCCGCTCGTCGACCCACAGGAGCACGCGCTCCCGGGTCGATTGCTCCGCGCCCAGTTGCTCGTCGAGATCGGCCGTCGAACGGACGTCCGTTCCTGTTTCAGTTGCCATTGTTTGATCCCGTTGGCGTCATCTAGTAGTATCCCGCGTTCTCGAGGATCGACTCGGCCTCGTTCTTGGTTTGGCTCACGACATCGGACGGGCTCATGTCGCCGGTCAGCGCGCTGTTGAGGTACTCCCCTTGGGTCACGTCGATTTCGTTCCAGAGGGGCGTCCGCGGCCGCGGTTTGGCGTTTTGCAGGCTCTCGTACAGCGCTTCGTACCACGGCTCGGCGTCCATGTTGTCCTGGAAGGTGTCGTGGCGGAAGGGGACGCCGCCGAGGTCCACGTAGCGGTCCTGTGCCTCCTTGGAGATGATGGACTGGATGACCGTGCCGGCGTCTTCCTTCCGACTGTCGGAAACGTTCGAATTGATGCCGAGCAGCCAGTTGCCCTGCATCGGCGCCTGTTGCACCTCGCCTTCGGGGATCGGAATGAACTCCAGGTTATCGGCTTCCGCGGTGTCGTCGTCGAGCAGCGTCGACGCCGCGGCCGGCCACGCCATCCCCTGGGCGGCCGACCCCTCGCCGATCCGATTCAGCACCTGATCGCTGTTGAACGATCCGACGCCGTCCGGCGAAATCGATTTGAGATCATCGACGAAGAAACTGACTACGTCTTCGCCCTCGCTGGAGTCCCACTGGTACTTCCAGTCTTCGTCGAACATGTCTCCGAGGTTCGACCACCCGATGCTCATGAAGTTCGTGTTCGCCGGGTTGCCGCGCTGCCCGCGAATCACGTACCCGTTCGTATCGCTGATCCCCTCGTCGATGCTCTTTCCGGCGCGCAACACGTCGTCCCACGTTTCCGGTTCCTCTTCGCCGACCTCCTCGTAGTAGGCCGTGTTGTAGACGAACATCTGCGTGTTCCCCACGACGACTTGCCCGCGGATTTCCTCGTCCATCCCCTCAGCGGACGGAACCGTCGGGGCCCCGGGCGTCGGCCACGTGGTGATGTCGACCGTCGTGTCGATGAGTTGGTCAGTGGGCAGCCCGTCGGGAAGCCACTGCTCGAGCGGATCGAGGTACGTTGCGAACTGCGGGAACCACGTGTCGTCCATGAGGATGGCGTCGTACCCCGTCCCGCTGGTCGTGAGGACGCTGCTGACGCGCTCGTAGAGGTTCGCGTACGGGAACAGCGTAACGTCGATCGAGAGATCCGTCTCGTCCCTGACGTAGTCGTCGATCAGATTCTCCACGAGTCGCCCCTCGCCCTCGACGGCGATGATGCTGACGTCGCTGTCGTTACCGCTACCACCGAGACACCCGGCGAGGCCGGTTACGGCCGCCGCACCACCGACGCCGGCCAGAAACCGACGGCGTGACCTGCGCTTCGTGGTCGCTGCGGAACCGCTATTCTCGGACCTATCATTCCGATTCGTTGCCCTGCCACTGGTTGGCATATGGACAGTGTTATTCGCACCCAAGTATAAATCATGCGGTTAATGGGATCTCGGGAATATGTGGAATGAATATACTGTCACTCCGACCGGCGGTCGAGCGGGTACCGGCGTCATTCGACGAAATTCACCGGCGGCGGAACAGTTGCTGAGAGGTAACTCGAACGAAACCGCTTGACCACGCCCGGCCTCGATCGAATTCGTCAGCTTACAATCGCGTGCACACCGGGGGCGACGACAGCAGTAGCGACCGCGACATCCTCTGCGCTTACGTCGAGTCGCTCGTTGCACGGTCCGTCTCGAGGGAGCCCAAACGATGTCTCGACGACCACGACGGCAACGGCGACGCTGGCTCGAGCCGGAATATCCGTCGATGTGCGGACAGACGCGCAACCGGAGCGGCACAATCGGCGGTGAGTGCGACAACTGCCGAAGTAAGTATCTGAATTACCCGCACTCGGCCGGACAGTTCGTTACGGGGTTAAGTATTTATGTATGATTCACTAAGACTGGAGCACGCTGGTCAAGCACACGCTCTCGGGCTCCGTCAACGGATCCGAGTACCGATTGACCGTTCCGGAGAGCGAGCCGTCATGAACACACTATGAAGGACCTCAAGCAAAAATTCCACACGGAAACGGATATCGCCGGTGCATGGCTCTCGATCGGCCACCCCACCGTCGCAGAAGTAACGGCAACCGAAGGATTCGACTTCGTCCTCATCGACACCGAACACACGCCATTAACGCTGGAAACGGTCGAAAACATGTCGCGTGCCGTCGACGGCGCCGACGGAGAGACGGAGACGCTCGTTCGGGTCCCGTCGAACGATCCCGTCCGGATCAAGCGCGTCCTCGACATCGGCGTCGCCGGAATAATGGTCCCGATGATCGAAACGGCCGACGAAGCCCGCGATGTCGTGGACGCGGTCACCTATCCGCCAAACGGTATTCGCGGGGTTGCGTCGGGCCGTGCGTCGGCATATGGCGACGACTTCCAGGAGTACGTCGAGACAGCCAACGAGTCGATCGCGACTGTCGTCCAGATCGAGACCCAGACCGGTCTCGATAACGCTCGAGAAATCGCCGCGGTCGACGGCATCGACGCCGTGTTCGTCGGCCCGGCGGATCTGTCCGCGAACCTCGGCATCTTCGGCGAGTGGGAGAACGATCGGTTCGACGATGCAATCGAGCGCGTCGTCAGCGCCAGCGACGCCGCCGACGTCCCGGTCGGAACGTTCGTCGTCGATCCCGACGACATCGAAATGCGCGTCGAACAGGACTTCGACTTCCTCATCGTCGGGAAGGACACCAACCACCTGTCGTCCGGCAACGAACAGATCCGCCGGCGCTACACTGAAACGGTTTCACAGCAGGCGGCGCCGTCTATGAGCGAAGACTGACGCGCCGATTCTCCGCTCTTTTGCGAGACGACGTTACTCGAGCGACTGCGTGAACAGCGACGCGATAAGCTCGACGTCGTCGCGCGCCTCGCTCACGGGCGTGGGGACGTTTCGCTCGCCGCGAACGCACGCCATGAACCGCTCGAGTTCTCGCTTGAAGCTCTCTTCGCGCGTCGGGCTGTACTGGCAGTCGACCGTCTCCTCGGCGCCCTGTCGGACGGAGAGCGTCGCCGAGTTGTACTTGACGAAGGGGTGATCGAACTCGAGACGGAGGGTGCGATCCGGCGCGTCGATCCGGACGAACTGCTCGTGCCAGTGGCGTTCGGAATCCCCCGTCTGGAGGAGACACCGTTCACCGCTCTCAAACACGAGGTGTGCGATGCCGAAGTAGCCGTCCCGAACGAAGTCGACGTGATCGACGGCGGCGACGTCGCCGAATAATCCGCGGAGCGCGTTGATGTCGTGACAGACGTGCTCGAGCTGGAAGTCGTACGCCGCCGCAAGCTCGTCGTCGTCGGTCCCGATGGCCTGCTTGCACTGCTCGCGGCGGCGGTCGGTACTTCGCTCGATGAATGCCGCGTCGAGCTCCGGCTCGACCAGATCGTAGATTTCTGGGAGCGACTTCGAGAAATCCGCGTCGACGGCGTAGGCCGTGACGCTGTCGATGTGCCCGACGTCGGCGAGTTCGTCGGCCAGTCGCTCGTAAGCCAGTTCGAACCGGCGATTGTACGCGACCATGGCCGTCGCGTCGCTTTGCGCTGCGACGTCGGCCAGTCGGTCGGCGTCGGCCGGCGTGACCGCCAGCGGCTTCTCGACGAGGGTGTGCAACCCGGCCGTGAGCGTCCGTTCGACGACGTCGGCGTGCGTCTGCATCGGCGTCGTGACGATGACCGCGTCGAGGTCGGCCGCGGCTTCGTCGATCAGTCGCTCCGGATCGCTGTACCGTCGTTCGGAAGCCACGTTGTAGCGTTTCCCCAGCTCATCGGTGACGTTCTCGGCGGGATCGCACAGCGCCGCAAGTTCCGCGTCCGGCACCTCGAGGACATTCGGGATGTGCATGATCTGTGCGATCGTTCCGCAGCCGATAATTGCGAACTCCATGAGATCGAGTACCGTGGGGCGGCGACTAAAAGGTTTCTTTCGATCGGGTTGGTTTCGCTCGCCCATCGCGAGGGGTAGCGACCCGTGTCGGCCCAGTCCGTTCCGTTTGGAACAGTCAAACGGTTCGCGAAACAGGACGGCTCGGGCAGAACCGGGCTCGACCGCGGCTTCGCTTTCGCTACGTCGAGCGGAACGCTCAGCAAACTCGAGAGACTTGCTCTCGGAATTCCCAGCCCATTCACCCGGTCGGCTCGATCCGATAATCCGACGGACGGTCTCTCTCGAGTCCAAAAATCCGAAAAATGCTTGATAGTGGAGGAAGTGCCTCCGGTACGGATGACCGTACTCTGGTTAGACGAAATTAGCAGCGGCGACCTGGAGCGGGTCGGCGGCAAAGGAGCGTCACTGGGCGAACTTACGGGCGCCGGGCTGCCCGTGCCCCCGGGATTCGTCGTCACCGCCGGGGCCTACCGATCGTTCATCGAAGAAGCCGAAATCGACGAGGAGCTGTTCGCGGCCGTCGACATCGACGTCGACGACTCGTCGGCGCTGGCCGAGGCGGCCGACCGCGCTCAGGAACTCATCCTCGAGACGCCGTTCCCCGACGAACTGCGCGAGGAGATCCTCGAGTCCTACCGGCAGGTCGGCACGGACGGGGCGAGCCCGTCCGATCGCGGGACGTCGTCCCGCGCAGGCGAAGCGTTCGTCGCGGTGCGGTCGTCGGCGACGGCCGAGGACCTGCCGGACGCCTCCTTCGCGGGCCAACAGGAGACGTTCCTCAACGTCACCGCCGAGGACCTGTTAGACCGCGTTCGGGAGTGTTGGGCCTCGCTCTTTACGCAGCGAGCGATCTACTACCGCCAGGAGCAGGGCTTTGACCACTCGGCGGTCAACATCGCGGTCGTCGTCCAGCAGATGGTCGACGCAGAGAAGTCCGGCGTGATGTTCACGAGCCACCCCTCGACGGGCGATCCGACGATGATCATCGAGGCCGCCTGGGGACTAGGCGAAGCGGTCGTCTCGGGTGCGGTCTCCCCGGATAACTACGTCATCGAGCGCGAGGATCGGTCGATCGGCGTCACCGTCGCCGAGAAGAAGGTGATGCACGAAAAGGACGAGGAGACCGGCGAGACCGTCGAGCGTGAGGTCCCCCAAGACAAGCGGAACGAACGGGTCCTCTCCGACGACGAGATCAGCGCGCTGATAGACCTCGGCGAGCGCGTCGAGGACCACTACGATGAGCCCCAAGACGTCGAGTGGGCCATCGTCGACAGCGATGAGCAGAGCTCATCTGGCAGCCGGACGCAGTCCGGCGATGGCGAGGTCTACATGCTCCAGTCCCGGCCGATCACCACCATCGACGAGGCGGCCGAAACCGGCGATGTCGACGCCTCGAAGGGGCTGACCGACGGCAGCGGCGGCGTTCAGGCCGCCAGCAGCGGCGCCGGCACCAGCGGCGCGGACTCGAGTGGGTCTGGCGAGGTAATCGTCGACGGACTGGGCTCGAGTCCGGGGACGGTCAGCGGGCCGGCCCGGATCGTCACGAAGCTCGACGACCTCGCGAAGGTCGGCGAGGGAGATATCATCGTCACGGAGATGACGATGCCCGACATGGTGCCCGCGATGAAGCGGGCGTCGGGGATCATTACCGATGAGGGCGGCATGACTAGCCACGCCGCCATCATCTCCCGCGAACTCGGAGTCCCGGCTATCGTCGGTACTACCAACGCTACCTCCGTCCTCGAGGACGGCCAGGTCGTCACGCTCGACGGCAACAAGGGCGCGGTCCTCGAGGGGACGGAAGTCGAGCCCGACGAAGAGACCGAACCAGTCGAGGAGGTCCGCCCGCAGTCGCCAGTCAAGCCAATGACCGCGACGGAGGTCAAGGTCAACGTCTCCATTCCGGAGGCCGCCGAGCGCGCGGCCGCAACCGGCGCCGACGGCGTCGGCCTCCTCCGGACCGAGCACATGATCCTCTCGCTGAATCAGACGCCCGAGAAGTTCATCGAAGAAAACGGCACGGACACCTACACGCAGGAACTGATCGACGGCATCCGCGGCGTCGCCGACGAGTTCTACCCCCGGCCCGTCCGCGTGCGTACGCTGGACGCCCCGACCGACGAGTTCCGCCAGCTCGAGGGCGGTGCGGACGAGCCGAAGGAGCACAATCCAATGCTGGGCTATCGCGGCATCCGGCGCTCGCTCGACCGTCCCGACGTCTTCGCCCACGAACTCGAGGCGTTCCGGCGGCTCTACGAGCTGGGCTACGACAACGTCGAAATCATGTTCCCGCTGGTCAACGACGCCGAGGACATCTACCAGGCCAAGTCGCTCATGAAGGAGGCCGGCATCGATCCCGAGAAACGAAAGTGGGGCGCGATGATCGAGACGCCGGCCGCGGCGCTGGCGGTCGAGGAACTGGCCAAAGCGGGTATCGACTTCGCCTCGTTCGGCACGAACGACCTGACCCAGTACACGCTCGCGGTCGACCGGAACAACGAGCACGTCGCCGACCGCTTCGACGAACTCCATCCCGCCGTCCTGCGGCTGCTCGGCGACGTCATCGAGACCTGCCGCGAACACGACGTCGACACCAGCATCTGCGGCCAGGCCGGCTCCAAGCCGGAGATGGTCCGGTTCCTCGTCAACGAGGGTATCAGTTCGATCTCGGCTAATATCGACGCCGTCCGCGACGTCCAGCACGAGGTCAAACGCGTCGAGCAGAAGTTGCTGCTCGAGTCGCGGCGGGCGGAGTGAGTTCGATAGACCGGGTCTCGACTCCAGCTGGTGGACAGTGAGCGGATGAGTTCACGGACTGCAATCGTCCATCGGTCCACGAGAAATCACATCGGCTCACGAGACGGAGTCGATTCGGTCGCCGGAGCGATATTTTGTGCGAGCTTCGAGAATTAGCTTCCTCGAGACGCCCGCTTTGCGTGTGACCGAAAACGCCGGGCGCCGAGCGCCGCTCAACGACTGACTGTCGGCGTCCGTCCGTTTCGCAGTAACTGCCGGTCGGTTCTCAGCGATCGCAGGAGTACGGACTACTACGGGTCGGACGAGATGGGGCTAAACGAGTGCCCCTCGAAACGTCTACGGTACGCGGATATCGGATCGGTGGGCGGTTCAGTCGTTTGCGTGATCGGTCTGATCGACCTGCTCAGTCGGATCGACCTGCTCGGCCTGCTCGCTGAGCGCCAGATTATCGTCGGCGACGCCAGTTTCACGCAGATCGGCCTCGATCTCCTCGAGGGACCGGCCTTTTGTCTCTGGGACCAGCGCGTAGACGAAGACGAACCCGACCGCCGTGATTCCCGCGAACACGCCGAACGCGACCGTGGGACCGATCTCGAACAGCGACGGGAAGAACTGTGCGACGAGGAAGTTCGAGAACCAGAGGACCAGCGTCGTCACTCCCATCGCGGCCCCGCGGACGTTGAGCGGGAAAATCTCGGAGATTATCAGCCAGACGACCGAGCCGAGACTGACCGCGTGGAAGCCGACGAACAGCATGAGGCTCACGACCGTGATCGGGCCGAGGACCCCACCCATGCTAGGCAGCATGTAAGCTCCGGCGAGGATAGTCACCGAGATACACATCCCGACGAGACCGAAGAGCAACAGCGGCCGACGGCCGACGCGGTCGACCAGGAACAGCGCGACGATCGTCAGCAGCACGTTGATCGAGCCGATCCCGATCGTCCCGAAGAGGGACGCGATGTCGCTGTATCCGGACGACTCCAGTATCGTCGGCGCGTAGTAGACGACCGCGTTGATGCCCGAGACCTGCTGTAACATCGCGAGGCCGAGGCCCACGATCAGGACCGGGCGAAGCCACGGCTGGAGGAGATCGCGAAAGCTCCCCTGCTCGCGTTTGGACATCTGCATGATATCCTTCATTTCGGCCTCGATATTCGCGCCGTTCCTGACCCGGCTCAGGATGGATCGAGCCTCCTGCTCTCGGTTCTTTTCGACGAGCCACCGCGGACTCTCCGGCATGAAGATGATCCCGCCGAACAGGATCATGGCCGGAAGCATCCCGAGCCCGAGCATGATTCGCCACGAGAGGCCGGCGTCGAAGGCCATGTTCGCGATGAACTGGTTCGTGATGTAGGACACGAGGATCCCCCCCGTGATAGCGACGTTGTTGAGCGTAACGAGCGATCCGCGGATCTTCGCCGGCGCCATCTCCGAGATGTACAGCGGTCCGACGACGGATGCGAAGCCGATCCCGATTCCGTCGAGGAGCCGCCCGAGGATGAGCACCTCGACGGTAGGAGCAACCGCCATGATGAACGACCCAACGAAGAACAGGACGGCCCCGAGCAGGATGAGCCGGCGCCGACCGATCCGATCCGCGAGCCGGCCGCCGAAGGCCGCGCCGACGATCGCGCCGACCATCGCACCGCTGACGACGGTCCCCTGCAGGAACGCGTTCGCCTCGAGTTGCGGGAACGTCTCGGACATGTACAGCAACGCTCCCGAGATAACGCCGGTGTCGAACCCGAACAGTAATCCGTTCAGCGCAGCGAGCGCGGAGATGACGATAACGAACGGCCCGATATCATCGTCTTCGAGCGGCAACAGTCGGTGAATCAGACTCATCGTTTGACTCTATTGGTAGCGCACAACTCCGCGGCACTCGGAATTACACTATACATCGGGCTGTATGCCCATGCCTCGGCTTGGCACCTCATATCAAGATCGCACGGTGATATCGCTAATAAATCCTCCGATAAATAGATGAGGAATAGTGTCTTCGCCATCCGGACGACGGAACGCGACTGTACAGCGTCACCGAACACAGGGAAACCAACGCGACGAACCCGCCAGGGAAGCCGTAGGAGTTCAGTTCGTCGTTCGCTCGAATAGAACGGCGCATCGAGAGTCACGGTTCGCGTGCTCAGTTACGCGGGATCCGTTTGTGAAGTTCAAACAGCGACGGTCCAATCACCGGTGTCGCCGACGGATCCGAATCGCCGATCGCACCCGGAATCAGTGATCGGTTATCCCTGATCACGGACGAACGTCACCGGACAGGGCGCGTTGAGAAGCACTTTTTGGACCATGCTGCCGAAGATCGCTTTCCCCGTCGGACTCCGCTGTTGCCCGCCGATGATCACCCGATCGGCGTCTACCTCCGCGGAGATATCCACGATGCCCTGGCCCTTTCTGCCGGTGGTGGCGCGGACGTCACAGTCGATCGAGTTCTCCGCGAGTCGGTCGGTGATCTGTTGAACGACAGCCATCTGAGAGGCCAGTTCGTCGGGTTCGATATACTCGTCGCCCGTGTTGGAGATACTCTGGACGGTCTCGGTGTACGAGTCCTTGTCGAACACGTGGACGACGACCACTTTCGATCGTTCCGGCGTGGTAATTTGCAGCGCTACGTCGACGAGTCGCTTGACGCGATTCTCGTCGCGCCCGCCTACGGCGAGGACGACGGTCTCGAGTCCAAACGGGTCCGTGGAACCACGGTCATTTGACATCACAGTAGCACACTGACCGGTGAGATATAAATAATTATCTCCATTCGAACGCGATCGCGCCGTTAGCCGTCGGATTCGCGACGCGCGGGCCATCGTCTCCGTAGAAAGGACGGGACCACACCGCCGCGCGTTTGAAGTAGACGAACGAAAATTCCGATTCGGGCGAATTTTCCGGACTATCGACGGGCCCATCGGGAGGAATTCTCGCGCTATCGAGCGGCTACTGGCCAATCGGAGGACGGATACCAGCCGATCGCTGGGACGAGTACCTCAAGTGCCAGTCCGAAAACGCATCTCGAGTCTTACGAGACGGTGTTAGTAGTCGTCAAACGGAATCGACGCTCCGTGCGCGAGACACATCGACAGAAATCAGCTAGATCGGTCGAATTAGTGCGGACGGACTCAAGCGAGTTGCGGCTTATCCCGAGGGAACGAGCAGTGGCCGCACGGAACGATGCGACGCGTACTCGCGCTACCCGGTTCCTGTAGAAGTACGCGAAACGCGTTTTCAGACGGGTCAGACCCACACCGAAACCGGCGGTAGACTCTCAGCGAACTCCCTACGACGGCCGACCGATGAGCAAACAGCTGGCGCCCGAACACCCCGTCGACTGCGAAAGGCCCATTCAATCTGTTTGTAACTCTCAAACGATTGGTCGGGACGCTAGAGGTTGTGAGATGCCTCATCCCCTGCCTTAGAGTCTGCCAGAAGGTTTTACAGGAGTACATCTGTAAATATACACTCTTGTATGCTGCATTCGTTCTCATCCGTTCTCGTTCGTCATGGGATGAGATGCGCGACAACACTGAACTCGTAAGTTCCATCTCTCGACGGGTTCACTGAATCGAGACATCATCCTCTTTAGCGAGGTGCGAACCGAAATTCTATCCAGGTGACGGATAGGGTGCTTCCAACGGATTAGTGATCCCTTCGAGATGCCGTTCATAGAGTAAATACCGAGATTCTGTTTTCGATCTGGATAGAACGTCATGAAGTATCTTCGCGGTTAGGCGAATAGACAATCCAGCCTGTCTTCCCCGTCAGAGAATTAGCGAGAAACGAATTTCGATCGGGCTACTAATCCCGGCATCCTCGAGAGAGCGATCCGCAGTCCTCTCGAGCCACTGGTTCGAATAGACCTGGACAGTCACGACGGAGAAACAACTATAATAATGCGGGTTATGAGAACTGATTATGGTGATCGTTGCAGCAGTCGACCGTTCGAAGCGAGCGTCAGACGTCCTCAAGCAGGCGGCCGCCTTGGCCGACCAGCTCGGAGAAACCCTACACGTTGTCCACGTGATGACGAGATCGGAAGCCATCGATGCCGAAACCACGGGCATCAGCAAGGACGAGGGTGTCGAGATATCGGAGTTGCGTGCAGTTGCTGCGAGCGTGGTGACGGACCTACTCGAAGAACATCCCGTTGCGGTCGAAACGACGGAAATCGGACGGATCGGCGATCCGGCGGACGAAATCGTCGAGTACGCGGACGACCACGACGCGCGATACATCGTCGTTGGTCCGCGACGGCGGTCGCAAACGGGGAAGATGCTCTTTGGGAGCGTCGCTCAGTCTATCCTTCTCAACACGAATCGGCCGGTGGTGTCCGTGTTGGGCCAGTGAACGAGCCGAAGTACGGCCCGTAGCGGTCTCTCGTACACTTCGATACCAGTCAGCGATCGTGCGCCGCGGAGAACTACAAGCAGTGATGCGACACGAAGACAGCCGGTCCGCAATATCGCGACGTGTATCGCGGCAGATTGCAGGGTTCGACTGCTCGAGTGGACCCGTAGACCGGGTGGTACACGAGCGTCGCTAACCGGTGTTGACACCGTCTGGCTTCGCGAGATGCGAAGGCGGATAACCGGTACGGTGCGAACGGGTCCGTCTACCCCTTTCAGGTCATATTCGCTAGAGTGGTTATCGATACGCCTCCTCTCCGGCCAGTTTCTCGGCAAAGAACTCTGGAGCGCTCCATCGGAAGTGACTCCGAGCGCTGGTCGGCTACTGCCGTTCTACACGCGTATGGAAAGGAAAACTTAGGACCAAATCATCAGGATCCCTACCCTGTTCGACGGTACGCTCCATTCGTTACTCACCCGGTATTGATACGGATCTGAGCTCCTCACTGGCAGAGTGTGCAGCTGATCCCGACGCGCTTCGGTTGGTTCGGCTGTGCGACATATGCAACCTTCTAATGAATTAGAACCGGATAATCCCCCAATCTTTATGCATAATTAGCTGGTTGTGTAGTATGGGTTACCATGGCAGAACAAGGACGGCGACCGCTATTGAAAGCTATCGGTGGCACGGCAGCACTCGGTATCAGCACGCTTGCCGGCTGTATCGGCGACGGAACGTCGGGAGACAACTTCAAGATCGCTGCGACGTTCGGGCAAGACCACTCGCAAGTGCAACTCCTCGAGCGGTGGGGAGAGAACCTCTCGAACGAGACCGACGGAAGTCTGAGCATCGAGTACGTGAGCCTCGGCGGGGAGGAAGACCACATAAGCGCCACGTCCTCCGGGAGTATCGCCGGTCACGGCGTGGCGATGACGGCGCTCACCCAGTCGTACGGCACCGAGTACGGGTTCCTAGAAGCGCCGTTCGTCGCCGAGGACTGGGAGCACTTTCAGGCGCTCATGGACGAGTACGTCTACGGCGACGGCGGGTTCAACGATCAGCTGATCGAGGACGCCAACCAGCGAATCCTGGGGTCGGCGTTCCGCGGTCTTCGAGGAACGACCGCGAACAAAGAAGTGAGCGAGCCGTCCGATATCGAGGGCGTCAAGATGCGACTCCCCGAGTTCGAGACGTGGGTCAACAGCTGGGAAGAGATCGGCGCCGAGGCGACGCCGGTTCCGTACGACGAACTGTACCAGGCGCTTCAGACGGGCGTCGTTTCGTCCTCCGAGGGGCCAATCGCGCAGTTCGTGGATTCCAGCCTGTACGAGGTGCAGACGCACTTCTCGCAGACCGATCATCTTCTCCAGACGCAGAACTGGGTGATCAACGAGGATCGGTGGCAAGGGCTGGACGAAAGCGAACAAGAGGCGATGCAGACGGCGCTGGACGAAGCGATCGAGTGGGGTAACGAAGAGACCCGATCCCAAGCGGACGAACTCCTCCAGATGGTGCAAGACGAACACGACGTAACGGTCGTCTCCAGTGATGACGTCAACCAAGACGCGTTCCGGAGCGCCGCGGAACCGCAGTTAGAGGAGTTCTTCAGCGACCGCTGGAAGCCGAGCCTGGAAGACGTACAGTCGTTAGCCTAACGTGGATGGACGTGAATAGAGAACACCATGACTAGCATACGAGATATAGTCACCCTGAATTTCGCGATGTCCGTCCGACCCCTGCTGGACAGGATAGAACAGCTGCTGGGCGGCCTCGGGAAGCTCACCCTGGCGACGATGGGAGTTATCGTCGGACTACAGATCATCTTTCGATTCGTTCCGGTGAGTTTCCCGAGCGTTTGGACGACCGAGGTCGCTCGATACATGCTCGTGTTCATGACGCTAACCGGCGTTCCGTACGCGATGCGGCGCGACAATCACATCTCGGTACGGCCGCTGTTGCGGATGGTATCCGATTCGATCCGGAACCTCATGATCTCGCTTTCGAACGTCTTGGTCGTCGTGATGTGCTCGCTCATGATACTATCCGGTTTCAGCGTCCTGGAACGAACGATGTTGCAGTCGCTTCCGACGGTCGGCTGGCTGAAAGTCGGATACCTGACGGTCTACCTCATCGTCGTGTTCGGCCTCTGTATCGTGTTTATCTTCGAGCAGACGGCGCGGATTTGGACCGGCGAAGTCACGGAGCCGGACGCCCGGGTGGTCGATGATGACTGATCCGATACTGCTGGCCGTGCTGTTCGTCGTGCCGTTGCTAGTCATGTACGTGTTCGGCGTTCACGTCGCGTTCGCCCTCGGGTTAGTCTCCGCGCTGGTGATGCTGCTCGGCGTCGGTCCGATGTGGACCGTCAATACGTTTGCAAATCAGATGTACAGTTCGCTGAACAGCTTCACGCTGCTCGCGATCCCGTTTTTCCTGTTCGCGGGACGAATGATGAACTCCATCGGCCTGACGGACGACATCTTCGACTTCGCCGAAGCTCTGGTGCGTCCGCTCCCCGGCGGACTCGGCCACGTGAACGTCGTGGTGAGTATTATCTTCTCCGGGATGAGCGGCGCAGCGGTGGCCGACGCCGCCGGACTCGGATCCATCGAGTACGAGGCGATGACCAGCCGCGGGTACGACGGCTCGACCGCGGCCGGAATCACCGGCGCGTCCTCGACCATCGGACCGATCATCCCGCCGAGTATTCCGATCATCGTCTACGGCGTGACCGCGCAGGTCTCGATCGGGGCCCTCTTTCTCGCCGGGATCGTCCCCGGTCTGGTGATGGGCCTCGGCCTCATGGCGTTCATCACCGTCGGCGCGCTGAGGAGCGGCACGGCATCCGTGGAGTCGTTCAGCCTCCGCGAACTCTTCGAGTCGAGCGTGCGGGCGCTGCCCGGCCTCATCGCACCGGCAATCATCATTGGCGGCATCGCGACCGGCCTGTTCACGCCGACCGAGGCGGCCGCCGTCGCCGGAATCTACGCGGTAGCGCTGGGCGGGCTCTACTACCGGAACCTCGATCCGAGCACGCTCTGGTCCATCCTCGGCGACACGTTCGAGGACACCGCCGTGCTGACGCTCATCATCGCGTTCGCGAACGTCTACGGGTTCGTGCTCACCATCTCGGGCCTGCCGACGGTCCTCACCGAGCAGCTCCTGACCATCTCGTCGGAGCCGACGGTCCTGCTCCTCCTGTTCGCCCTGTTCTTCCTGATCCTCGGCACGTTCATGGAGACCATCGCGATCATCATGATCGTCGTCCCGATCGTCGCCCCGATACTCCCGCAGATCGGCATCGATCCGATCCACTTCGGCATCGTGATGATGGTCGCCCTGATGATCGGCCTCATCTCGCCGCCGTTCGGCGTCGTGCTCTTCGCGCTCGAACGCGTCACCGATCTGGATATCGAGGACATCATCAGAGGGATCATCCCGTACTACGTTCCGTTGCTCGGGGCCCTGGTGCTGCTGATCCTCTTCCCCTCGGCTGTCCTCGCCGTCCCTCGCTACTTCGGTCTCGTGTAGCGAGTTACCCCCTCTTCCGTCACCCCCTTCGCTTCAGCCGACGAGCCTGCGGCGCTACCGAATACGTCGCTCACCGATGGCTCGAGGAAAAAAGCACTCGAAAACGCGCGTGGATCGTGCGACCGGACGATCCGGACCGTAACTCCGATTAGTTGTCGACGAGGTCCTCGAACTCCGCTCGCGCCGCGTCGCTCCCCTCCGAAAGGTAGACGATGTCGGCGCCGGCTATCAGGAAGTCAACGTCCGCGTCGGTCCAGCGGTGGATACTCTCGCGGTCGGTGGCCAGCATCCCGACGGCCGTGTCGTAGTCCCGGGCCGTCGTCACGATCGAGTCCAATGCCGACTCGAACCGCTCGTTCTCCCACTCTCCGAAGACGCCCAGCGAGGCAGAGAGGTCTCCGTGACCGATTATGACCGCATCGACGCCGTCGACGGCGAGGATATCCGACGCGTTTTCCACGCCTCGTTCCGTTTCGATCTGGAGGATCGTAGTCAACTCGTCGTCGGCGGTCTCGAAGTACTCGCCGAAGGTCCGGCCGTAATCGGACGCGCGTGCGGGTGCCACTCCGCGCGTTCCCGCTGGCGGGTACTGCATCGCGTCGACAGCCTGCGCCGCCTGCTCGGCGGTTTCGATCATCGGAATCATGAGCCCCGCAACGCCGAGGTCGAGGACGCGCTTGATCCACCCCGGGTCATTCAGCGGGACGCGGACGATCGCCGCCGCGTCGTCGTCGACCGCCCGGAGCATATTCCCGATCGTCTCGAGGCCCATATCGGTGTGCTCCATATCGATAACGACGAAGTCGAATCCCTCGGAACAGATTTCCGCGACGGCCGGATGGCCGATCGAAATCCAGTTCCCCGTCGCAGACTCGCCTGGCTGGAACAGTTGCGCTGTGTCGTCCGTCATGAGTGTACGAAACACCACTGACGATTAAAAACTTGCTGTCCGAGGGGCCTCTCCGCGGGATCCTCGACCGTGTGATCGGACCGGAGAGACGAGACGGCCGGTACCGAAACGGACGGCTTCGACGGCTCGACTGCGGAGTTCGGATCGACCGCGAGTCGTTCGTCCGTGCTCGGTTCATCGTAGCGCCCTCCTCGAGCATTAGACTCATCTATAGCGAAACTGCACATCGAACCGCTCCTTTGCTATCAGCGCTACACTTATATAGGTGGGAGAAGAATTCCCACAGGAATCATGCCCGATTGGTTAGCGGATGATGTAGCGGTAGTTACTGGCGGCTCGAGCGGTAACGGACGAGCGATCAGCCTGACGTTGGCAGAACACGGCGCAAACGTCGTCGTCGCCGACCTGCAGTCGGACCCCCGCGGCGGGGGCGTTCCGACCCACGAGAAAATTCAGGAAGAGTACAGTCAGGAAGCGGCCTACGTCGAATGCAACGTCGCCAACGTTTCGGACCTCCGCGACGCGATCGACGTCGCCGACGAGTTCGGCGGCGTCTCGATCATGGTCAACAACGCCGGCATCACGCACAGCGACGAGTTCCTCGAGACGACCGAGGAGGACTTCGACCGAATCATGGATATCAACGTCAAGGGTGTCTTCTTCGGCGCCCAGGCGGCCGCCGAGAGCATGGTCGAAGCGGGGCGGAGCGGCTCGATCATCAACATGTCCAGCGTCACGTCGTTCATCGGCCGCGGCGACGGCGTGCGGTACTCCACGTCAAAGGGCGCGGTCGAATCGATGACGTACGCGCTGGCGGATCGACTCGGACACGAGGGTATTCGCGTGAACTCGATCCACCCGAGCATGATCGAGACGCCCATGACGGCGGACGACCTCGAGCTGATCGACAACGAGTCGTCCGAGGAACACGAGCAGGCGACGCCGCTCGGTCGGATCGGCCAGCCCCAGGACGTGGCGGACACCGCGCTGTACCTCGCCAGCCCGCTCGCGAGTTTCATCAACGGCGAGACGATGGTCGTCGACGGCGGCGTCACGACCACGATGGGCGGCGGCTACTGATCGAACCACCGTATGGCAGCGACGATTGCGTCACTAAAAGCGGATTCGCCCGGCGAGCACAGGTAGCCGCGGGGTACTACCTGAGACCGTCGCAGTGATCGTCTGGATCAGTTCGGCGCCACTCGCGTCGCCGTGCGATTGCTGTCGTTCTTCGGGCGGTTGAGGGTACTCGATGATAGTCTCGCCCACCGAGTAGAGCGACCTCGAACTCGTGATCCTCGAAGGAGGCCTTCTACGAGTTCGTTCACGTTCGAACGAAAATATTTATCATGATACATCCGTTATAATTGTCAAGTATGGTGCATTCCACCTGGGGAGATGCGTTCCTAAAGCGGGAAGTCGAAGCGAGCGAACCGGACCGGCTTACCGTCTGGTATATGGGCTGTAACGGGTTCGTACTTCGGTCGCCCGAAGCGACGGTTTACGTCGACCCGTATTTCGGGGACGGCGATCCGCCGACGTGGTACCGAATGATACCCGTCCCCCTCGATCCCGAGGACGTGACCGACTGTGACGCTGTCCTCATCACACACGAGCACTTCGACCACTTCCATCCCGATTCGTACGGTCCGATGGTGGAGAACCTTGATGCGGACCTGTACGCGTCCGAGACCTGTTTCGAGTCACCGCAGAAGGACTACGCTGAGTTACGCGCCCCGAAGCCCCGGCGCCGGATCGTCGAACCCAACACCTCGTACACCGTCGGCGATTTAGTGATCCACGTTCGCGAAAGCAACGATCCGGACGCGGTCGGCGATGTCTCCTACGTTATTGAGCACGAGACGGGCACTTTCTTTACGCCCGGAGACAGCCGATTCACCGAAGCGTTTCACGAAATCGGCACGGAGTTCGATATCGACTTGGGTTCCCTTGCGTTCGGCACTCACGCTCAGGTGTTCTACGGCGACGACTGGGCTTCGTTTACCGGAGCGGAGCGTCCGCACTCGTCGGCCGGAAAGCTCTACATGAACGAGAACGACGTGATCAAGTCGGCGAATGCTCTCCGACTCGACCGCTTACTCCCGTGCCATTATGATATGTGGAAGGGCGGATTAGCAGACCCGAAATCGCTGCACGAGCACAGGGCTTCGTTTCCGTTTCCACGGAGTATCGAAATCGCAGAAGTCGGAGACAGGATGAACGTCGAGGAACACGGCGTGACTCCAATGCGCGATCTCGTCAAGCACTGAGATCCGATTCTCAACCGAAGCCTGATATCTTCGATGAGGGGGCAGGCCGTACCGACCCGGCGCCTTCTCCGCTCTCGTTTCCGACGACGTTTCGTCGAGAACGGATGGCTTCTCGATAGGAAGTGTAACCCGAACCCTCTTTTTCCGTTACGCGCGCTCGTCGACGGGCCGCGGATCTTCGACGAGCTGCATGGGGAGCGGCGTGTCGTGATAATCGAGCGTGGTGATCTTCCAGTCGATCCCGTCTCGTATCTCGTCGACGAAGCCGTACCCCAGTTCCTCGAGTTCCGCCCGCCGCTGCTCGATATCGTCGACCTCGAACGCGATGTGGAAGAAGCCGGGGCCGTGCTCCTGGAGGTGTTCATAGTGCCAGCCGCGTTCGCCGGTCGGAGACGTGAACTCGATGATGGTCTCGCCGACCGAGTAGAGTGCGACCTCGCAGTGGTCGTCCTCGAAGTGGACCTTCTGAATCCGCTCCATGCCGAAGTCGTCCTCGAACACGGCCGTATATTCGTCTATCTCTCGCTCGACGCCGCCGATAAGTATCGCTATGTGGTGGATTCGTTCGAACACATCGAAGAGTGCGTTCCTCGGTCACAAATAACTTTTCCCGCGGTAACGCCGATCACACGAGACGTTTAGGGTGGAGGGAAACGTACCAGCAAATATTGCAACAAGCAAAGTATTCTTACAATTTCGGACCGGCGTATGAACCACGATGCCAAGAGACATTCGACTAGTCGATAGCATCACCCAGCCGAAAGAGTCGCGAGGGTCGGCCATCGTCGCCGGCAGTCACGGCGGCATCTCGTCGGGGCGATACGCGGCACAGCTCGGGCTCACCGGGATCGTCTTCAACAACGCCGGCGTCGGGAAAGACGACGCCGGCATCGAATCGCTCTCCTACCTTGAGGAGCTCGGCCTGCCGGCCGCGACGGTCGACAACCAGAGCGCGCGAATCGGCGACGGCGTGGATATGTCTCGCGGCGAGATCAGCCACGTCAATAGCGTCGCCGAAGACTGCGGTTGCGAAGTCGGCCAGTCCGCCCTCGAGTGCGCGGCGACGATGCACGACGCGGACGTCGAGCCCGTCGAAGAAGACGTCGGAAGCGAGATGACCCAGACGAGGGTCGAAGACGGCGAGGTGCCGGTCTGGACGCTGGATTCGATCGGGCTGATCTCCGAGGAACACGAGGGGGCGATCACGGTCACCGGCAGCCACGGCGAGCGCCTCGCCGGCGAGTTCGACTCCTACATCCAGGCCGACATCGCGGGAATCACGCTCTTCGACGCGGGCGTCGGCAAAGACGACGCCGGCATCGGTCGGCTTCGAACGATGAACGACCGAGGGATTCCCGCCGCGACCGTCGACGTCGAGTCGGCACGGATCGGCGATTCGAAGTCGGCACTGGACGGCGGCGTTCTCAGCCACGTCAACGATGTCGCCTCGGATCTCGGCATCGAACCCGGCGACAGCTGTTCGAGCTTTGTCGAAACCGTTCGCGCGTCCGTACAGCAGTGACGACGAGTTCGTGTGGAGACGGGCGAGCGGACGCCAAACGAGGATCGAGCGACCAGCAACCTACCAACTGAGTACATGTCACGGATACGCGCAACCTACCGAATCGAAACCCCCGACGAGCCCGAGCACGCGGCCGAGGCGATCGCAAACGAACAGTCCTCCGGGACCTTCGTCGAGGTCTCGACCGAAACGGACGGCCTCGCCGAACGACACGGTGCGACGGTCGAGTCGATCACCGAACTCGAGGTCGTTGACGAACCGTCCCTTCCGGGCTCCGCTCCGCCCGCCGGCGCCGCGGAGTCACCGACGTACACGCGAGCGGAGGTCGACCTCTCGTACCCCGTCGGGAACATCGGGACGTCGCTGCAGAATCTGATGACGCTGATCGCGGGGAACCTCTTCGTGCTGAAGGAGCTGTCCGGCGTTCGGCTCGTCGACCTCTCCCTGCCCGAGGAATTCGCGGCCGCCCAACCGGGACCGCAGTTCGGCATCGAGGGGACCCGCGAACTCCTCGGCGTCCAGGATCGACCGATCATCGGGAGCATCATCAAGCCCAGCGTTGGCCTCTCTCCGGAGGAGACCGGCGACGTCGTCGAGACGCTCGTCGAGGCGGGCGTCGACTTCATCAAGGACGACGAACTCATCGCCAGCCCGCCCTACTCTCGGGTCGAAGACCGCATCGCGGAAGTGATAGACCCCATCCGCCGCCACGAAGCGGAGACCGGGAAAAGGGTGCTGTACGCCTGTAACGTCACCGGCGACGTCGACGAAATGCTGGAGCGACACGACGCGGTGAAGGAAGCCGGCGGCAACTGCCTCATGGTGAGCCTCCGCAGCGTCGGTCTCGCTGGCGTCCAGAAACTCCGCGAGGAGTCGGACCTCCCGATCCACGGGCACCGAAACGGATGGGGCGCGCTCTCCCGGTGTCCCCAGCTGGGGTTCAGCTACGAAGCGTGGCAGAAGCTCTGGCGACTCGCCGGCGTCGACCACCTGCACGTGAGCGGCATCCGAAACAAGTTCACGGAATCGGACGAATCGGTCGTCTCCTCCGCCATAGAGTGCCAGACGCCGATCGCTTCCGACGACGACACGGTGATGCCCGTGTTTTCCTCGGCTCAGTGGGCCGGACAGGCGCACGACACCTACGAGTCCGTCGGGAACACCGACCTCATGTACCTGGCGGGCGGAGGCATCCACGGCCACCCCGACGGACCTCGAGCGGGCGTCGCTCACCTCAAGCAAGGGTGGGAAGCCGCGATGAAGGGCGTCCCGCTCGACGAATATGCAGAGACGCACGACGAACTGCGAACCGCGATCGAGTACTACGGAGACCATGACTGATACCGACCTACTGCTGACGTTCTACGGAGACGACTTCACGGGATCGACGGACGCGTTGGAGGGATTGGCCGACAACGGCGTTCGGGCAGTCCTCTTCACGAGACCGCCGACTACGGAAGACTTGGAACGCTTCGATGACCTCGACGCCGTCGGTGTCGCGGGCGTGAGTCGCACCATGACGCCGGAGGAGATGGAGTCGGAGCTCCCGTCGGTTTTCGACGCGCTCGGCGAACTGAACGCTCCGATTGTCCACTATAAGGTCTGTTCGACGTTCGATTCCTCGCCGGAGGTCGGGAGCATCGGGACCGCGATCGACGTCGCTCAAGACGCGTACGACTCGCCGTTCGTGCCCGTCTCTCAGGGAACAGAGGTCCCGCACGGGCGCTACGTCGCGTTCTCGAATCTCTTCGCAGAACGCGGCGGGGAGATGTACCGGATCGACCGCCACCCGACCATGCGCGACCATCCGGTCACCCCGATGCACGAGAGCGACCTCCGGCGCCACCTCGGAGAGCAGACGAGTCGTCCGATCGGCCGCGTCGACCAACGGTTCCTCGACGACTACGAGGCCGCCGAGGCGGAGCTCACGGGGACGATTCGCGAGAACGAGGACGAAATCGTCGTCCTCGACGCGCTGGACACGGACCACCTCGAGACGATCGGACGCCTCCTGTGGGACCGCGCGACCGACGCGTCGGGCCCGCTGTTCGCGGTCGGCTCCTCTGGTCTCGAGCATCACGCCCTCGTCAGTCACTGGGACGAGACCGGCGAGATCGATCGGGATGCGACGTACTTCGAGAAGCGAGAGCCGGCGGACAACATCGCCGTCATGTCCGGCAGCGCCTCCGAAGAGACGGCGGCGCAGATCGACTGGGCGAACGAACACGGGTTCCGCCTCGTTTCGATCGACACCGAGCGTCTGGTCGACCCCGACCAGAAGAGCGACGCGCGGGCCGCCGCAGTCGAGGAGGCCCTCGCCGCGCTGGACGACGGCGAGAGCGTCGTCCTCTACTCCGCCCGCGGTCCGGACGACCCCGCTATCGACGCCACACGAGCGGCGTTCGAGGAGCACGGGACGGCGGAGAACCTCGAATCGTATCTGGGGCACCAGCAGGGGGTCATGTTCCGCGAACTCCTCGAGCGATCGGACGTGACGCGCGCCTGCGTCGCCGGCGGGGACACGAGCAGCCACGTGATCTCCGAGCTGAACCTCGACGCGCTCGAGGCGATCGCCCCGGCCGCGCCCGGCGGGCCGCTGTGCCGAGCGCACTCGGCGACTACGGCGTTCGACGGCCTCGAGCTCGCGCTCAAAGGCGGGCAGGTCCATACGGAAAACGACGAGTTCGACTACTTCGGCGTCGTCGAGCAGGGCGGACTCGAAAACGCCGACTGACCGACTTCCCGTTCTCGTCTCGTACTGAGTACGCTGTGACGGCGACGGGCGTTCCGCTCTCGAAAGCGAGTCACCGGGCAACGAGATTTCGAGAGCGCTAGCCGGCGTTTCTACGCCACTTCGGACGCGATCTCCTCGAGCTTCTCCTCGGAAAATACTCGGTCTTTCCAGTCGGCCCTGAAGAGGTCCCGTTCGGTCTCGTCGATGATCTCCCGCGCGCCGTCGGAGAACGGGAAGTCAGTGAATCCGAACACGATCCCCAGTTCGACCCTGAAATGGCCGAAGAGGAAATCCCGTGCCGCCTGTTCGGGGACCCCCTGCTCGACCACGTGATCGTACGCTTCCCGGACGGCGTACAGACACGAACCGAGCACCATTTCGACGAGCGCCGGCTCCAGCAGGAACATCTGCTCTGTCGTCAGTTCGTGGGCGCGGCGGACCGGCGCATAGATGTCGCGTGCGAGGGCCTCGCCGCGCTCGTAGTCCTCGTCGGGGCCCTGATGAAGGGCACAGACGATGTCCTGTTCCTCTCGACCCCGGCCGCCGAACCAGTCCGGATCGTCGCGGCTCAAATCCGAACTCGCATCGATGATCGACGGGTGGGCGGGGTGGGTGATGAAGTAGGAGATATCGTCCCGCTCGGCGAGCGTGTCGGCGTACGCCGCCGCGGGGTCCAGGAGCACGACCATCGTTCCGCTGTCGATCTTCGGGACGATATCTTCGGAAATCGGCCCGATGAGGTCGTCCGGAACCGCCATGACGACGATCCCGGCGCCGTCGAGCGCCTGCGCTTCGTCGACCGCGGAGACGCCTCGATCGGCGAGTCTCTCCCGGCCCTCCTCGCTCGGTTCCACGTACCGCACGTCGTATCTGGCGTTATCCTTGAGGCGGTCGGTGATTCTGCAACCCATCTTTCCGCCGGCTCCCAGAAGAGCGACTCGAGTAGTCATGCTTACTGATCCATGTCCACCAATACCGTCCGGCGAGTTAAACATTGTTGCTACGGCGCGAATGCGGCAGATTCGCGAGAGACGATACCAGTGACTGAACGATATCGTCGAGGAGGTTCCTCGCAGAAGCTGACGGAAACTCCGTGAGACGACTTTTCGCGAGTGACAGAGAAAATATGCCGCGCAGTGTTCCAATGACGGATATGAAGGGTGATACAGACAAACATGTACACAGCAGTTCGTTTTCCTCCTCGCTAACCGACCTTCAGTCCGAGGCCGAATCTCAGACACTCCTCGCTTCGACGATGATAGTGGACCGAACGGTTTCGGGCGACTCGAGTCTGTAGTGTCGTCGATTTCGACCCGAAATGAAAACAACTCGAGCGAATAATAGGAATATCTGCAGCGAATTATCCGAAGTATTTTGCCGGTAGAAGCTAGAGGTCGACTATGGACGAAGATTTTAGCGAGATGCGAACGGTGCAGGCGACGGAGACGGCATTCGACATCGTGGAGTACCTCCAGACGGAAAACGGGGCGAAACTCCACGAGATCGCGGAAGCGCTGGGCCTGGCGAACAGCACGGTGTACCACCACTTGAATACCCTCCTCAAGCGGCGGTACGTCACCAGAGACGGCGACACGTACCATCCCGGCTTGGAGTTTCTCAACGTCGGGGGACTAGTTCGCGACCGACGGAGAGTGAACCGCCTCTCCGAGTCGTTCGTCGAAGCGCTCGCGGAGGAAACCGGCGAACAGGTGCAGTTCATCGTCGAGGAGAACGGGCTCGGCTACCACGTGTACACAGCGACCGGCGAACACGCGACGTCGATCGATAGCCGGCCGGGGAAGCGAATTTTCCTCCACGCGAACGCGGCGGGGAAGGCGATCGTCGCCTACGACTCCGAGGATCGCCTCGACGAAATCATCGATACGGTGGGGCTGCCCGCACTCACCGAACATACGATCACGGATCGAGAAGAACTGGTGGCCGAACTCGAGCAGGTCCGCGAACAAGGATACGCGTACAACTGGGAGGAGCACGTCGAAGGGTACTGTGGAATCGCGGTTCCCATCCGGCCGGAGGACGAGGTTCTCGGAGCGCTCGCGCTCGGCGGGCCGATCGAGCGAATCAAGAACGAACAGTCGAAGGAAGCGTTGACGCAGCGACTTCGCGAAACGGGTAACGAGTTCGAGCTGGAGCTCAAGTTCCCCGATTTATAGCCGGTTCTAACGGGCGATTTCGGCTATCGAGACTTGGGGCACTGATTGCTCTGGGGCCTTTACACGCATACATATGTAAATAAAAGATGCTAGGAAAGACAACTGTCCACCTGACGATCGGACATCCGAAACGGAGCGTATCGAGCCACTCGAAAATCCTCTCAGCACAGCGATTGCGGTTTCGTCGGGAAGTGGTGCCCTCTTCGCGTTTCGACTTCGGCTAGAGGAATGCCTCGATCGCGTTCGTTCAGAATTCGCGTGCGATCGGTCTCTCGAGGTCGTCTCCGCCCGAGGTTCATCGATTGCGATCCCCAGAGGGGACGTACCCACGCAAAATCACACTTGATTATCGAAGTAATCACGTGTGTTTCCTTCAAAGACGATTCGGCCGGTTTCGGCGATGAAGAGCCGTCAGTACCGCAAACTCATCATTCATAAATCCCATACTGCTATAGAAAATTCCGCCAGCAACACGATACGGCAGAATCCGGAGAGGGAGGTCGTCGTTCGCGAGCAATGGTGGTAGCCGTCTCGAGAAAGTGGTTCCGAGTGGCCCCGTACTGCTCGCCAACCGTCCCGTGGTGTATACCCACGACCACCGCATCACAGCGCGGATCGGTGACGAAGAACAATAAGATGACGGTTGTCCCTGACGCTTTTCACAGCACGGCGTGAGAGGCCAGTAACGAGTCCGATACACAATGGAAGACGTCCCCGAACTACAACCGATCGATATCGTAACGCAGCGCCTTCGTGACGGCGCTCACGAGAGCGTCAGCACGTCGTTCCGGGCATATCAGCGAGCGGAACCCAAACGACGGAAGGAACTGCTCCGATCGATGCGATCGGTCGCGGACGATCGCCCGGACGTTCTCGCTCCACACGTTCACGAACTGGTCCCATTTCTCACCGACGAGACGCGATCGGTTCGGCTGAACGCCGCGAAACTGTTCGTCGCCCTCTCGAGGGCGAATCCGGACACCGTGATCGACGACGTCGACGCGCTCGCCGGTCGACTCGCCGACGAGGAGGAGTTCTACTACGTTCGGGCGCGCTCCGCCGAGGCGCTCGGCTACATTGGAGCCGACTACCCCCAGGACGTCGCGACGCCGGATCTACTGGCGAACCTCGTGATCGGACTGTCGTTCGACGAACCGGAAGTGAGGGAGAAACTCGCCAAAGCGCTCGCGTATATCGCGCTGGGTGATCCGGGCCGGTTGCGTCACCGAGTCGCGGATCTCGCGGCACATCTCGACGCCGAGGAGGAACTCGTGCGCTATCACCTCTGTACGGCGCTCGTCGCGGTCGGCAGCGAGTATCCGGCTGCCCTGTCCGATGCGGTCGACGCCCTCTCGACGCGCCTCGAGGACGAGCGTCCGCACGTTCGCGGGCGCGCCGCCGAGGCGCTCGGGTTGGTCGCTCGGACCGCTCCGAACGGATCGCCACTCTCATCCGAACGACTCGCGACGCTCGCCGAGGAGAGCGACGAACCGTTCGTAACCGAACGCGCACGCTTTGCAACGGCTACGGGGAAGAACACGGCCGGCGATACCGACGAGATCGGGTCGCTCGGGTCGATTCGCGAACGGACGGACGAAATCGTCGACGAAATCACGTCTCCTGACCACGAATGTCCGCATTGCGGGGCGGCCGTGCCGGAAAACGGATCGCCGCTGTGTCCGCACTGCGGCGGCCCATACTGAGAGCTGGGCCACTCGTCGGTGCAGACGGGTCGATTCTCCGATGGCGCCCGCAGTTGCAGAACTGGGACCAGTTTTCCAGTAGGATCGCCGCTCGCCAGCCGCCTATCGCCTGATCGAACGGACCGATAAATCGGATGGAGACGAAGCGGAACCAGAACAAAATGTACCGTAGAGAGCCACAGCGTGATTACCGACCAGTGATTAGGCTTGCCTAAAACCAGAACGATTTTATATTTTAGGCTGGCCTAAATAGATATGAGACGCAAATTCGGGTGGCTGGGGACGTCGGTTCAGCAACGTCGTCTGCCGTCCGGCGGTGGAGTCAGCGGCGGCGTATCACTCGAACGGCGGCTGGAACCGTATGGAAACGGTGGCAACGCGCGCAACGAAACCGAGCGCACCGGAGAGCCGCTCTCGAGCGAACCGGCCGGAACGATTCGAGGATGAGCGAGAAGAAGTCGAACGTCGGAACGGGACGAACCGCGAGCTCGCGGCTAACCGAGTCGCGGCTCGGGTGGCTCCTGGATCCGAAACTCGCCACCGTGGTACTCGCCAGCGTCGCCGTCGTCTTCGTCGGCGGGCTGATACAGATCAGTTACGGCGCCTACTCGATGACGTTTTTCGAGGCGTGGCGTGCGCTGTTCAATCCGGACGTGGTGTTCAACCCGCAGGCCTGGGATGCGTTCTTGCTAGGCGAAACGATGCCCGAGATGAGTTCCGAGAGCCTCATTGTCTGGAACATCCGGCTGCCGCGGGTCTTCGTCGCAGCTCTCGTCGGCATGAACCTCGGCGTCTCGGGAACGATATTTCAGGCGGTGACCCGAAACGAACTCGCGAGCCCGTTCATTCTCGGCGTCTCCTCGGGTGCCGGGCTCATGATTCTGTTGACGCTCGTCGTCTTCGGGAGTCTGACGGCGTTTCTCCCGATAATCGCCGCGGTTGGCGGTGCCGTGGCGTTTCTGATCGTCTACGTAATCGCCTGGAAGAACGGAACCTCGCCGATTCGGCTGGTTCTCGCCGGCGTCATCGTCGGAACGGTCTTCGGGTCGCTCCAGACGGGGCTGTTCTTCTTCGCGGACGATATCGGAGTCGTGCAGTCGGCCATCGCGTGGACCACCGGGTCGCTCATCGGAACCGACTGGGATCAGGTGAGACTCATTCTCCCGTCGACAGCCGTAGTGGTCCTATTCGCTGTCGCCGGTTCGCGCCAGATGGACGTCCTCCTCTTGGGCGAACAGACCGCGCAGTCGCTCGGCATGTCGATCGAAAAAGCCCGATTCGCGCTGTCGGGCGTCGCCGTTCTCGCGGCGTCAGCGAGCATCGCCGTCGCCGGAATCGTCGGGTTCGTCGGGCTCATCGTGCCGCACATGGTGCGAAACCTCGTCGGCAGCGACTCCAAGAAGCTGATCGTCGGGTGCCTGTTCGTCGGGCCGGCGTTGATGGTCAGCGCCGACGTAGGCGCACGGCTGGCGTTGAGCCCGACCCAGATTCCCGTCGGAATCGTCACCGGTCTCCTCGGCGGCCCGTACTTCCTCTATCTGATGCGGAAACAGGAGGATATGGGTGAAATCTGAACCGAATCGACCGGTGTGGATGCACGCAGGACAAGCGACTCGAGGTACACAGCGGGCGCCGATATCGGCAATCCAGCCGAGACGTTCGCTACCTCGCCTTTCACAGACCGACTACCGGAAGATTTTAGGCTCACCTAACAATCGGAGGCTTTATTATATTTTAGGCTAGCCTAAATCCATGAGGAGAGACGAGATGAGACGCGTTCGCCGACGCGGAGACCAGCTGATAACGGAGGCAGCCAAATGAGAGATACTGACGACAGCACGACTGAGACGCCGACACGAAGAGACACGCTGAAATACGGCGGCGCGCTCGCGGCCGGTACCGCCCTCGCGGGCTGTTCGGAGTTGCTCGGACAGAGCGAAACGGACGAGACGCCCGCAGAGGGGACCTATTCGGTCTCGATGGAACCGATGGGGTCCGTCGCGTTCGACGAGGTACCCGAACGGTGGGCCGCGTACGACGGCGGCTACGCCGACATGGCCGTTGCGCTCGGACAGGCCGACGGGCTGGCGGGCGTCGGCGGCGCAGATCGTTACTACACGTACGTCTACGACGAACTCCCGGACGTGACCGTCGATCGAGACGTCATCGAGCAGTATCCGGAGGTTCGAACCAAGGAAGAGTTCTACGCGCTCGAGAGTGACGTACACCTGTACGACCCCCAGATGCTGATCAACTGGTTCGACTGGGACGAGGACGACGTCAACGAAATCGCGTCGACCGTCGCGCCGTTCGTCGGGAACCTGATCTTTCGGCGCTCCGACGACTGGCACGACTATCGCTACTACACGCTGTACGAGGCGTTCGAAAAAGTGGCCGAGGTGTTCCAAGCGCGAGCGCGCTACGAGGCGTTCAGCGAACTCCACACCGAGTTCATCGCGTCGATACAGGAGCGACTCCCGCCGACCGACGAACGGCCGGACGTCTTCCTCACGTTCGAAGGGGCCGACGAACCGGAGGCGTTCTCTCCGTACCGGCTCGACGATGCGGGGACGAGCAAGAAGCAGTGGCGGGATCTCGGCGTTCACGACGCCCTGACGGGGACGGGCACCGACAATCTCAGCACCACGAACCGCGGAAAGCTCGATTACGAGAACCTGCTCGAGATCGATCCCGACGTGCTTCTCATTCGGGGTCACGAGCGAAAGTCCGCGGCAGAGTTCCGCGATACCGTTCTCGACTACATGCAGAGCCACCCTGTGGGGAGCGAACTCACCGCCGTCCAGAACGGGCGCGTGTACCGCGGCGGCTACCTCAACCAGGGCCCGATTCACAACCTCTTCCTGACCGAGCGAGCGGCGAAGCAACTGTTCCCCGACGAGTTCGGGGCCGTGACCGGCGACGACCAACTGTTCGACCGCCAAGCCGTTGCGGACATTATCAACGGAGACCTCACCGATGACTGAGAACGCAGACCGGACGACCGGAGAACCGACGCGAAGAGACGCACTGAAGTACGGCGGGGCACTCGCAACCACCGTTTCCCTCGCAGGCTGTTCGGAACTGGTCGGACAGGGTGAGGACGGGAACGACCGCTCCGACGGGGCCTATTCGGTGACGATGGCCCCGATGGGCGAGGTGTCGTTCGATTCGCCGCCGGAGAGCATCTTCACGCGGCTGACCCACCACGCCGGCATGGCGTTCGCCCTCGGACGCGGCGACGACGTCAACGCGATGCACGCGCCCGAGTATTACGACCAACTGTGGAATCAGTTCACCGAACGGCTCCCCGGCGTCACGCTGGACTGGACGGGCCTGTACTCGTCCTGGGATCCGAGCAAGGAGAAACTCTACGAACTCGACAGCGACGTCCACCTCGCCGATCCGGCGAGCGTGAACGCTCTCGACAGCAAGGACGCGTCGGACGTCGAGGAGATCCGAGATACCGTCGCCCCGTGGTTCGGGAACAAGTTCAGCGACAGACACGACGAACCGCCGGCCGAGTGGGCCGACCGGTACGAGTATTACACGCTGTGGGAGATGTTCGAGAAGGTTGCCCGGGTGTTCCGCGAAGAGGAGCGGTACGAGGCGCTCGCGGAGATACACGGGAGGCTGCTCGAGACGATCGAGGAAAAGCTTCCGCCCGAACAGGAGCGCCCGACCGCAGTGCTGGCAGGGATGAGCGACATCGATAGCATCTACGTCTACACGCTGGACACGCCCGGATTTCTGACGGCGCACATGCGCCCGCTCAGTCCGGTCGGCGCTCTGAGCGACAATATCTCCTCCGGGGACACGATCGATATGGAAGTATTGCTCGAGGCCGATCCCGACGTGATCTTCTCGCTGGGCGGGCTACACCCCGAAACCGATATGGCCGGGATTCGATCGTCGCTGCGAGATCACGCCGCCGGACAGAAGCTTGCCGCGGTCCAAAACGAGCGCGTCTATTCGCAGGGCGCCCGCTACCAGGGGCCGATCCTGAACCTGTTCCAGTTGGAGATGACCGCGAAACAGCTCTACCCCGACGTCTTCGGCGAGTGGCCGACCTACACCGAGGGGCCGTATCCGGAGATACCTGACGGCGAGCAACTGTTCGACCGCCAGGCGGTCGCGGAGATCATCACGGGTGATCGGTGAATGCGCGCTCGAGAGTGGGCGATCGCCGGCGCCTTCCGCGAGCCGGAAGCGTACGACATCCCCGACCTGCCGTCGTGGCGCGTTTGTCGTACCGAGTGCGGCGGACTGGCCTTCGCCGACGGAGACGGTGAGCCGTTCATCGCTGCCGACCGCCCAATGAAGGTCAGACGCTGACGACAGCCCATGATCGGTACCACTACCGAGACGACACCGCGAGCGCCGTTCGAGAGACTGCAAGCGGCGGACGGCACAACGGAGGCGGTCACCAGTGAGTGAGAGAGATAGCACCCGAACGGAGGCAGCGTTCGATCACGACGTCGTCGTCGTTGGCGGCGGTCCAGCGGGTTGCGCGGCGGGCGTGTTCACCGCTCGCCACGGGCTGGATACGGTCATCTTCGATCGCGGCCGCTCGTCGATCCAGCGGTGTGCACACCTCGGGAACTACCTCGGCTTCCCCGGGGGGATCGACATCGAGACGCTGTACGGGTTGATGCACGACCATGCCGAGGAGGCGGGGTGCGAGATCGTTCCCGCCCTCGTCGAGTCGATCGAGCGCAATGACGGCGGTGAGGGATTCGTCATCGATCTGCAGGACGTGGTACCGGTCACCGCCCGTCGAGTGATCGCGGCCACGCGCTACGACGGCGAGTACATGCGGGGGCTCGACGACGAGGGTGCGATGTTCGAGACGCACGAACACGACGGCGAGGAACACGAGTACTTCGACAAGGACTACGCCGAGCGCGACGGGACGACGCCGGTCGACGACCTGTTCATTGCGTCGCCGTACGGGGATACCGGCTACCAGGCGCTGATGGCCGCCGGTCGCGGCGCTCGGACCGCAATCTCCGTCGTCGAGGCCGTCCGCCGAGAGCGGGGCTACCCCGACTCGCTGGCCAACTACTACGACTGGGTGCGCCGAGAGACGGAACTCGAGGACGAATCGGCCGCCCGGAACCGCTGGCGCGAGCACTTCGACGAGCGAGTGACCGAAGATCACGACCTCGAGGAAGACCGGCTCGCGGAGCTACGCGAGCGAAAGATCGATCGCAAGATCGGCATGTACATCTCGGATGACGAGATCGAGCGTCGGCGGGAGCGCGGGCAGGAGCGGCTGCTCGAGCACATCGACGACGACTTGATCCTCGACGCAGCGCGGGCGATCGAGGCCGAGAAACGGCCTACACAGCGACAGCAGGGAGCCGACGGCAAGTGATTCGCGTCGGGGGCATTCTGTAACTGTACCACCCTGCGACCGTTCTCCATGAAAGATCTATCTTACATCCATCACTAAGAATCTAATGTATGAATCATAGATTTAGATCTTAGGGGGAAGAAGGGGTCGCGATGGTATCGGAGTCGTCGTGACATGAGTTCAGCGGCTTTGTAGCACCCTACGTTCGCGACTAGTGGAACTTCCGCAGTCGTAGATACGACGTACGTTCGCGGAATTACACCACACGGGCTATCAGACGTGGTCCGACAACGCCGTCAAAATGAGAAGCCTCCTCGACGGGCGAATGCGAACGAACAAGTAAGGGGATACCAGCGTGAGCAGCCCCAAAGTGCCCGAATCCAACTTTCAATTACGCCCTACCGTCGAATTCTATCCGTAGCCGTAGCGACGTCACGGGACTACTGACGGTCTGTGCAATGCGAGCGCGCCAGACGTCGCGCGTCCCGTCGACCGTCTCGAGAGCGTCCGCAAGCCGTTCGACGCTACGTTTGGCGTCCGGATCGTCCGGCGTTACTCGCAGGCGACCGCGTTCGCCGTCGACAACGAGCCTCCGCTCGTCGATTCGAATCGGGAACGTGGAGATAAGCGTGGACTCGAACGTGTTGTCCCCGTTCGCGAACACCGCGTCGTCGTCGACCGAGACGACGCCGTCGGTTCGGTCGAGCGTTACGGTCCGGCGGAGCGACTCGAGTCCGGCGTCCTCGGGGTAGCAATCCGCGAGTTCCATCTCGAACGCGTCGACCGTTGACGAGGAGCGTCGGTCGAGTACCGTCGCGGCGAACTCGTCGCCGGCGGCCTGTTCGACGCCGTTCACGTACGGAACGGAGTGACCGAGAGAATGCGCAGCGACGTATTCGTAGCGAGCCGGACCGAAGTAGTCTCGGTCGTACTCGGGACGCCCCGGGTCGGTGAGGAGCGACTCGCCGTTCTCGTGAACGACGAACGAGCCGCAGTCGTTGTGGTTGTGTGGCTCGCCGTTGTGGCCGGCTTTCGCGGCGACAACGAGACCATCCGGGTCGGCCGGGTTCGACCGTGTAATCCACCACTCACAGCCTCCGAAGTATCGACGGGTCGGCGGGGTGGCACGCGTCCACGACGCGGGGACCGTCCGCGTCCAGTGGAGGTCGCGGACGATCTCAGGGAGCGACGCGACGTTCGGGCCGGCGAACGCGTCCGTACGGCGCGCCATCTCCCACCGTCCGCGAGCCGCCAGACCCGGCTTATCCAGGCGGCGTCCGAGCCACGCAGCCGCACGCGGCGCGACGGCGCTCTCCTCGTCCGAGTCCGAGAACGGAACGAAGTGTCCGGGGCTGAGTTCGATGGCGAGGGGATACGCGGCGAGGCGCTCGAGTTTCGGGGGCGAGCAGAGCGAGTACGAGCCGTCGGTCGCGCTCTCGAGGGCGTCCGCGAGCGCGACGTAGTTTCCCACGCCGTAATTCCAGTAGCCAACTCCTTCCGTCGTCCCGCCGTCGACGCCGAAGCCGTCGAGGTAGTAGCCGAGACCGTCGGCGACGCGTTCGACGATGCGCGCCTGTCGGTCAGCGTCGTCTATGAGGTGGAGCGCGGCGAGCGCGACGCCCGCGCTACAGACCGCGTTCCAGTTGTTCGTCGCCGTCGTCCACCAGAGATCGTCGCGTTTCTCGTAGGGGGTGAAGACGCGACGGTCGACTTCGGAACGGATGCGCTCGCGGAGCGCGGGATGGAGACGGTCGCCGAGAATCGCGTCGACCTCCGCGAGGAGGAGCGCCGCACCGACGGTGAAGAGCGCGACCGTCCGCTCTTCGTTCGGGACGGCACCCGGGAGCCCCTCCCGAGATTCGTCTCCGAGGTGTGCGGGCCACGTCCACGTCGCCTGCTCGCAGAGCGCCCACGCGTAGTCCAGAATCGGATCGAAGTCGTCGTCGCGCTCGACGCACGCGGCGATGACGAGCGCGGAGAGGCGACCCCGGCGTTCGCGGGCGGCGGCTTCGTAGCGTGTCCGGTCGCCCGTTCGCTCGTAGTCGAGATACTGGCTGGCCGTGAGCGACGGGATGTCGCCGTCGCGAGCCGATTCGGCGTCGTCGAGCAGCGCCTCGACCGGCTCGCGGGTCAGTTCGTCCGTGCGGAGGGCCGTCCACGCCGCTTCGTCGTCGTACGTCGGGAGCGTGAACGCCTCCCCGGGGCCCTCGAGGGCGTCCCGGAGGCCGCCAACCGTCCAGTCGCCCGGTGGATAGTCCTGATCGTGCGCCGTCGGCATACGCACTAGGACCGACGGTATGCCAATAAATCCCGAGGTAGTAACCGGACTCGATACCAGTCGGTACTGTTTCATAAAAGCCTACGTACGATTGGCGAGTTGTAGCGACCATGCAACTCGCACTGTCGACGCTCGGGTGCCCAGACTGGGACCTCGAGCGAATACTGTCCGTCGGTCGAGACGCCGGCTACGACGGCGTAGATTTCCGAGGCTACCGGGACGAGATCGACGTCACGCGCCATCCCCTGTTCACCGACCGAGCCGACGAAACACGGTCGAGACTCGAATCCGCCGGGCTGAGCATCAGTGCCCTCAGCTCGAGCATTACTCTCTGTGAAACCGACGACCGTGCGGCCCACGTGGCGGAGGCGCGCAGACTGGTCGAGGTTGGTGACACGTTCGACGTCGACCGTATCCGCGTGTTCGGCGGCGGCGACCCCGAGGACCGCTCGAGAGCCGAACTCGCGCGTGCCGGGGGCGAAACCATGCGGGAGATCCTCTCGATCGACGGCGCGGAAAACTTCCAGTGGGTCCTCGAAATGCACGATGCGTGGACCGCCTCAGATGACTGCCAGCAACTCTTAGACGAGCTTCCTGCCGACAACGTCGGCGTCCTGTGGGACGCCGCGCACACCATTCGCCTCGCCGACGAGACCCCACGGGAGACTCTCGACGCGCTCGGCGACCGGATCGAGTACGTCCACCTGAAAGACGCCGTCTACGAGCCGGATCACAACGACGCGACCGACGACGGCTACGTGTACGCGGTCCCCGGCGAGGGCGACCTGCCGATGGCCGATGTCGTCGCGGCGCTCCGCGAGCGGGGCTACGACGGCTGGCTCGTCTTCGAACACGAGAAACGATGGCACCCCTCTATCGCCGATCCTGACGTCGCCCTCCCGGCGTTCGTCGAGTGGTTCCGCGACCAGCGGTGAGCGGACATATCCTTGCGTTTATACTATCGGAGAAGTTACGAGGGATATGAACATTCTCGTCACGCTACCGGAAGGGGAACTTCGGGACGACTTCGTCCCGAACGAAGTTCAACACCGACTCGAGTCGCTGGGCGCTGTCTCCTGGAATCCGTCGACCGACGACCTCTCGGAGGACGCCCTCCGCGAGCGTATCGACGGCGTCGACGTACTGGTCACGGGGTGGGGCAGTCCGCAGGTCACCGCCGACGCCCTCGAGGCGGCCGACGACCTGCAACTGATCGCCCACACCGGCGGGAGCGTTGGAACGCTCGTCTCCGAGGCGGTCTACGACGCGGGGATCCGCGTCGTGAGCGCCAACGACGTGATGGCCGACTATACGGCGGAACACACGTTCGGCTCGATCGTCGCGAAACTGCGGGCCGTTCCGGAACTCGACGCGTCGATGAAAGCGGGCGAGTTCGGCGCCGACGACGTCGACATTCGGACGCTCTACGGGAAGGACGTCGGCCTCGTCGGACTGGGAACCATCGGTCGGAAATTGCTCAACCACATGGCCTCGTTCGACGTGTCCGCCAGTGTCTACGATCCCTACGTGGACGCGGAAGAGCTAGCGGAGTACCCGTTCGCGACGCTAACGGATCTGGAGACGGCGCTGGACGCGGAGATCGTCTCCGTCCACGCGGCCCGAACCGAGGAAACGATCGGCATGCTGGACGCGGATCGACTGGCACGGATCCCCGACGGGGCGCTGTTCGTCAACACCGCACGCGCCGAGATTGTCGACGAAGCGGCGCTCGTGGCGGAACTGCGGTCGGGTCGACTTTCCGGCGTTTTCGACGTCTACCATCGGGAGCCGCTTCCCGCCGACCACGAACTCCGAGAACTCGATAACGTCTTGCTCACTCCGCACGTCGGCGGCTCTCAGATCCGCGGGCCGCTAACCGAGGCCGTCATCGACGACATCGAGCGGTTCGAGCGGGACCAACCGCTCGAACACGAGATCCCGAGACGACAGTGGAAAACGATGACTCGATGAGACGGACGTAACGACCGGTTCCTCTCGGCCGGAATCGTCGAGTCGACACGTCTCACGCGTTCGATCAGGAGACGAGTTCGTCTCGAGCGGTACCGCTCTCAGTGTCCGCCACCGACGAAAAAAGACGACGACTAGGCGTAGTCAGGAGATCCCGCGCTTCGAAACTGGGATCGGCGCCCTCCGACAGACATGCGCAAACCGACGTCCGGTAATACCGGAAATTTCGCTGCTATCAGTGGACGCTCTTCGCACATATATTACAGGCATACATCTGTAAATACCTCCTGCTCTACCGACGGGGTGTCGTTCTACCGACCGAATTATAGTGGGAGAAGCGTTCGGAAGCGAAGTTCACTGCTGTCCGGCAGCACCGGACAGCCGTGACAATTTCTATCACGGTTCGGTCACCAGCAAGTCGACGATTGGCGCAATCGTCGATCCCGCCGAGAAGAAGGGCGGGCGTGGCGATCCGAAAGCGACCGGTTCGCACGATTTGTCGCGCCCGTCAGATCATTCGATACACCTCGTCCATCCACTGGTCGGCGTCGTCGTCGAGAATGATCCCGTCCATTTCCTCGTCCCAGCGGGCCTGTGCGTCGCTCGTCTCCATCACGTCTCGAATCGCGTCCGGATCGTCGAGTTCCATGAACCCGAAGACGTGTCCGTCCGACTCGAAGACGCTGTAGGTCTCGAGCCCGGCGTCGGAGTCGAGATACGCCTCCTCGAGCCACGTCGGGACGTCCTCGTGGGCCTCGCGGTACGCCTCGCGCTGTCCGTCGGCGAGTTCCAGATGGAACGCAATGCGTGCCATACGGGAGACGAATCGAGCGGGAGTCCCATAGCTATTCCCCTGACCCTCACCCACTCGAGCGGTACTCGCCGATATCGGATAGCCGGCAGCACCGGATGCCTCTCGGACGCGCCCAGAACGGACCGGCGGCGGCGGAGGAACAGCGAACCGCTGCAAAAACGAGACCGCGATCGACGATCGACGGCTGCAACGCGGCGCTACCGGAACTGCGGTATCACTTCGTCGGCGAACAGTTCCATCCCGCCGGTGTCGGGGAAGTCGACGAACCAGCACTGGAACTTCGTGACGCCGGCGTCGATCCGCCGCTGGATTCCTTCGGCACACTCCTCGGGCGTGCCCATGAGGAAGTAGTCGCTGGCGATCTCCTCGGTCGTGATATCGGCCTGATCGACGTACTCCTCCTCGAACTGGATCGGAATCATCAGATCGAGCAGGCGCTCGTATTTCTCGGGGTCGCGCGTGCAGATGACGTGGCCGTCCCAAGAGTACTCGATCTCGTCGGGGTCGCGGCCGACCGTCTCGCAGTGGTCCTCGATGACGTCGATCTTGTGCGCTACGGTCTCTGCCCTCCCGCTGAACACATCGGTGTTCCAGACGTCGGCGTGTTTGGCGACGAGTTTGAGCGTCACGTCTTCGCCCTGGCCGCCGACGAGGATCGGCGGATGCGGGTCCTGTACGGGACCGGGGTTGCAGTAGGCGCCGTCGATCTGGTAGCGATCGCCTGCGAAGGAGGCGCCGTCGCCCGAATCGGCGGTCCACATCGCTTTCATCAGCCGGATGCTCTCATCCAAGCGCATCAGTCGCTCGAAGCCGTCGCGGTACTCCCAGCCGTAGGCCTCGTACTCGGGTTCGTGCCAGCCCGCGCCGAGCCCGAGCTCGAGCCGGCCGTCGGAGATCACGTCGAACGTCGCCGCCATCTTCGCGACGAGCGCGGGGTTGCGGTAGTCGTTACAGAGGACGAGCGAACCGAGGTTGATCTCGTCGGTGAGCCCCGCCAGCGCGGACAGCAGCGTCCAGCACTCGTACTCGGCGTGATCGCGGCCGAGCATGATGTGGTCGGGCGCCCACGCGGCGTCGAAGCCCAGTTCCTCGGCCGTCAGGACGCCCTCCTTCGTGGTCTCCCAGTCGAGTTCCTCGTAGCACGGCGTGTCGCGGTGGGTGGGGTCCGTTCCCGACTCCGGCGCGCCCGCGAACACCGGTACGTTGAACTCGAAGGTGACGTCGGTCATGGATCACTCCACGCTGTAGTGCTCGAGGGCCTCGGGGTTGGTCGCCGAGCTCAGGCCGACGGTCTCGGGGAGCGGAACGGTGCCGCCCTCGGCCTGGGGCGGGTTGGCGTAGATAGCGTCGGCGTAGGTCGACTCCTGCTCGCCCTGGCGCTCCTTGTACCACTCCGGAATGGGGAAGTACTCCGCCATCGGCGCGTTGGTCGAGGCGGCGATGAAGTGCAGCGTCGGGTTCGTCCCGGAGTGGGGGATCACCGGCACGTCGCGGGCGCTGGCCATTGAATCGATCTTCAGCAACTCGGTGAGGCCGCCACAGCGGTGGATGTCGGGCTGGAGGATATCAACGGCCTCGCGCTCGAGCAGTTCCTTGTGGCCCCAGCGGGTGAACTCGTGTTCGCCGCCGGAGATCGGCACGTTCGAGGCCTCGCGAACCTCGGCGTAGCCGTCGATGTCGTCCGGGATGACCGGCTCCTCGACCCACTCCATGTCGTAGCGCTCGAGGCGCTTGAGCATCTTCTTCGCGTAGCGGACGTCCCAGCCCATGTAGGCGTCGCCGGCGATCGCGATCTCGTCGCCGACGGCGTCCCGGACCGTCTTCACGATCTGCTCGTTTTCCTTCATCCCCTTGCGGCCCGCTTCTGGCCCGTAGCGAAAGCGCAGCTTCATCGCGTCGAAGCCCTGCTCGGCGTAGTTCTGGGCCTCCCGCTCGAGTTTCTCGTGATCGACGGGGTGGAGATTGCTCGCGTAGCAGGGGATCTCGTCGGTGACCGGGCCGCCCAGCAGTTCGTAAACGGGCTTGTCGGCTTCCTTGCCGGCGATATCCCAGAGTGCGAGGTCGACCGCGCTGATGGCCTCGATGGCCGCCCCTTTCCGACCGAAGGGAATCGTCGCCCGGTACATCATGTCCCACAGTCGTTCGCGCTCGTGGGGATCCTCGCCGACGACGAGCTTCGAGAGCGTCTCGTCGACGATCGTCTCGATCGACCCCGTCGCCCAGTTGCCGACGCCGACGCCGGTGATTCCCGCATCCGTCTCGACCTCGACGACGACGTCGCCGACCGGCCCCATCCACTTCCGGCGGGCCTGCGGATTGTCGCCATCGGCGTTGTTGTACTCGTCGAACTTGCTCATGACGGTGACGAGCGGGAACTCGACGAACTCGCCCCAAGAATCGGTACTGACCTTCGTGACGGTAATGTTCGTGATCTCCATGGTAGTCAAGCCCAAGACTCGTATCGAGATGTGAGAAACAGCCATATAAGTGTTCGCGATATTGCCCGAACGCCCAACAGCACCGATCGGTCGAACGAAAGGAGGTGGCCTCCCAGCGGACTCGGTCGGCGAACTAGCCGACCGATCATAAGCGCCCCGCCCGGCGGAGGAGCACGAGACCGACGAGCACGTAGATCGTCCCGCTGATGAGGTTCATGGACGTGGGTCTCCACGGCGCGTCCGACGGCATGTCGGTAAACAGCGGCGTCACGAGGACGAGAACGCCCATGATCAGGATAATCGCACCCGCGTACAGGTCGATCGGGAGGTCGTACTCGTCGGTTCCGGACGCCGTCTGCTCCCGCGGGTCGTCGATCGGTTCGTCTTGCGTCTGCGTGAGTGAGTCATCTGACATGGTGTTACGCTTGGAAGATGATGATCGCGGAACCGAGTAACGCGAACGCGACGCCAATCGTTACGACGGCGATTCGCTTCACTCGCGGGGTCAGAGTGGCTGAATCGCCGGTAAGCGACGATTCGACGAAGTTGGTCGGCGTTTCGTGCGCTTTCGGGGTCGTCAGGAGGCTAACAGCCACGACGATGCCGATTACGAGGACGAAGGCGTACAGTGAGCGAGAGTACAACGCCTCGTGTCCGAGCGTGAACCCCATGTAGACGCTGACCGCCAACCCGATCGCGATACCGAGTATCGCACCCGTGCTCGTCGAACCGTCCCAGAGACCACCGACGATCGCCACGGCGGCGAACGTCGGCATTATCGTCGCGAGAATCGACTGCGCGACGAGGTACATCGAATCCTCCATCGAGAACAGGTACGCGACGCCGATACAGGCGACCATGAAGACGATCCCCGCGATCCGACCGACCCGAACGTAGTGGGACGGCTTTCGGTCCGACGCCACGTAGCGACGGTAGATCCGTTCCGTGAACAGCGTCTGGAAGTTGTTGAGTTGCGAGTCGACGCTCGAGAGGACGCCCGCGATCAGGCCGACGACGACGACGCCGTACAGACCCGGTGGCATGACGTCGCTGATGAGCATCGGCATCGCGTGATCCGCGACCTCGAGGTTCGGGTAGAGGACGGCGGCGACGAGCCCCGGGACGAGGATGAAAAGCGGGACGAGGATCGCGTACCAGATGCTCGTGTACAGGTAGCCGACCTGCGCGGATTCCGGATCTTCGGCGGAGAGCGGGCGCTGGAGGACCTGCGATTCGGCGCTCCAGTAGGAGATCGCCGACGCGAGAAAGCCGAAGTACAGCAAGAACACCGCAATCGGGCCGCCGACCGGGAATTCGGCTGCCAGCGGGTGATCCGACGGCGTCATCGACGCCTGATGCGTCGCCAGACCATCGATCAGGCCGGAGATGCCCCCCACCATGTACAGCGAAACCGGGAGCAAGAGGATCAGCGGAACGAACATGAGGACGAACTGGATGGTGTCCGAGCCGGCGACGGCGCCGAACCCGCCGAGAATCGTATAGGCCGTTCCGACGACGATGATCACGCCCATCGAGAGCCAGAGATTCCATCCGAGGAGCGTGTTCAGAACGAGCGAGCCAGCGTAGATGTACAGCCCCATGTTGACGAACATCCAGACGAACGTCCAGATGAAGTCGTACGCATCGCCGACCGGTCTCGAGAAGCGTCGCGTGAGCCACTCGCCCAGTGAGAACGCCTGTATCTGCCTGATGAACGGAATGATCGCGATGGTCGCGAGGACGATAGCGATCGCGTTCGTAATAGGGCCCAGCAAGACGATGATCCCGTACGCGTACGCGAACCCGGCGAGTCCGAGGAAGTCGTTCGCGTTCAGATTGGTCGCGACGGTCGAGAACGCCTGTACCGATGGCGGAAGCGACCGGTCCGCGAGGAACGTGCTCGCGGAGTCAGCGGTGTTCCGACGCATGTACGCGCCGAACACGACCAACCCGACGATGAACACGCAGATAGCGATCCATTCGGTCAGGACGAGCGTCTGTCCGCCGATACCCTGGAGCGGAGAGGGGCGTGCAGTGGTAAGTGCAATCATTGCACACACCGACGATCGATGCGCGTTGCATTAAATATTTGTATTAATAGTTAATAATAAGTGTGATCGCACGCTAGAAGATCGCTCGGAAGTTCGCGCCGCAGTGACGAGTCGGCGCTAGCGAACCGCGAACTCGTACGTGCCGGATCCGAGTTCGACGACGAGGGCATCACCGTCTTCGCGAACCGACTCGATTCCCGCGGTCTCCTCGGAGGATAGCGACGATCCAGACTCGGCCATGTCGGCCTCGGCGGCGTCCGGCAAGCGAACGGTCGCGTTCGTGTTCCAGGGAATGGTGACGGACAGCTCGTACGACCCGGCGTCGGCATCGCGGCGCCACTCGGTCGCTAACTCGCCGTTGCGCGTCTCGAGACTGGCGGTGACCCACGAGAGATCGTCGACGAGCGCGGGAGCGACGGTCACGCGGTCGGTGACGGGACGGTCGCCGATCCGAATGCCCGCGAGTACTTCGTAGAAGAACTCCGAGACGTGGGTGAACGGCGAGTGATTGAAGGAGTTCATCCCGTCGCCGACGCGGTCGTCGCTGTCCCAGCGTTCCCACATGGTCGTCGCCCCGTTACGAGCCATATACACCCATCCGGGTCGGTCGGGCTGACTGACGACGTCGTACGCGACGTCCGCGTGACCGTGTGCGGCGAGCGTGTGGAGGAGCGGCCTGGTCCCGAGGAATCCCGTTTTGAGCGTACAATCGTCGGCTTCGACTTTCTCGACGAGGTTGGCCACCACCGACTCGACCCTCGAGTCGGGAACCAGACCGAGAAAGAGCGGAACCGCGTACGACGACTGGGTTTCCGGCCCGTACGCGTCCTCGTCGACATCGAAGAATCGCTCGTTGAACGCGTCCGCGATCCGATCGGCGCGATTTCGATACGCTTCCGCGTCCGCATCGTTCTCCAAGACGGCGGCGATCTTCGCGAACGTATCCGTGACCTGGTAGAGGAACGCCGTGTTGTACAGGTCGTGTGGGAGTCCGCGTCGGTCGTCCACGTTCTCGAAGGCGAGCCAGTCGCCGAACTTCCCGTAGTCGTCCGTCAGAATGCCGTCCTCCGCGACCGAGAGCCAGTACTCGACGTATTCTCGCATCCCTTCGTACTGCTCCCGAAGGAGGCGCTCGTTCCCGTCGTGGCGGTAGAGATACCAGGGGATCATCACCCTCGTAATCGACCACGTCGGATCAGCGGGATCCTCGCTCGCCTTGTTCGGAATCACGTCCGGAACGTAGCCCATCTCCGAGGCGACGTCGTCGTGATCGCGGGCCCACTTCTCGTCGAACCGGGCGGCGTCGAAGTTGAACAGAAGCGACCGCGTGGAGATGTGAGCGTCGCCCGTCCACCCGAACCGTTCGTCGCGCTGGGGACAGTCCTCGGGAACGGAGTGCGTGTTGCCGCGAAGCCCCCACACGGCGTTGTGTTGGACCCGATCGAGATCCTCGTTAGAACACGAAAAGGTTCCCCGACGGTCCATCGCGGTGTGGACGACCTTCGCCGTGACGAGTTCCGGATCGAACTTGCCCGGATAGCCCGTGATCTGTGCGTACCGGAAGCCGTGGTAGGTGAATCGCGGCTCGTACCGCTCTCCCTCGGCGCCGGCGGCAACGTAGACGTCCGTCGCGTCCGCGCTCCGAAGGTCGGTCGTCGACAGCTCCCCGTCTTCGGTGAGTCGTTCGGCGTGGCGAAGGATGATCTCGTCACCCTCGTCCGGATCCCGGATCTCGATCTCGAGCCAGCCGGTCAGGTTCTGGCCGAAGTCGAGGATCGGGCCGTCCGGGTGCTCGTGAACCTCCGCCACGTCGAGCGTTTCGACGACGCGCATCGGTTCGACGCGCTGCGGTCGAAGCACCCCGCCGGGATCGGCGACGACGGATGCGGGATCCCAGTCCCCGTCGTCGAACCCGGGCGAACGCCACCCGTCCTCGGACAGTCGGGCGTCGAACAGTTCGCCGTCGTAGATATCGTTCTCCCGGATCGGACTCGCCGTCGCCCGCCAGTCACCGTCGGTCGCGATCGTCCGCGTCGAACCATCTTCGAACGTCGCAGTCAGTACGAGGCGGGCGCGCGGAGAGCCGTCGGGAACCCAGTAGGCACCTCCCTTCGAGAACCAGCCTCGACCGAGCCACACGCCGATCGCGTTCTCGCCGACCGCGACCCGATCGGTCAGATCGTAACTCGAGTAGCAGACGCGCTTCTCGTAGTCCGTCCAAGCGGGATTCAGCCGGTGATCGCAGACCCGTTCGCCGTTGACGTGGAGTTCGCCGTAGCCGACGGCGGCGAGGTGGGCGCGGACCGATTCGACCGGTTCCTCGATAGCGAACTCCGTCCGCAGCAGCGGCGACGTCGCCGCGAGTTCGGACTCGACGCGCCCGTTCGCGAAGTGATCGCGGCCCCACGCGTCGGTTTCGACGGACGACGAGGCCTCGACCGGTCGTCCGCGAGCCAGGTTTTCGTCCCCGTTTCGCACCTCGAGCGCCGCCAACGCGAAACACTGCCAGGCGTCGACGCGTTCGGTCCGCCGACCCGCACTCTGGGCGTGAGACGACTCCTCGGCGAGCGGTTCGAACGCGAAGCGGTCCGTCGCGGTGACCCGCACGTACCGACCGTCGACCTCGAATCCGTCGTGCGTGCGGACGGGTTCCGTCTCCTCAGGGACGCCGTCCGGGGGCTCGCCGTCGGCTTCGTCGGACGCGTCGACCTCGAGGACGGTCGTCGGGGATTCGAATCGCGGGTCGTCCGCGACCTCGATCCGATAGGCGTTCGGAAAGCCGAAGCCGTCGAGCGGGTTGTCGAACCAGGATCTCGTGACCGCCACGTCGTCTGGCGTTCGAACGACGGTGACCGGCGACGACGGGTGAAGATCGACGGCCGTGATCCGTCGGCTGGAGCCGAGGTCCACCTGGACCCACTCTTCGACCGATTCGTCCGCGCTCCGCCACCGGCTTCGCCACCCGTTGGTGTCTCCCGCTCCCGGCTGGTGGGTTATCCATTCGCCGCACCACCGCTCGGGGCGCAGCGCCGTGACGAAAGCGGACAGGTCCGCCCAATCGGTTTCACCCTCGTCGGTCCAGAGTTTCACCGACCAGTGATACCGCGTGTCGGAACCGAGGTCGGGACCGTCGTACGGAACGTTCGTCGACAGCGACGATTCGACGCGGCCGGAGTCCCAGAGCGAGCCCTGACCGGAGCCGACCGCACTCCTGTCGTGACCGATTACGATCCGATACGCCGTCTGGCGAGTTCCGCGAGCATCGGTCGAAACGCGCCATGAGAATCGAGGCGGTTCCGTCGGGTCGACGTTCGTCGGGGCCGGTTCGTACTCGACTCGAAGGTCCGTCGGGCGACGGTCACCCGCGGTATCGGCTACCGAAGACATGGCTCCGATGTCACCGGTTCCGCCCGTAAATGTTTGCCCGAACCCTCAAGAGACGGCGGTATAGCGTGACAGTTCCACGCGTTCGTAATCGAGGGGGAACGGTGAGTCGGCTGGTACCGCCCGCAATCAGTCGACGGCCGGTCGATTGCACCTAAAGTTATATATGTGAGAGTCCCCCACGTATTGATAGCTCGACCAGAGCGAGGTAACCCTAGATGAAGGCCATAGTACATACCGGTCCCAGAGCCATCGAGATTCGCGAGCGCGAGAAGGCCGTCCCCGACGACGACGAGGTGCTCGTTCGTGTTCACTCAGCGGGCCTCTGTGGTAGCGACGCCCACGCGTACAAGTACGAGGACGGCTACGAGTGGATTCCGATTCCCCGGACCATGGGCCACGAGTACTCCGGCGAGGTCGTCGAAGTCGGCGACGACGTCACCGACTTCGCGGTCGGCGACCACGTCGTCGAGGAGCCGATCCACGACTGCGGCTCGTGTTTTCAGTGCAAGAACGGCCAACCCAACGTCTGCCAGAACTTCGAGATCACGGGCATGCACAACGACGGCGCGTACACGGAGTACACGACGGTCCGGCCGCGCGATCTGCACCAGATCCCCGAGGACGTGCCGCTCGGCCACGCGAGCATCACCGAGCCGCTCAGTATCGCGACACGGGCGGTATTCGATCAGTCCGCGGTGACGCCGGGCGATACCGTCCTCGTCGAAGGACCCGGCCCGATCGGCGTGCTCGTCGCGGCCGTCGCGGACTCGCTGGGCGCCGACGTCGTCGTCTCGGGACTGGGCAAGGACACCGCGTACCGGCTGCCGCTGGTCGAAGACCTCGGGATCGAGACGATCGATGTCGAGGCGACCGATCTCGAAGCGATCGTCGACGAGCGGACCGACGGCGTCGGCTTCGACGCGGTGTTCGATACGACTGGCCACTCGAGCGGCGTCGAGATGGCCATCGACCACGTCCGGAAGGGCGGACAGGTCGTCGTCGTCGGCCTCCCCGGCTCACCCAGCGAAGTGTTCATGACGCCAGTCGTCCGCGGCGAGGTCGACGTGAACACCTCCTACGGTTCGACCTGGCGGAACTTCGAACAGGCCATTCGACTCCTCTCGGCCGGCGCGATCGACGCCGACGCGATCATCGATCGCTCGTACAGCGTCGACGAGCCGACCGCCGCGTTCGAGGCGTTCCTCGAGTCCGAAACCTGCAAGCCGGTCTTCTCGTTTGCGGACCACTGAGCGATCGACCCCCACTACAGGTGCGCCCGCTCGCCGGTCGCATCACCCATCATCGACGGCGTCCGACCGGGGTGGCGGCACAGTCCTTGCGTCTACGACACACAAGTCGATTCTTTGATGTTCGTGACTCGCGGACGGTGTGTATGGTTCAGGTTACGGATCCCGACGGGACCATCACGATCGACGTCGACCCGAACGGGGAGTTGCACGTAGATCGATCCAGAGAGACCGTTTTCGAACCGTCTCCCTACGGACTTCCGACGCCGTACGGCTCGTTTCCCGAAGAATTCGAACTCGACGACGTGCAAACCCGTACGATCGACGAATCGTACGAACTCGTTCACGGAAAGCAGTCGAATCCGCATCACCGAGCAGTCGAGAAAACGCTCTCGTTCGAGAGCGACGGCGGCTCGGTGGACCTCCAAGTCCGCGCCGCAGACGACGGCATCGCATACCGATACCGGTTGCGAGGCGAGCGGAACGAGTATCTTCACCCAGGCGACGAGTCCGGCTTCCGGTTCCCGCCAGGTGCCGTCGCGTGGCTCTCGGACTATCAGGCCAACCACGAGGGACACAGCCGGCAAGTACCGGTAACCGCCATCGACGGGGAGTACAATCTCCCCGGGCTCTTCCGCGTCGAGGACACTTGGGCACTCGTATGCGAGGCCGGCGTCGACGGCAATTGGATGGCCGGCCGACTCGTCGGAACGAACGACGACGCGCCGGGCGTCGACATCGGATTCCCCGACTCCCACCCGACGTCACACGTGTGGGCCGACGACCCCGTGACGACGCCGTGGCGCGTTGCGATCATCGGCGACCTCGCGACCGTGGTCGAGTCGACGCTCCCGACCGACCTCGTCGACGGGCCGCGGATCGACAGCGACTGGGTCGAACCCGGTCGCGTCGCGTGGTCGTGGTGGTCGAGTGACTCGAGCGTCCGGTCGCTCGAGGAGGAGCGCGCGTACGTCGACTACGCCGCGGAGCGGGGGTGGGAGTACGTGTTGGTCGACGCCGGCTGGGACGACGAGTGGCTCCCGGACCTCGTCGCGTACGCGAACGACGCCGGCGTCGACGTCGAACTCTGGTCGCACTTCATCGACCTGAACGCGGAGTCAAAGCGCGAGGAACGCCTTTCGAGGTGGGCCGAGTGGGGTGTCGCCGGCATCAAGGTCGACTTCATGGACAGCGATGACCAGGGGCGGATGCAGTTCTACGACGACCTCGCTCGCGCCGCCGCCGAATACGAACTGACCGTGGACTTCCACGGGTCGGCCGTCCCGACAGGGCTCCGCCGGCGCTGGCCCCACATTATGACGTACGAGGGCGTTCGCGGCGCCGAGTACTACAAGTGGACGACGAACACGCCCGAGCACAACGCGACGCTCCCCTTTACCCGCAACGTCGTCGGTCCGATGGACTACACGCCCGTGACATTTTCCGCCGATCGACGCGCGACATCGGCGGGTCACGAACTCGCGCTGTCGGTCGTCTACGAGTCCGGACTCCAGCATTACGCCGACGGCATCGAGACCTACGAGTCGTACCCGATCGCAGAGCGCGTCCTCGAGGCCGTTCCGGCGGCCTGGGACGAGACGAAGTTCCTCCGCGGCCGACCCGGATCGGAGGCCACGTTCGCGCGACGGAAAGGCGACGACTGGTTCGTCGGCTCGATCACCGCCGGTCCGGCGTGCTCGATCGCGGTGCCGCTCTCGTTTCTCGACGGGGAGACGACGGCCGTCGTCGCGACCGACGCCGACGAGGGTACCGGTCTCGAGGAGTACGAACGCGCGGTATCGCCGGACGAATCGCTTCGCGTGTCGACCGCGGGGAACGGCGGCTTCGTCGTTCGACTCTGAGGCCGACCGTCGGGGACCGCTCTCCTGGTCACGATGCGACTGTCGGTTTTCTCACAAAGTTTAGTAGCGTTGGATACGGTATCGTTTGTAAACGATGGTGCTTGACACGCATACTCACGCCTGGGCGCAACCGAACCGGAACCACCCCTGGGTCAACGGCCCGCTCGTCGAGACCGTCGACGAGTTTTCCGTCGACGCGGTCTACACCGCGGAGAAACTCCTCGAAGACATGGATTCCGTCGGTATCGATGAGGCGGTGGTCGTCGGCTACCCGATTTGCGAGTGGACTGACAACTGGTACACCGTCCGGTGCGTCGAGGAGCACGACGACCTCACCGGGATCGTGATGCTCGACCCATTCGCCGACGACGCGGCCGGCCGACTGCGTGAGGCGATGGCCGTCGACGGCGTGCTCGGCTTCCGGCTGGGCACGATCTGCCCGTACGACCGCATGTGGGAGATGTTCGATCCGACGGTGAGCTGGCTGCGCGACGCGATCGACGAGACCGAGTTCTGGGCGGCCGCTCGCGAGACCGACGCACTGGTCCAAATTCTGGCCCACGTGGACCAGCTCGAGCAGGTGCTCGACCTCGTTGAAACCTATCCCGAGCTCTCCTACGCGCTCGATCACTTCTGTCACGCCGGTCCCGACGTCCCGCCCGGCAAAGCGCTCGCCGCGCTCGAGCCCCTCGCCGGCGACGAGTACGACGTTGCCGTGAAAATCTCCGAGGTCGTCCACCGCTCCGAGAAGGAGTTCCCCTACCGCGATATGCACGACCACGTCCGCTGGCTGCTCGAGACCTTCGGGCGCGAGCGGGTCGTCTGGGGCTCGGACTTCCCGAACGTCAGCGATGAGGCGAGCTACGCGGAGAGTCTCGAGTGGCTCCAGCACGTCGACTGTCTCTCGAAGAACGACCGCAAGTGGCTCACCGAACGATCGATTCGGGAGTTGTACGGAATCTGAGCGCTACTGTTCGACGACGTGATTCTCGAGCGTGCCGATCCCCTCGACCTCGGCCTCGACCGTGTCGCCGGGCGAGAGCAGTTCCGGCGGCTCGCGGAAGATGCCGACGCCGCCCGGAGTACCGGTCGAGATGACGGTGCCGGGCTGGAGCGTCATTCGGTGGCTGAGGAACTCGATGGTGTCGCCAACGTCGAAGATGAACTCCGCCGTCGAGGACTCCTGTTTCACCTCGCCGTTGACCCGGAGTTCGACCTCGGCGTCGTTGGCATCGATCGCGTCGGGCGCGGTCAGAGCCGGCCCCATCGGCGCGAACGTGTCGTAGCTCTTGCCCCGGAAGAACTGGCCGTCTTCGAACTGGGCGTCGCGCGCGCTGACGTCGTTGACGACCGTGTAGCCGGCGACGTACTCCTCGGCCTCGTCGGCCGAGACGTCGCAGGCGGTTCGGCCGATGACGACGCCGAGTTCAACCTCGTAGTCGACCTGCTCGACGTCCTCGGGGTGGACGATCGGCGCGTCGGGCCCAGTGACGCTTCCGGGCGATTTCGCGAACAGCATCGGGGTGTCGGGGATCTCTTCGTCCTGCTCTTCGGCGTGGTCGTAGTAGTTCAGGCCGACGCAGATGATCTGCTCGACCGACGGGATCGGCACCAGCCGGTCCTCGTCGTCGGGGTCGTCGATTTCCGGGAGTTCCCCGGTCTCAACGGCGCGCCGGACGCGGCGACGGTAGCCGGGCGTGGCGAGGTCCTCGAGTGACGGTGCTCCGAAGCGGTCCAGCGCGTAGGTCCGGTCGTCGACGGAAACGCCCCAGCGGACGCCGCCATCGGTCGCGAATCGAACGAATTGCATCGTCTCGAAATTCCGGTCCTGGATCTTGAATCTTTCTCTCGACGGTGCGCGAACGAAACCATCCGCCCGATCGCGCGGACTCGCCGAGCGGACGCGGTCTCGTCAAACGGAAGCGGAACCGTCCGGAGATCACTCGGACCCGTCCGGAGCAACGAGAGAAATCGGATGTCGCGGTCGGCGGGCTAACAGTCCGTCCAGTTGCTCGAGACACGACGTCCCGCTGGCCACGACCGTTCGATCGGCGGCCTCGGGCATCTCGAACTGTTCTTTCAGTCGCTCGCCGACATCCACGCTCAACTCGTAGTACTCGCTCTTGTAGCCGAAGCTCCCAGCCATCCCGCAACACTCGACGTCGGAGGTGACGACATCGTACCCCAGCCGTTCGAGGACGTCCGTCGTGTACGCCTCGAGTTCGAGCGTGCGCTGCTGGCAGTGGGAGTGGTACGCGAGGGCGGAGCCGGCGCCGCCCGCGTCGTCGGCGCCGCTCAGCGACGCGGGATCGACCCCGTTCTCGAGCAGGCCGTAGACGTACTCGAACACCTCGTAGCTGCGCTCGGCGATCGTCTCGGAGCGCCGCTCGTCGAGCAGGCGCTCGTACTCGCCGCGGAACATCGCGAGGTCGCTGGGCTCGACGGCGACGACGTCGTAGCCGGCTTCGAGGTAGGGCTCGAGATTCGCGGAAACCTCGCGAGCGTGGTCTTCCGCGGTGGCGATCATCCCCTGCGAGAGCGGCGCGCGGCCCGAGGATGCGACCTCGGGGACTTCGACCGCGACGCCCAGCGCCTCGAGCGTTCGCACCGTCGCCTTCCCGCGGTCGGTCCGAATATAGTTCGTGTAGAGGTCGGGGTAGACGACGGCGTGGTAATCGGCGTCGACGGGACGGGGAACGTCCCGGTTCCGGAACCACTCCACGAACGTCTCGCGCTCGAATTCGGGCAGGTCGCGGCGGCGGTCGACGCCGAGTACTCGCTCCATAGCCAGCCGCGAGGGGAGCGTGTCCGCGACCCAGTTCGAAACGGGCGCGGTCGCGGAGCCGAGTTTGGCCAGCGTCGCAAAGTTACCGAAGAACCGTTTTTGCAGGTCCATCCCGGCCGGCTCTTCGTCAGGCGTGAGTCCCTCGACCAGAAAGTCGAGTTGACCGTCCTCAGCCCCGCGATTGCGCCGGTCGCGGACGACCGTGTTGATCCACGGGATATCGATCTTCACCGGACACTGATTGACACACCGCGAGCAGCCGGTACAGAGGTCGTTGAAGTCGTCGGCCGACTCCCGGCCGTGGACGCCGGCCTCCCAGCCGGTCGCGATGCCTCCGGAGTAGGTCTCGCCGCCGAAGGCGTGGCCGCCGACCGACTGGAAGTTCGCACACGAGTTCGAGCAGGCGCCGCAGCGGATGCAGTACAGGGTCTCCCGGAGCTGGTCGTCCTCGCGCATGTCCATCCGGCCGTTGTCCAGCAAGACGAGGTGAAAGTCTCGGTCGGCCGGGTCGTCGGCGATCGGACCGTCGTCGTCGAAGTCGACCGGCGGCGTCGCGACCGGCGGCGAGAACAGCGAGACGTAGGAGGTGATGTCCTGACCCGTCCCCGAGCGCGCGATCAATTCGACGAACGGCTGGAGGTCCTCGAACGTCGGCACGATCTTCTCGACGCCCGCCACCGCGACGTGGGTGTCGGGCACGGCGACGGTCTTGCGGGCGTTCCCCTCGCTGGTGACCAGCGCCATCGTCCCCGTGTCCGCGGTCACGAAGTTGGCGCCGGTGACGCCGATGTCCGCGTTCTCGATCCGGTCGCCGAGGTACTCCCGTGCGAACGCGGTCAACTCTTCGGCCGTCTCGAGTTCCATATCCGGGTCGAAGTACTCGTTGAACAGGGCGGCGATCTCCTCGCGCGACTGGTGGATCGCCGGCGCGACGAGATGACTGGGCGCCTCGTCGGCAACCTGCAGAACGAACTCGCCGAGGTCGGTCTCCCAGACGTCACAGCCCTCGGCGTCGAGGGCCTCGTTCAAATCGATCTCCTCGGTCGTCATCGACTTGGACTTGACGACGGTCTCGGCCGCCCGTTCACGGGCGAGTTCGCGGACGTACCGGTTCGCGTCGGCGGCGTCGTCGGCGAGGTAGACGGTCCCACCGTTTTCCTCGACCGTCTCGCGCACCCGCTCGATCAGTTCGGGGAGGCGCTCGATCGCGTCCTCCTTGATCGCCCGCGCCCGATCCTTGTACGCGTCGTACTCCTCGAGCCGGTCGACGGAGTCGTACCGGCCCTCATTGAACCCGCGGGTGTTGCGCTCGACGCTGTCGCCTTCCGCGGCCATGATCCGCCGGATCCGATCGGCCGTTCGAGAGCGGTCGGTCGCCATTATTCCGCCGCGTCCTCCACGATGACCGCGTGGGTCTCTCGCGGACCGTGCACGCCGTGGACGAGGTCGCCCATGTCGGCGGTCGCGCTCGGACCGGTCGCGAGCACGGCGTCGTCGTTGCCGTCGCGGAACCGCTCGCCCAAGCGCTCGAACGCCGCGGCCATGTCGGCGACGAGGTCCCGCTCGCGGACGACGACCACGTGTCGGTCGGGGAAGAGCCCGGCGAGTTCGGCGCCCGCCGGCGTTGACTCGAGGACGACCGTCCCGTAGTCGGCGACGCCGAGCGCGGCGGCCGTGACGCCACAGGTCGCCTCGCGGAGCTGGTCGGGTGTCGGCTCAAGGACGACGCCGGTCCCCTCGAGCGAGAGTTCCGCGAAGGGGATCGGCGCGCCGATGGCGGGCTCGTCGATAACGTCACCGAGCACGTCCTGAAACGCGGCCGGCGAGGTCCGGGTAACGCCGGTCCGGACGCTACCGAGGTTCGTCTCGAACGTCTCTAGCTGTGTCTGCATTGCGTAGTCGTGACTAACCGATGCCAGGGATTTGGATCTTGTCATTACCCACCATATCGCGTAACGAACGTACCGATCGGTCACACAGCGGCGGGTCCGCATCAGAGTCGGCGATCCCGGGTTGCAGTCACTCAGACTCGAGAATATCAGATAGATCCGTCCGGTGACACCGAAGAGACGCGATACGACAATAGGGCGGATGCTTCAATATCGGCACTCTCGGTGACGCTCGCACCGTCGGTTTCGACGGAAATACGGGGTCCCCAACTCGATCGGCGTTGTGGCGTCCTCAACTGAACCAGAGGCCGCCGGAACAGCAATATCCGGCGTGGCCGGACAAGTATTAAATATATCCTAGTTGTATGCGAGTGTATGTCGAGCAAACCACGCCAACCGGTGCAGGCCGCCGCGACGACGTTCAGGATCATCGAGACGCTGCACGAACTCAACGGAGCCGGCGTCTCCGAACTCGCGGACGAACTCGAGATGCCCAAAAGTACGGTCCACGACCACCTCCAGACGCTGAACGAGGCCGAGTATCTCGTTAAGCGGGACGGTGGCTATCACGTCGGGGCGCGGTTTCTCGAGTTAGGCGGGTTCGCTCGCAGTCAGATGAAACTGTACCAGATCGCCACCCCCGAAATCGAGAAGTTGGCAGAGGAAACCGGCGAACACGCGAACCTCATGATCGAGGAGCACGGCAAGGGGATCTTTCTCAACAAGGCGAAAGGACGGGACGCCGTGAACCTCGATACGCACATCGGCAAGCGCGTTCACCTCCACACCACCGCGTTAGGGAAGGCGATCCTCTCGAAACGCTCCGAAGCATTCGTCGACGAGATTATCGATCGCCACGGACTCCCCCGCGTGACCGAGAAGACGCTCACGGACGCCGACGAGCTCAAGAGCCAACTGGCGGAGATCCGCGAACGAGGGTATGCCATCGACGACGAGGAACGGGTCGCCGGAATGCGGTGTGTCGCAGCGCCGATCTGCGATAGCGACGAGACGCCCCTCGGAGCGATCAGCGTCTCGGGCCCGACGAACCGATTCAACGACGAGACGTTCAGAACCGAGATCCCGAAGACCGTTTTGAGCACCGCGAACGTCATCGAAGTGAATATGACCTACTCCTGATCCAGCCGCCACACCGGAATAGGGCGCTGATCGGTCGGCTTCGTGTTGGCTACCGAATGTACAGTCAGAGAGCTGTAGAACCGGGAGCGGCGACACGAGTCCGCAGTCAGTGGCTATTCAGGTCGCGCCGAAGCGCCGTGGGAACGAACGTCGGGCGCTACGAACCGTAGCGATACCAGATCCGGTACGCGACGACTCCGACGATGGTCGCGGCGAGGAGCGAAAGCCCCCACAGCCCGAGCACACCTGCCATCGGCCCGTCGAAGAGGAGCAACCCGGCGAGCAGCAGCAGGATCGAGACCCCGATCGATACCTGGACTCCCCGACTACCCGGGAGACGCACGGATCGGCGGCGGTTGGTGTTCGGTTCACTGGACGGTTCCGTCGTGGTAGTATCAGTTATATCGGACATTGCTGTGTTATCGGAACGGCCGCTCACGGTGAGTCAACCGGCGGCTCGTCGGCTATCTCGGGGCTATTCCAGTACTCGTGGGTATCGTCCGCTCGGAAGCAGCGGGCGAAGTTCTCTTCGTTGCCGTTCGCGTGAATCCGCCCCGGATGCTGGCGTTTACACACCTCTCGAGCGTTCGGACAGCGCGGGTGGAAGCTACAGCCGGAGGGGAGGTTCGTCGGATCGGGGACGTCGATTTTCCGCAGGGGGAACTCCTCGTCGTCCTCGTCCTCGTAGAGGTTCGCCGTCGCCCACTGCAACGCCTTCGTGTAGGGATGTTGCGGGTTCTCGACGATCTCCTCGACGGTGCCGATCTCGACGATCTCGCCGAGGTACATCACGGCGATCCGCCCACCGGACTTTTCGGCGATGTACCGCGCGTTCGAGAGATCGTGGGAGATGAACAGGTACGAGGTCTGGAACAGGTCCTGTAGCTCGAGCATGAGGTCCATCATCTCGACGCGCAGGGAGACGTCCAGCGCCGAGATGGCCTCGTCGGCCAGGATCAGATCGGGATTCAACAACAGCGCGCGAACGAGGACCGCGCGCTGAGTTTCCCCGCCGCTCAGCTGGTGGGGGTACCGATTCAGGTAATCGCTCGGTGGCGACATCCCGACGCGTTCGAACAGCGTGTGGATGCGCTCCTCTCGCTCCTCGCGGCTGAGTTCGGGGTACCACTTCTTCAGCGGGAGCATCAGCGAGGTGAGGATCCGCTGGTTCGGGTTGAGCGCGCTCCCCGGATCCTGGTGGATGATCTGGAGCGAGTGGCGGATCTCGTCGAATGGGATCGAGGCGTTACTAGAATCGTTTCGCGCCTCCCAGATGTCCTGGCCGCGGTAGCTGACCGTTCCGCTGGTCGGCTTCTGGGCGCCGATCGCCGTCTTTCCGAGCGTCGATTTCCCGCAGCCGCTCTCGCCGATCAGCGTGAGCGTCTCCTCTTCGCCGAGCTCGAGGGAGACGTCGTTGACCGCGCGGACCGTCTCCGAGTCGCCGAAGAGATCGAGCACGCCACCGTCGTCGGTGAACTCGACGGAGACGCCGTCCATCGAGAGCATCGGGTCGGACACCATCAGTTCTCACCCCCGTCGGTCGCGGCGCTTTGACCGCTCGCCGGGCGGGTCTCGGGCGCGGCGCTGATCGTCACGGCGTCGTCGGCCTCGTCGTAGTAGAAACACGCGGACTCGTGGGAGTTACTTACCGTCATCATCGGCGGGTCGTCGGATCGACATCGTTCGTCGGCCATCGGACACCGGGGGTGGTACGAACAGCCCGGAATGTGGTCGACCGGATCCGGCTTGCTCCCCTCGATGATGTTCATCTCCTCGACCGGCACGTTCAGATCCGGCGTCGTGTCGAGAAGCGCGCGCGTGTACGGGTGCGACGCGTTGTAGAGCAGATCGTCCGTCGTCCCGATCTCGACGATGTTGAACGCGTACATCACGGCGATGCGGTCGGCGAGCTTGGTCAACAGCGGGAGATCGTGCGTGATGAACACGAGCGTCAGATCGTACTCCTCCTGGAGGTCGCGCAGGAGCGTGACGATCGAGCGCTGCATCAACAGGTCCAGCGCGGCCGTCGGCTCGTCGAGAACGAGGACGTCCGGCTCGAGGACCAGCGAGAGCGCGATGAGCGCGCGCTGTTTCATCCCGCCGGAGAGTTCGTGGGCGTACGAGTCGAGGATCCGGTCCGGATCGAGGTAGACGCTCTCTAAGAGTTCACGCGCGCGATCCATGCCGGCGGGAATGTCCCGGTTGTGGTCCTGCAGGGTCTCCCTGAAGTGCGTCCGAATCGTCGTGACGGGGTTGAACGAACTCATCGCCCCCTGGAACACCATGGCGATCTCCTCCCAGCGGAACCGGTTCAGTTCGGATTCGGAGAGGTCCAGCACGGAGACCGGTTCGCCGTCGTCCGGATGGTAGGTGACCTCGCCAGTCGAGACGCCGGGTTCGACGACGGCGTTGAGAAACGACGAGGCGAGCATGGACTTTCCGCTCCCGCTTTCGCCGATGATGCCGAGCGTCTCGTTGCGAGCGACGTCGAGATCGGCGTCGCGGACGACGCGCGACTGCCCGCGATTCATCTCGAACGTGACGTTGAGGTCGCGGACCTCCACGATCGTGTCTGAGTTACTCATGCGTTGTCTTGTCAGTGTGAATTGCGGACAGTGATATAGTACTACCGTTATATCTATTCGTTGTTAGTTTCATGGTTCGGGACCTCCGTCGTCATCGATCGTCGACGAGTGTCGCGCCCTGAGTCGGACGTTGAACACGCTGTCCATCCCCTGGGAGAACAGCACGAGTCCGAACGACATCAGGAAGATCGTCAGTAACGGGAACGCGAGGAAGTGGTACATGCTCGGCTTACTCAGCGCGTTCCCTTCGTACGCGATGTTCATCATGACGCCCCAGTTGAACGTCGTGAACGGGAGGATCCCGAGGAAGTACAGCCCGACGGACTCGAAGATGATGCGTCGGGACGCCAGCGCCGCGTTCACCGTGATGTAGGGCATCAGCTGAGCGAGCACGTCTCGACGGAGGATCGTCCCCGTCGAAATCCCCATGATCTGCGAGGCCTCCACGTACGACTCCTCCCTGATGCTGAGCACCTGGGATCGCACAGTCCTTGCCAATCCGGGCCAGTTGTCGAGTCCGAGCAGGACGCCGATGACGTACGGGTCCTTTGGCTGGAAGATCGCGATCAGGACGATGACCAGCGGGAGCCCGGGGATCGTGATGATGATGTCGGTGATCGACATCAGAATCGTGTCGATCTTCGACCCCCGGAGGAACCCCGAGAGGACGCCGACCAGCGCCGCGAACCCGATGCTCACGACCGCGCCGGCGAACACCATCCGGAACATGTCCGGCGTCGCGTGAATGAGTTGCGCCCCGATCGGCTGGCCGAAGGTGTCCGTCCCGAGAATGTAGTTGGGGTTCTGGAACGGCGGTACGAGAACGGGCGCGACGTTACTCGTCGGTCTGTCGACGAGCCAGACGCCGACGGTCCCCATCAGGACGAACATCGCGATGATTGCCGTCCCAACGATGGCTCGCCAATCGGTCATCGCCACCCGGGCGGGCGCGACGACGTACAGGTCGAACTGTCGCTTGAGCCGCTGGGACCGCGGCGTCGGTTCACGGTCGATGTCCGCGTCGAAGAGCGTCTCGAGGTCGTCGTCGGGTCGTTCGTTACTCATTGTTTCCTCCGGACGAGATTCGGGGGTCGATGAAGCCGTACGTCAGATCCGCGATCAGGATCGCGACGATCGTCACGAGCGTGAAGACGATGAGCGATCCCATGAGGACGGGGTAGTTTCGCACTTGGATGGCGTCGTACACCAGCAGTCCCACGCCCGGGTAGGAGAAGATCTCCTCAACGATGACGGAGCTGCTGAGCACGCCGGCGATGCCGATCATGAACTGCGTGTACATCGGCAGGATGGCGTTTCGGCCCACGTACTGGGTCGCGATACGGGAGTTGCGCAGCCCGCGCAGTTCCGCGACGCGGAGGTAGTCCTCCCCGAGGACGCGGACGGAGTTCCCTCGCATCGTCAGCGCCGTGCCGAGTCCGAGCACGCTCATCGACAGTATCGGGAGCGCGGCGTAGAGCGCGATGCTCTGCATGAACGCCAGGTTGAATCCCGGTTCGATACCGAGGCCGTACCGGCCGCCCGTCGGGAAGAAATTGTTCCGAATGCTAAAGAAGAAGATGAACAGGATCCCCGCGACGTAGTACGGCGTGGAGTTGAGTCCGATAACGACGACGGACGACACCGAGTCGAATCGGGACTTCTCCTTGAAGGCCATCACTGCGCCGAGCACGATGCTCACGGAGTAGCCGATGACCATCGCGTAGACGCTGATGAGCATCGACCACGGGAGTCGCTCGGCGAGGAGCGACGTCACGGTGTCCTCCGAGTAGAGCGACTCGCCGAGATCGAACTCGAGGAAGACGCTGCTCATGTACTGGTAGTACTGCACGTAAATCGGCGCATCGCTCTCGAGATTCGTGTAGTTCTCGACTAGCTGTTCGATTTGCTCCGGATTGATCGTATTCGACGATCCCATCTGCTGGGAGAGGATCTGATTCCGAAGCGCCTGCTCAGGGCCGCCCGGCATCATCTGGTACAGAACGAACGTTAGCGTCACTGTCGCGAAAAACGTCAGTAGCGCCTGTCCAATGCGCTTCGCGAGGTAATTCCCTTGCATGTCCTATAGTCCTATATCCTATTATTACGGGTATTGTGATCGAGACGGTCTAATTCGTCGAAATGCGTCCTCGTAGTAGCGCGAACGGTCCCGGGTTCGGACGGTCCATCCGGAACTCGTCCTCGCTCGGGAAGTCGAAGTTCTCGACGTCGCCGGCGAAGCCGCGGTTCTCCTGTAAGTGGATAATCGCGGGCAGGTCGAAGTTAACCCACTGGACGAGCGTTCGCGTCAGTTCCTTCGTTTCTTCCTCGGACGATGCGCCCTCGAGGTCGACCATGAGCTGGGCCGGGTTGATCTCGACGCCGTTGCTCCCGACTTCCGTCGCGCCGACTTCCTCGGGGATCTCGAGCGAGAACGGCACGCCGGTCGGTCCCGTATCGCTATCGCTGGTGACGTCGCCGGCGAGGAGACCGTAGAAGTCGTTCGAGAAGTACGCCATGGGGTGCCAGTACGGCAGCGCGACGTGCCACATCCAGGCGATGTCGAACTCCCACTCCTGAACCCGCGAGTAGTAGTCCTGACCGACGGCCTCCATCTCCGCGTTCAGCCCGAACGCGTTGAGGTGATCGGTGAAGACTTTCGTCGGCTGGGACTGCGAAACGTCGGATTGCGTGATGACAGTGAAGTCGGTCGCGTTACCGTCAGGACTGATCCATTCGCCGTTTTCCCGCGAGTAGCCGGCGTCCTCCATGTAGGCGATCGCCGTCTCCTCGTCGGCCTCGACGGGGTACTCGATGAGCTGGTCGACGAAGTCCTCGCCGAGGTACTGGTCTTCGATGGTCTCCCTGATCCCCGTCTGGACCTGCGTCGGGCTCGCGAGCATTCCCGTCTGCGTCGCAGCGTCGATGATCGAGGGAATGTCGATCGCGGAGATGATCGCTCGGCGAACCGATCGGTTCGCGAGGTGCTCGTTACTCCAGTTCAACATGTACTTCTGGCAGTTGTAGTGACTCAGTTCGTAGATGTTCTCGATGTTGTCGGGATACTCCGAACGCTGACTCTCGGTGATGTACTGAGTCATGTCGAGCTCGTCGCTCTTCTCGAGTTGCTCGACCTGCGTCCCCGATTCGATGTTCGGAAGGACCCGAATCTGCTCGATATCCGTCTCGTCCGCCCACGGGTGGTCCTCCCACTTGGTCGCCAGCGTCTCCGAGGAATTGAAGTCCTCGATCTTGAAGAGCGAACTGCCGTATCCTTCGTCGACGAACTCCTCGGTATCGATCGTCAGCTGGAGGAGGTCCTCGGTAACCGACTGACGGCCGCTTTCTCCGCCTGCGTCCTCGTAGCGCTCGTAGTACTCTCGGAAGACCGATTTCGGGGCGCTCGTCCCGAGGCCCGCGTTCGATTTGGCGATAACCGGCGAAACCTCGTCCTTGTAAATTCGTTTGACGGTGTAGTCGTCGACCAATTCATGGCCTTCGAAGGGCGAGGCCTCCGGATCCTGGTAGCGCCAGAGCTCCGCCTCGATGAAGTAGTCTTCGGCGGTGATGTCGTTGCCGTTCCAGAAGTTCCACTGATCCGAGAACTCGATCGTGACCTCGCGGCCGTCGACGCTAATATCCTCGAAGAAATCCGTGGACACCGACCCGTCGGAATGCGTCGCGAGCGTTTCCTGTGTCCAGTAGATGCTGTAGGTCTGTCCGTAGTCCGAGGCGTTCCAGGGGTTGAAGTGGACCTCCGTCGGCGGGCGACCGCCTTCGAACGCCGTGACGAACTCCGCACTGTTATCGCCGCCACCGACACACCCAGCTAGCGTCGCTGCAAGCGTTCCGGCGCTTGCCCCGACAAAGTGACGTCTACTCAAATGACTGTGGTCCTTGATCATCTTTCCCACGGAGTATCCGTTACGAGCTATACTTATGTAACTTTTGGTAAGATATCATAGATATCATCGTACATAGTATGGGACTATTCAGCAGAGGATCGTCTCGTTTACTAGTGGTGAAGGGGGGAGCAGGAAGACTGTTCGCAGGGAGTACAGTCTTTCCTGTGTACGGGCGCGGCGTTATTTAGTTGGTCGAGATGTGGCCGTTCAGAAGCGCGTTCGGGCCCGGGTTGGAGCAATCCATGCGGAAGTCGTCCTCGCTCGGGAAGGTAAAGTTCTCCACGTCGCCGGCGAAGCCGCGGTTATCCTGGAGGTGAACGATCACGGGCAGATCGTAGTTGACCCACTGGGCGAGCGTTTGCGTGATCTCGATCGTTTCCTCCTCGGACGACGCGCCCTCGAGGTCGACCATGAGCTGGGCCGGGTTGATCTCGACGCCGTTGCTGTCGACCTCCGTGGCGCCGACCTCTTCGGGGATTTCCAGCGAGAACGGCACGCCGGTCGGTCCCGTATCGCTATCGCTGGTGATGTCGCCGGCGAGGAGGCCGTAGAAGTCGTTCGAGAAGTACGCCACGGGGTGCCAGTACGGGAGGGCGACGTGCCACATCCAGGCGATGTCGAACTCCCACTCCTGAACTCGCGAGTAGTAATCCTGTCCGACGGCCTCCATCTCCACGTTCAGTCCGAATTCGTTGAGGTGGTCGGTGAAGACCTTCGTCGGCTGGGACTTCTTGACGCCCGCCTGCGTGATGGCGGTGAAGTCGGTTGCGTCGCCGTCGGGACCGATCCACTCGCCGTTTTCCCGCGAGTAGCCGGCCTGCTGCATGTACTCGACGGCCGCCTCCTCGTCGGCCTCGACGGGGTACTCGATGAGCTGGTCGACGAAGTCTTCGCCGAGGTACTTCTCCTCGACGGACGATCGGATTCCCGTCTGAACCTGGGTCGGCGTCGCCATCACCCCGGTCTGGTTCGCGGCGTCGACGATCGAGGGAATGTCAATGGCGGAAATGATCGCTCGCCGGACCGGCCGCCTCGCGAGGTGCTTGTTGTTCCAGTTCAAGATGTATTTCCGACAGCTGTAATGGTCTAGCTTGTAAATGTTCTCGATGTTATCGGGGTACTCCGACCGCTGGTCCTCAGTGATGTACTGGGTCATGTCGAGGTCGTCGCTCTTCTCGAGTTGCTCGACCTGAGTCCCCTCGGTGGGCTTTACGCGGATCTGCTCGATATCCGTCCGGTCGGCCCACGGGTGGTCCTCCCACGTGGTCGCCAGCGTCTCCGAGGAGTTGAAGTCCTCGATCTTGAAGAGCGAACTGCCGTACCCTTCCTCGACGAACTCCTCGGTGTCGATCGTCAACTGGAGGAGATCCTCGCTAACGGCCTCCCGCTCGCTCTCCGTGGTGGCGTCCTCGTAGCGCTCGTAGTACTCCCGGAAGACCGACTTGGGCGCGGCCGTCCCGGCACCGGCTTCCGACCGCGCGATCGTCGGCGAGATCTCGTCCTTGTAGATCCGCTTGACGGTGTAATCGTCGACCAGTTCGTGGCCTTCGATCGGCGAGGCCTCCGGATCCTGATAGCGCCAGATCTCCTGTTCGATGAGATAGTCCTCGGCGGTGATGTCGTTGCCGTTCCAGAAGTTCCACTCGTCGGAAAACGTGACCGTGACCTCCCGACCGTCGACGCTGAGATCCTCGAAGAAATCGGTCGACACCGTCCCGTCGGCGTGCGTCGTAACCGTGCCCTGGAGCCAGTAGATGCTGTAGGTCTGCGCGTAGTCCGACGCGTTCCAGGGGTTGAAATGAACCTGCGTCGGCTGGCGCCCACCCGCGAACGCCGTGACGAACTCCGTCGCGTCGCTGCCGCTACCGAGACAGCCCGCGAGCGTGGCCGCGACCGTGCCGGCGCTGGCACCGATAAACTCCCGTCTGTTCACCCGAGTGCGATTATGTCTCATGGCTACAAGTAGTCATTAATTATCGACCCTTATGTAGATTGGGACTAGTAATCGGTCGTCGGTGCACACGGGATTCGATCGCCCGGCGCAGTCGCCGTTAGTCCGCGCGTCGCCCGCAGACGACCATCATCGCAAACGAGAAGGCACCGATCACGGCGAACGTCGCGAGTTGGACGATCGTAATAATGTGCGTTCCGGTCCCTCGCTCGATAGCCGGCAGCGCGGCGCCGAGAACGATCAGCGCCAACACCGAGACCATAAACAGCAGTCGGAAATGATGCCGGAACCGGCAGAACGCGCCGACGAGGGTTTCCTCCGTCATGCCGTCATCGTTTTCGCTCAGCCATCACAAGTGTTACTGTGTGAGTCAGTGGCACGATTATCACGTTCGACCGAGAAACGAGTCCGTCGAACAGCACCTTCGAAGTGATTCGGTTCCCGCGAACGCGTGTGATCGGACGGCGACTCGGACGGTCCGCCACGCGCTCGAGTAAGGCGACCTCGAGTACGTTCTCCAGTGGAGAACGCTCTTCTCATCGTGACTGATTCGGTGTTGTGAGTGTCGCTACCCAAAAATTCTAATAAGATGTCATAAATTGAGAGATCGAGGTGTGGAATTCGATGACAGACGCAAACACGAATAGGAGACGGTATCGACGCGACGTGCTAGGCGGAATCGCAATCGGGACGACAGCAATCACAACCAGTGGTGTCGGCGCAGCGATCCCCGGCAGTCAGTCCCACCGGTCTGCCCGCGGAAACAGGAGTGATACTGAGACGCCGGAGGGAACACGGCAGATGGAGTCACTCGGTCGAGGTCTCGTGGCCGTTCCGGTCGACAACGGAGTGCTCGTCCGCTGGCGACTGCTCGGGACCGACCCAGCTGATCTGGGTTTCCACGTGTTCCGCGACGGCGAGCGGGTGAACAACAAGCCGATCACCGAGAGCACGAACTTCCTCGACCCCGAGGGGACGACCGATTCGACCTACGCTGTTCGACCGGTCGGCGTCGGTCGAGCCGGTGGCGGAAAACACAACGGACGGAAACACGGCAGAGGGAAACACGGTGAGGACGGCAGTGACCGCAAACCCGGCATGTCGGAGTCCGTCAAGGTGTGGGAGAATCAGTACAAGGAGATCCCGCTGAACAAACCCGATCCGGTCGAGGGCGAGGACGGTGAGACGATTACGTACCACGCCAACGACGCCAGCGTCGGCGATCTCACCGGGAACGGCACGCTCGACATCGTCCAGAAGTGGACTCCATCGGACGCAGGGGACAACTTGCCGGGTCATAGAAGCGACGTCCTGCTCGACGGCTACACGATAGAGGGCGAGCACCTCTGGCGGATGAACCTCGGACAGAACATCCGGGCTGGACCACACTACACGCCGTTCGCCGTCTACGACTTCGACGGCGACGGGAAAGCCGAACTGGCCGTGCGGACGTCCGACGGCGCCACGGACGGGACCGGCACGGTCATCGGCGACCCGGACGCCGACTACACGAACGAGGACGGATTCGTCCTCGAGGGACCGGAGTACCTCACCGTCTTCGACGGCGAAACCGGCGAGGCACTCGCAACAGAAGACTTCGAGCCCGCGCGCGGCGACGTCTGCGACTGGGGCGACTGCTACGGCAACCGCGTCGATCGATTCCTCGCCGGCGCCGCCTACCTCGACGGCGAGCGTCCGAGCATCCTCATGACGCGGGGCTACTACGAGAAGACCATGCTGGCCGCGTGGGACTTCCGCGACGGCGAACTCACCACCCGCTGGATCTTTGACAGCACCGACGGCAATCAGGAGTACGAGGGCCAGGGTAACCACCAGCTCGCCATCGCCGACGTCGACGGTGACGGGAAGGACGAGATCGTTTACGGCGCCTGTGTCATCGATCACGACGGCACCGGGCTCTACTCGACCGGGTGGCACCACGGGGACGCCCTCCACGTCGGTGACTTCGACCCTAGTCGGGACGGACTCGAGGTCTTCCAGCCACACGAGTACGGGGAGTATGGAGCGTCGTTCCGGGATGCCGAAACGGGCGAGCTCCTGTGGGGGATCGGAGACGGAAGCAGCGACGTCGGTCGGGGCATGATCGCAGACATCGATCCGAACTACGACGGCGCGGAAGCGTGGGCGGGCGTTCCCCTGTCCGATGGCGGACTCGGCACGTGGTCCGCCAGCGGCGAGCAAATCAACGAAAATACCGTCAACTCGATCAACTTCGGGATCTGGTGGACCGGAGACCTGCACCGGGAGCTGCTGGACCACGACTTCCTCGGCTGGGAGGAAGGATACGGCGTCGGCTGGATCAAGAAGTGGAACCCCGAAACCGAGGAGCTCGACCTGCTGAAGTCCTTCGAGGGAACTCGGTCGAATAACTCGTCGAAGGGGACGCCGTGTCTCTCGGGAGACATCCTCGGCGACTGGCGCGAAGAGGTGATCTGGCGGACCGAAGACAGCGAGACGCTGCGGCTGTACGCGACGCCGTACGAGACTGATCACCGACTGCACACACTGTTGCACGACTCGCAATATCGAACCGCGCTCGCATGGCAGAACGCCGGCTACAATCAGCCGCCGTGGCCGAGTTACTTCCTCGGACACGGGATGGACGACCCGCCGAAACCCGACATCGAACTCGTCTCCAGCGATAACGGCTGAACGGCGTGTCCCGCCGTGGCGCCGTTTAGTTACGGTAGAATTACCCCAAACAGTTATATTAATAGATAATATACCAAATTTCGGAGTATGAGGGAAGATGACTAGTCCAGACGCCAACACTACGGAGTATCGAGGGTATCGACGCGAACTGCTGAGCGGGATTGCGGCCGGAACAACGGTGTTCGCAACCAGCGGGGCGGCGGCTGCCACGAGTCGAAACGACCGATCCGCCGTCGGAAACGACGGGGCTGGATCGCCGCGTCAGATGGAGGCGCTCGACCGCGGCCTCGTGGCGGTTCCGGTCGAAAACGGGGTCCTCGTCCGCTGGCGACTGCTCGGGACGGAGCCCGCCGATCTGGGATTCCACGTGTTCCGCGACGGCGAGCGGGTGAACAACAAGCCGATCACCGAGAGCACGAACTTCCTCGACCCCGAAGGGACGACCGATTCGACCTACGCCGTTCGACCGGTCGGTAACGGACGGGCCGGCGGCAGAAAACACAACGGACGGAAACACGCCAGAGGGAAACGCGGCGAGAACGGCAGTGACCGCAAACCCGGCATGTCGAAGTCCGTCGAGGTGTGGGACGAACAGTACAAGGAAATCCCGTTGAACAAGCCCGACCCGGTCGAGGGGGAAGACGGCGAGACGGTCACGTACCACGCCAACGACGCGAGCGTGGGCGACCTCACGGGCGACGGCACGCTCGATATCGTCCTCAAATGGACCCCATCGGATGCGAAGAACAACGCCTTCGAGGGGCAGACGAGCGACGTCTTACTCGACGGGTACACGATCGAGGGCGACCACCTTTGGCGAATCAACCTCGGGCAGAACATCCGCGCCGGCGCGGCCTACACGTCGTTCGCCGTCTACGACTTCGACGGCGACGGAACGGCGGAAGTAGCGATGCGGACGTCCGACGGCACTACGGACGGCACCGGGGCGGTCATCGGTGATCCGGACGCCGATTACACGAACGACGCGGGACGCATCCTCGAGGGGCCGGAGTATCTGACCGTCTTCGACGGCGAGACGGGTGAAGCACTCGCGACGGAAGACTTCGAGCCCGCGCGTGGAGACGCCTGTGATTGGGGCGACTGCTATGGCCATCGCGTCGATCACTTCCTCCCGACGCCCGCCTACCTCGACGGCGAACGACCGAGCATCGTCATGGGTCGGGGCTACTACGAGAAGACGATGGTGGCGGCGTGGGACTTCTGCGACGGCGAACTCGACGTCCGCTGGATTTTCGATAGCGACGACGGCAACCAGGAGTACGAGGGGCAGGGCAATCACCAACTCTCCATCGCTGACGTCGACGGCGACGGCAAGGACGAGATCGTCTACGGCGCGATGGTCGTTGACCACGACGGCACCGGGCTCTACTCGACCGGCTGGGGCCACGGCGACGCCCTCCACGTCGGCGATTTCGATCCCAGCAGGGAGGGCCTCGAAGTCTTCCAGCCTCACGAGTACGGGACCTACGGTGCGACGTTCCGCGACGCCGGAACTGGCGAGTTGCTGTGGGGGAAGGGAGACGGGGAGAATGACATCGGCAGAGGAATGATCGCGGACATCGATCCGAACTACGAGGGCGCTGAAGCGTGGGCAGGGATTCCTCTCTCCGACGGCGGACTCAATACATGGACCGCCAGCGGTGAACGGATCCGCGAGACGCCAATCGGTTCGGCCAATTCGGCGATCTGGTGGACGGGAGACCTCCACCGCGAGCTGCTGGACCACGACTTCCTCGGCTACGACGAGGGAGGGTACGGTCACGGCTGGATCAAGAAGTGGAACCCTGAGACCGAAGAACTAGAGCGCCTGAAGACCTTCGACGGCACGCGATCGAACAATGGCTCGAAGGGGAATCCGTGTTTCTCGGGCGACATCCTCGGCGACTGGCGCGAAGAGGTAATCTGGCGGACCGACGACAGCGAAGCGCTGCGGCTGTACGCGACGCCCTACGAGACCGATCACCGGCTGTACACGCTATTGCACGACCCGCAGTACCGGACCGCGCTCGCGTGGCAGAACGTGATATATAACCAACCGCCGTGGCCGAGTTACTTCATCGGACACGGGATGGACGACCCGCCGAAACCCGATATCGAACTCGTCTCCGCTGACGGCGAGTGAACGTCACGCGTCTCGTCACGTCACGATCCGCTACCGGTCGACTGCACGGACCTGAGTAGCCAGTTGGTACGCGAGGTATGGGACCGTCGTCTCGGTCCCCTTCAGTCGTCGGCGATTCGAGACCGAACTGTCTGTTCAGTATTAGATGTACTATTCATATCCCATAGTGACAAATATTTATATGACGTGATATGGACGGAGGAACTGCGGTGTGAAAGAGAATGACTAATTCGAGTACGAACGAGAGACGACTGCGACAATACCGACGCGAACTGCTGAGTGGAATAGCGGCCGGAACGACGGTGTTCGCAACCGGTGCTGCGGCGACTCCGACGGACGGGAACGGCCGATCCGGGGGCAGGAATAGAAATGGCGCCAAGAAGAACAGATCGGCGCGCCAGATGGAATCACTCAATCGGGGCCTCGTGGCCGTTCCGGTAGACGACGGGGTACTCGTCCGGTGGCGCCTGCTCGGAACCGAGCCCGCCAATTTGGGTTTCCACGTGTTCCGCGACGGCGAGCGGGTGAACAATAAGCCGATCACCGAGAGCACGAACTTCCTCGACCCCGAAGGGACGACCGATTCAACCTATGCGGTTCGACCGGTCGGCAACGGTCGGGCCGGAGGAAGGCGGAAAACCGGCGGGAGCGACCGCAAACCCGGCATGTCGAAGTCCGTCGAGGTGTGGGACGAACAGTACAAGGAAATCCCGTTGAACAAGCCCGACCCGGTCGAAGGCGAGGACGGCGAGACGGTCACGTACCACGCCAACGACGCGAGCGTGGGCGACCTCACTGGGAACGGCACACTCGATATCGTCCTGAAGTGGTCCCCATCGGACTCGAAGGTAAACCCGCTCGACGGATATACGAGCGACGTCCTGCTCGACGGCTACACGATCGAGGGCGAACACCTCTGGCGAATCAATCTCGGACGGAACATCCAGGCCGGCCCGGCGTACACGTCGTTCGCGGTCTACGACTTCGACGGCGACGGGACGGCGGAAGTGACGATGCGGACGTCCGACGGCACCACGGACGGGACTGGAACGGTCATCGGTGATCCTGACGCCGACCACTCAACCGAGGACGGACGGATCCTCGAGGGGCCGGAGTATCTGACCGTCTTCGACGGCGAAACGGGTGAAGCACTCGCAACAGAGGACTTCGAACCCGCGCGTGGTGACGTCTGCGACTGGGGCGACTGCTACGGTCACCGCGTTAATCATTTCCTCCCGGCGCCCGCCTACCTCGACGGCGAGCGCCCGAGCATCGTCATGGGTCGCGGCTACTACGAGAAGACCATGCTGGCCGCCTGGGACTTCCGCGACGGCGAACTCGAAACCCGCTGGATCTTCGACAGCACCGACGGCAACGAGGAGTACGAGGGACAGGGCAACCACCAACTCTCCATCGCCGACGTCGACGGCGACGGGAGGGACGAGATCGTCTACGGCGCAATGGTCGTCGACCACGACGGCACCGGCCTGTACTCGACCGGCTGGGGCCACGGCGATGCCCTTCACGTGAGCGATTTCGTCCCGGATCGAGAGGGACTCGAGGTCTTCCAGCCCCACGAGTACGGGACGTACGGCGTGACGTTCCGCGACGCCGGAACGGGCGAGTTACTGTGGGGGAAGGGAGACGGGGAGAAAGACATCGGCAGAGGAATGATTGCGGACATCGATCCGAACTACGACGGTGCGGAAGCGTGGGCGGGGATACCCCTCTCCGATGACGGACTCAGTACGTGGACCGCCAGTGGTGAACGGATCCGCGAGACACCAATCGGTTCGGCCAATTCGGCGATCTGGTGGACGGGAGACCTCCACCGCGAGCTGCTGGACCATGACTTCCTCGGCTACGACGAGGGAGGGTACGGTCACGGCTGGATCAAGAAGTGGAACCCCGAGACCGAAGAACTAGAGCGTCTGAAGACCTTCGACGGCACGCGGTCGAACAATGGCTCGAAGGGGAATCCGTGTTTCTCGGGCGACATCCTCGGCGACTGGCGCGAAGAGGTGATCTGGCGGACCGACGACAGCGAAGCACTGCGGCTGTACGCGACGCCGTACGAGACCGATCACCGGCTGTACACGCTGTTGCACGACTCGCAGTACCGGACCGCGCTCGCGTGGCAGAACGTGATATATAACCAACCGCCGTGGCCGAGTTTCTTCATCGGACACGGGATGGACGAGCCGCCGCAACCCGACATCAAACCCGTCTCCGCCGATGATTGAGCGGGCACGTCGATCATAGCGTCACGATTCGCTAACAGTCGACTGCACGCGCCCGGGTAGCCGGGACAGCATGCGAGGCGCGGGACCGTCGTCTCGGTCCCCTTCAGTCGTCGGCGATTCAGAAACGAACTGTCGGTTCAGTATTGGTTGTACGATTCACACGTACAGTCACAAATGTTTATATAACGGGATATGGACGGAGGAACTGCGGTGTGAAAGAGAATGACTAATTCGAGCACGGACGAGACGCGACTGCGACAGTATCGACGCGAACTGCTAAGTGGAATCGCGGCCGGAACGACGGCGTTCGCAACCAGCGCTGCGGCGACGGCGACGGATGGAAACGGCCGATCCGGTGCCAGGAGGAGAACCGGTACCGAGGAGAACGGATCGACGCGCCAAATGGAATCGCTCGACCGAGGCCTCGTGGCCGTTCCAGTAGACGAGGGGGTCCTCGTCCGCTGGCGACTGCTCGGGACCGAGCCAGCCGATCTGGGGTTCCACGTGTTCCGCGACGGTGACCGAGTGAACGACGAGCCGATCACCGAGAGTACGAATTACCTCGACTCCGAGGGGACGACCGATTCGACCTACGCGGTTCGACCGGTCGGCAACGGTCGGGCCGGCGGAACTCGGAAGACCGGCGGAAGTGACCGAAAGCCCGGGATGTCGGAGTCCGTCGAGGTGTGGGACGAACAGTACAAGGAAATCCCGCTGAACAAACCCGATCCGGTCGAAGGCGAGGACGGCGAGACGGTCACGTACCACGCCAACGACGCGAGCGTAGCCGACCTCACGGGCGACGGTACGCTCGACATCGTCCAGAAGTGGTCGCCGTCGAACGCGAAGGACAACGCCCACGAGGGGCAGACGAGCGACGTTCTGCTCGACGGCTACACAATGGAGGGCGAACACCTCTGGCGAATCAACCTCGGACAGAACGTTCGCGCCGGCGCACACTACACGCCGTTCGCCGTCTACGACTTCGACGGCGACGGGAAGGCCGAACTGGCCGTGCGAACGTCCGACGGCGCCACGGACGGGACCGGGACGGTCATCGGTGACCCGGACGCCGATTACACGAACGAGGTGGGACGCATCCTCGAGGGACCGGAGTACCTCACCGTCTTCGACGGCGAAACGGGCGAGGAACTCGCGACAGCGGACTTCGAACCCGCGCGCGGCGACATCTGTGACTGGGGCGACTGCTACGGCAACCGCGCCGATCGGTTCCTCGCCGGCGTCGGGTACTTCGACGGCGAGCGCCCGAGTATCCTCATGACGCGGGGCTACTACGAGAAGTCGATGCTGGCCGCCTGGGACTTCCGCGACGGCGAACTCGAGACTCGCTGGATCTTCGATAGCGACGACGGAAACCAGGAGTACGAGGGCCAGGGTAACCACCAACTCGCCACCGCCGACGTCGACGGTGACGGAAAAGACGAGGTCGTCTACGGCTCGTGTGTCATCGATCACGACGGCACCGGGCTCTACTCGACCGGCTGGAACCACGGCGACGCCCTGCACGTGAGCAACTTCGATCCCAGTCGGGACGGGCTCGAGGTCTTCATGCCCCACGAGTGGGGGCCGTACGGTGCGACGTTCCGCGACGCCGGAACGGGCGAGTTACTGTGGGGCGTCGAAGCGGAGGGCGACATCGGCAGAGGCATGATCGCGGACATCGATCCGAACTACGACGGTGCGGAAGCGTGGGCAGGCATCCCTCTGTCCGACAACGATATCGGCTTGTGGTCCGCTCAGGGCGAGCAGATCAATGAGAACTCCGTCAACTCGATGAACTTCGGAATCTGGTGGACCGGCGACCTGCATCGAGAGCTGCTGGACCACGACTTCCTCGGCTACGACGAGGGAGGGTACGGTCATGGCTGGATCAAGAAGTGGAACCCCGAAACCGAAGAGCTGGAGCTCCTGCGGTCCTTCGACGGCACACGCTCGAATAACGGCTCGAAGGGGACGCCGTGTCTCTCAGGCGACATTCTCGGCGACTGGCGCGAGGAAGTGATCTGGCGCAGGGAAGACGACGAAGCGCTTCGTCTGTACGCGACGCCCCACGAGACCGATCACCGACTGTACACGCTGTTGCACGACCCGCAGTACCGGACTGCACTCGCGTGGCAGAACGCCGGCTACAACCAGCCGCCGTGGCCGAGTTACTTCCTCGGTCACGGGATGGACGACCCGCCGAAGCCCGATATCGACCCCGTCTCAGCAGACCACGACTAATCGGTAGTTCCGTTGTGAGACCGCTACAGCGCCGTTCAACGTAGCGTCCGACGGAACGAGGCAGTGGAGTTCGTGGTCTCGACCCCGGACTTCTCGGACGATCCACCGCCTGCAGCGATTCTAGCACGGATATTCGAGTAGCGGTGTGGGCCGTGAGACGAGACCGCGAGCGGTGTTACAGTTCGGTACTCGGCTAGCTGAATCGTGAGGGTGAGAGCAAACGGCTGCTACCAGAGATAACGTCGCACCCTGCATGACAACGTTTACAACGGTCGGTGCGAACGGTGACCTATGTCAATCGGAGTCTGTTACTTCCCGGAGCATTGGCCGCACGAACAGTGGGAGACGGATATTCGGCAGATGGCCGACGCCGGGATCGAGTACGTCCGCATGGCGGAGTTCTCGTGGGGGGTCCTCGAGCCCGAACGCGGCGCGTTCGACTTCGAGTGGCTCGACGAGATCGTCGGGTTGGTCGGCGAGTACGGGATGGAGGCCGTCCTGTGTACGCCGACGGCGGCGCCGCCGCGGTGGCTCATCGAGGAACGCCCCGAGATCCGCCAGCGCGACCGCGACGGGACGGTCAAGGACGTCGGGAGCCGACGACACTACTGCTTCAACTCCGACGCGTATCGCGAGGAGACCGAACGCGTTGTCCGGGCGATGGCGGAGCGCTACGCCGACGATCCGCGCGTCGTCGGCTGGCAGACCGACAACGAGTACGGCTGTCACGGCACGACGCGGTGTTACTGCGACGACTGCGCCGACGCGTTCCGGAACTGGGTCCGCGAGGAGTACGAGACCGTCGACGCGCTCAACGAAGCGTGGGGAACGACGTTCTGGAGCCAACAATACGACGACTTCGAACAGGTCGATCTCCCCCGTCCAACGCCTGCACAGGATCACCCGTCAATGCTGCTCGACTTCGCCCGGTTTGCGAGCGACAGCGTCGTCGAGTACAACCGGCTGCAGGCGGACCTGCTTCGCGAGGCGAATGAGGAGTGGTTCGTCACGCACAACTTCATGAACCTGTTCGAGTCGGTGGACGCCTACGAGTTCGACGAGGACCTCGATCTGATCGCGTGGGACTCGTACCCGACAGGCCACGCCCAGCAGGCCGGCGGCGAGACGACGACCGACGAACTTCGCGCGGGGAATCCCGATCTGCTCTCGTTCAACCACGACCTCTACCGGAGCGTGCTCGACCGGCCGTTCTGGGTGATGGAACAGCAACCGGGCGACGTCAACTGGCCGCCCCACTCCGCACAGCCCGCCGAGGGCGCGATGCGCCTCTGGGCCCACCACGCGACCGCCCACGGCGCCGACACCGTCGTCTACTTCCGTTGGCGGCGCTGCCTCGAGGGCCAGGAACAGTACCACGCCGGCCTTCGAAAGCAGGACGGGACGGCGGATCGAGGCTACGCGGACGCGACGCGGGCCGCCGAGGAGCTGTTCGACCTCGACCACGTCGACGCGCCCGTTGCCCTGCTGCACGACTACGAGAACGCGTGGGCGCTCGGCGAACAGCCCCACGCGCCCGATTTCGACTACTGGCAGCTGTTGCAGTCGTTCTACGCGTCGCTGCGGGCCCACGGCGTGCAGGTCGACATCGTGCATCCCGAGAACGACCTCGAGTCGTACGACGCGGTCGTCGCGCCGACACTCCACCTGGCGACCGAGTCGCTGGCCGACCACCTAACCGCGTACGTCGAATCCGGCGGCGAGCTGCTGCTCGGCCCGCGGACGGGCGTGAAGGACGCGAACAATAAGCTTCGATCCGAACTCCAGCCCGGGCCGCTGTCAGCCCTCGTCGGCGCGAGCGTCGACCAGCACGAGTCGCTCCTGACGCGGTTCGAGCCGACCGTCACTCGAACCGACGAGACGAGCGCCGAGTACGCGTTCCGAACGTGGGCCGAGTGGCTCGAGGCCGACGCGGGCGAGCCGCTCCTCGAGTACGCGGGCGACGACATCGAGGGGGGACGGACGGCGGCCGTTCGAAACGCGGTCGGCGAGGGAAGCGTCGTCTACTGCGGCGTCTGGCCAGAGTCCGAACTCGCCAACGACCTCGTCGGATCGCTTCTCGACCGCGCCGGCGTCCCGCAGACGGACGTGCTTCCGGACGGCGTTCGCGTCGCCTCGCGCGACGGCCACACCTGGGTGATGAACTTCCGGAGCGATCCGGTCGCGGTGACGGTTGCGGAGGACGCGTCGTGGCGACTCGGCGGTCCGGAAATCGATTCGTTCGATCTCGCGATCGCCGAGATCGACGCGGTCGACGAGCTCTCGGTGCAGATTCGAGAGTAGCGCGATGGCGTAGCGTGCACGGAGTCATTCCCGTTCTGCCGTCGCGCCTCCGTGCTCGCGCGGTTCGGCGATGCGAGCCTGCAGTCGGGAACTCGAGACCGTGCGACGACCGCCGGGCCGTCGATCGCCGCGGAGGAACCGAACCCGCGATCAGTCCATTTTCAGCGTGACGGTGCCGTCGAAGTTGAGCAAGATCCGCTGGGCGACGTCGCCGAACACCGCTTTACCGGTCGGAGAGCGCCGCCGGCCGACGACGAAGACGTGGTCGCAGCCGAGGCGCTCCGCGGTCTCGATGATCGCGTTGGCGCGGTCGGCCTCCTTGCTGACGAGTCCGTCGGCAGTGAACTCGATCGACTCGTCGAACGACTCGAAGACGCCCTCGGCGAACTGGCGGGCGAACTGCGTCGCGGTGGCGGCCGGATCGGGCTCGCTGTACGACGTTCCCTCCACTTGCTCGATCGCCTCGAGGTTCGCCGCCGTTTCGTCGACCTGATCCGGCGTGATCCACCCGAGAACGGTCAGTTTCGCGCCGGTATCGTGTGCGAGGCGGCCGGCTTCCGCGAGCAGTTTGCGGTGCGTCTCGGTGTCGTCGACGACGACGAGTGCGTCATCCATGCCATCGTATTGATCAGTCATCGAAATAAGTGTACGGTCTATCGCGTCGGTCGACCGCTGGGGGACCCGAATCGGTACGAGACGGTACTCGAGGCCGGTACGAGACGAGAGGCGAGAGCGGGATGCTACAGGGCGAACGCGCCCGCGATCCCGCAATCACTAAATGAGCCGGAGGGAAAGAGGACTACTATGACAGAAATCGTCGACTACGAACTGTTCGAGGTCCCGCCGCGATGGCTATTCCTGCGTCTCGAGACGGCCGACGGAACGGTCGGCTGGGGCGAACCGGTCGTGGAAGGGCGCTCGAAGACCGTTCGGACTGCGGTAGAGGAACTCCTCGACAACTATCTGCTAGGGGAGGACCCGGACCGGATCGAGGACCACTGGCAGGCGATGTACCGCGGCGGCTTCTATCGCGGCGGCCCGGTGCTAATGAGCGCCATCGCCGGGATCGATCAGGCCCTCTGGGACATCAAGGGCAAGCGGCTGGGCGTCCCGGTCCACGAACTGCTTGGCGGTGCGACCCGAGATCGGATCCGGGTCTACCAGTGGATCGGCGGGGATCGTCCCTCCGACGTAGCCGAACAGGCTCGAGCGCAGGTCGAGGCGGGCTTTACGGCACTCAAGATGAACGCGACGGAGGAGATCGAGCGCGTCGACGATCCCGCAACGATCGAGGCCGCCGTCACTCGGCTCCGCGAGGTTCGCGAGGCCGTCGGTGACGAGGTCGACATCGGCGTCGACTTCCACGGTCGCGTCTCGAAGCCGATGGCGAAGCGACTCGTCGAAAAGCTGGAACCCCACGAGCCGATGTTCGTCGAGGAGCCGGTCCTGCCCGAGCACAACGACGCGCTGCCGGAGATCGCGTCCCACACCACGATTCCGATCGCCACCGGCGAGCGGATGTTCTCCCGGTGGGACTTCAAGCAGGTGTTCGAGAACGGGGCCGTCGACGTGATTCAGCCGGACCTCAGCCACGCCGGTGGGATCACGGAGGTCAAGAAGATCGCGTCAATGGCCGAAGCCTACGACGTGGCGATGGCCCCCCACTGCCCGCTCGGGCCGATCGCGCTCGCCTCCTGTCTCCAGGTCGACGCCTGCTCGCACAACGCGTTCATCCAGGAACAGAGCCTGAACATCCACTACAACGAGACCAGCGACGTGCTCGAGTACCTGGCCGATCCGTCCGTCTTCGACTACGACGACGGCTACGTCCAGATCCCGGACGAGCCGGGGCTCGGCATCGATATCGACGAGGACCACGTGCGCGCCCAGGCCGACGTCAGCCACGACTGGCACAACCCCGTCTGGCGGCATGACGACGGCAGCGTCGCCGAGTGGTAACGGACGGCTGATAGTACAACGGATATTCTTTCGATACGCTCACGGCGTGAGTGCTATCGCTCGGCCTCAGCGGCGCCTCTCGAGGGTGGGCATGTACCGCGCTCGATCGTGAATTCTCGCTTCGGACACGATCCGAACGCCCGAGCGATTCCGCCCTCCGTCCGCTCTCGCCGGAAATAACTGTGGGAGCGATACAGACCGACGATAGGGGACGCTAGAGAGTTCTGTGCATCTCGTTTCGCTCAGTATCCAGATATAGGCGTCCGCCAGGGCCGGACAGAATACCGTGTCGATCGACTGTCTTCGGGTCCGGTGTTACGTCCATACAGTTGTAAATTTCTGCAGTTGCTCGATCCGAATTCGATCAGGAAACTGCATTCACCCGATAGAAGGGAGGAGCACCGAGTTTTGAGAACGTCCGGTCTCACCGAACGCACCGTGCGGATCACTGCCACAGTGGGAGTAAGTCCGAAGCGGACGATCCGATCACGCCGTCGGTATCGGACGACGAACGGCGCAACTACTTTATATTTCGATCGCCGTACGGAACGTATGCATCGACTTGAGGAGAGAGTGCCGTCGCAGTCGCGTTCGTCGGTAAAGATCGGCTACGTCGGCGGCGGCAGTCACGGCTGGGCGCACACGCTCATCAACGACCTGCTCCAGTGCGACGATCTCGCGGGAACGGTATCGCTCTACGACGTCGACTACGACGCGGCCGAGCAGAACGCGAGGCTGGCGAACGACCTCGCGGACCGGCCGGACGCTAACGGTGCGTGGACGTTCGAAGCGCGTCGGGACGTCGACGACGCGCTCGCGGACGCCGACTACGTGATCTGCTCGATTCAGGATCCGGTCGACGAGACGTTCGTCCACGACATCGACGTCCCCCAGGAGTACGGCATTTACCAGACCGTCGCGGATACGGTCGGTCCCGGCGGCGTCCTGCGCTCGCTGCGAGCGATCCCCCAGTACCGCGAGATTGCAGCGACGGTCCGCGAGCAGTGTCCCGACGCGTGGGTCGTCAACTACACGAACCCGATGACCGTCTGCACGCGGACGCTCTACGAGGAGTTCCCCGACATCAACGCGATCGGGCTCTGCCACGAAGTGTTCGAGACCCAGCGGCTGCTGGCCGACATCGCCGAGCGGTACATCGACGACGCCGAGGACGTCGCGGCCGACGAGATCGAGGTGAACGTGAAGGGGGTCAATCACTTCACGTGGGTCGACGAGGCGTACTGGAACGGACGCGACGTCTTCCAGTATCTGGATCGCGAACTCAAGGAGCGAAAACCGATTCCGGGGTTCGAGCCCAGCGAACTCGACGACGAGTCCTACTGGACGAACCACCACCAGATCGCCTTCGATCTGTACGACCGGTTCGGGTTGCTCGGCGCGGCGGGCGACCGCCACCTCGCCGAGTTCGTCCCCTGGTATCTCGACATCGACGAACCCGAGGAGATCCAGCGGTGGGGAATCCGGCTGACGCCCAGTTCCGCCCGGACCGGCGACGACGAGGGGCCGGCGAAGATGGAACAGTATTTGTCCGGCGACGAGGCGTTCGAATTCACCGAGTCCGGCGAGGAAGTCGTCGATATCGTGCGCGCGCTCGAGGGACTCGAGCCGATCAAGACGCACGTCAACTACCCGAACCGGGGCCAGACGCCTGACCTACCGACGGGAGCCGTCGTCGAGACCAACGCCGTCATCACCGGCGGCGGCGTCGCGCCGATCACCGCCGGCGACCTCCCCCGCGAAGTGCGGTCAATGGTGTTGACGGCAGTGAACAACCAGGAGACGCTCATCGAGGCCGGTTTCGCCGGCAATCTGGACCTTGCTTTCCAGGCGTTCCTCAACGACCCGCTGGTCACCGTCCAGCGCGACGAGGCCCGCGACCTGTTCGCCGATCTTGTCGACCTCGAGCGCGACTACCTTCAGGACTACGACCTCGAGGGCGCCGCCGTCCTCGAAGGCTGAAGGCGAGATGGGAGCGACAACACAGAAACCACAGCAGGCGGGTCCGCGCGGCGAAAACGACGGCGTCGACACGCCGTAACGTTCGACCGCAGAACGGGACCGCCGACTACCGTTCGATTCGCGGTTCGATTTTCTCGGGGGCGATGAGCACTGGCTAGTACTCGTTCGACTAACCGGAGGAAACCGAACTCTCGCTCGGGTTGGGGTTTGAGTACCGATCGCGGCTACGCAGATTTTACTTTAGATATAATAATTATATTCTAGAAATAAACCTTAACAATACTGTCCACGATAGCTACGGATGCGACCATGTCACAAGACGACACACGAGAGCGGAGCAGCGAAGAGGCCGAGTGCACCGACTCGAACACGACGACTCCGAGCGTAACGCGCCGCCGTACGTTATCGCTCGCAGCCACGGGGCTGGCAGCGGGTGCGATCGGGACCGCGCAGGCGGACAATCACGACGCCGAGGTCTGGCAGACCGACGGCACCTGGTACGCCGCGAACGACGGGACGGTGTACGAGGGGCCGGACCACCTCGACGCGATCCAGGCGGCCGTCGATAGCCTCACCGCCGGTCGGACCTCGAAGGAGACGGTCCTGATCAAAAACTCCGGGACGGTCGGTCCCCACTCGTGGGACGGCGACGTCAAGGCCGTCGATCTGCCTAGCTACACCGTCATCGATCACAACGGGACGATCTCCGTCGAAGACACCGGCGAGGATCTGATCGTGCCGTTTCGTGCACAGAGCGTCGAGTCAATCGAGATACAAAACGTCACCATCGAGGGCAACCCCCGCTACGGCATCTAGGTCCAGAGCTGTTCAGACGTGCAGCTGGGGACGATCAACATGTCGCTGTGGGACACTGAAACCATCGGGATCGGGATCCGTATCGACGACAGCGACGGCGGCCGCAGCCAGAATGTCTCGCTCGACTATGCCTTCGTCGAAGGATCCCAACACCACGGGGTGGAGACGTACGGCGTCGACGACCTCACGATCGGCACCGTGGAGACCGTCGATACGGGCGGCTGCGGGCTGTTGTTGAACGACACGGCCTACGCGACGGTCGACCACGTCGACGCCACCCGTGCGGATCAGGGCGGCGGCTACGCTGGGTTCCGGTGTGCGAACAGCGCCGGTCCGGAGATCGTCGTCAATCGGGTCGACGCGGTCGACTGCGGCCGCGGGATCTTCACCGTCTCCGGGAGCGAGGGCATCGAGATCTACAACATCTATCTCGACGGAAACGGCGGGAACCTCGTCCAGGACACCCGGTATTTACTCATCGACAGCGGTACCGTCACGAACACCGGCAGCAGCGGTATTCGCATCGACTCGCGGGACAGTGCCGACTATCCGCACACGAGCGACATCACGATCCGAAACCTCGATATCACGGGCAACGCCGAGTACGGCGTCTACGAGACCGGTCCCGACACGGAATCGAACGCGATTGTCAATAACTACTTCTGTAACAATGCCAGCGGAGCGATCGAGACGTACGCGAACAGTACGGAGGTCAGCGGAAACTCCTATTGCGGCTAGGACGGATCGGGCTCCACAAGCGCGGGTCCCAATCGTGCTGGGAGCCGAGTCACCAAATATTTGATATAGTGATCGGGAGAACGTGTCCGCTATGCACCACGACGGCGTCCAATTTCACAACGTCGACGACGTGCGCTCGCTCGAGGACCGTGGCGGGAAACTGTTACAACGGGTTCCCGAATCGGTGCGGACCGAACTCAACGACGGTGCGCAGTCGCGGATGCGCCACCCAGCAGGCGTCGAACTCCGTTTCGTTCCCGACGGCGCCGCGACAGTGACGCTCTCGACGGTGCCCGGCGGAAACGTCGAGGAGAGTACCGTCCGCGTCTTCTGGGGGCCGATTCAGGGTTCGACAGAGGTTGTTGTTGACTCTGAGCCGACCGAGATCGAGGTCTCGCTGCCAGAGAAACTCGCCGACCTCGAGCCGTCGGCCGTCGAGGATCTTACCTTCGATCCCCGCGTCTGTCGGATCCGGCTTCCGGGCGAGCACCGCGGCGGGCCGATAGCGTATCACGGTCTCGAGGGCGAGGTCCGTCCGCCCCACGAAGACGAACTGCCGGATAGACGCTACCTCGCCTACGGCACCTCGATCACCGAAGGCGCAATGCCGCTGGGCGAGCACCTGACCTACGTCAGCCAGACGGCCCGCCGACTCGACGCCGATCCGATCAACCTCGGCTCCTGTGGCACCGCCTACTGCGACGCTGCGATGGCCGACCACATCGCCGAGCGCGGCGACTGGGACGTCGCAACGCTCTCGATCTCGGTGAACATGGTCGGCACGTTCGAGCCCGCGGAGTTCCGCGAGCGGGCCGAACGGCTGATCGACCGCGTGGCCAGCGCTCATCCCGAGAAGCCGGTCGTCGCAATCACCAACTTCCGCAATGCCATGGACGTCTGCCAGAGCGCCGATCCCAAGGGGCTGTGCGATCGGTTCCGCGAAGAACTTCGCGAAATCGTCGCCAAGACGCCCCACGAGAACGTGTCGCTCCTCGAGGGGCCCGATCTGCTGCCGACAATCGGCGGGCTCACCACCGATCTGGTTCATCCCGGCGACAACGCGATGATCACGATGAGCGAGACTCTCGCCGCCGAACTCGAGCCGCTGCTCGAGGACTGATGAGAAAACGGGCACCGAGTCGCCGGGTCCGTCGCATTACTCGAGTCCGAACTCGTACGTTCCCGATTCGACATCGATGTCGAGTCGGTCGCCGTCTCGAACGGCCGAGACGCCGTCGGGAAGCGTCGCCGCTTCGTCGCCGTCCCGAACCGGCTCGCCGTCGACGGTCGCGACGGCGTCTTCGGTACTCGTCGGGAGGACGACCGTCGCTGACGCGTTCCACGGGATCGTCGCCTCGAGACGGAACGACTCGCTGCCGTCCGTCTCGGGGTCCGCGTGCTCGCCGCACGTCCACGAGACCGCGATGGTTCCTCGCTCGGTCGGCACCCGACCGGACGCCGACTCGAGTCCCGTCTCGGGCGGGCGGATCTCGACGCGTTCGCCCGCGACGCCGTCGGGGCGAACGCCCAGGAGCGTCCGCAAAATGTACACCAGCACCGTCGCGCCCATGGCGTGGGACTCGCTGCGGTTGTGCCGCTGATCGTCCGGCAGCGAGGAGTCGCGGCAGTGCCAGGTCTCCCAGGTGAACGTACCGCCCTGTGCTATGATGTTCGCCCAGCCGTCGTCCTCGGCGTTCGTCAGCAGGTCGACGACCGCGTCGGGACGACCCGCTGACTCGAGGGCCTCGAGCAGCCACGGCACCATCATCGGCCCCATCGCCATCCCCCCGGCCACGCGCTCGGCGACGGCGTCGACGCGCTCGTCGGGAACGAGACCGAACGCCAGCGGCAGCGCGTTGGCGTGCTGGGAGGCGGAGTCGCTCGCGTCGGTCGCGGTACAGCCGTCGACGTAGCGGTCGCCCTGACGGAGACGGTCGTTGATCGCCGCCTCGAGCGCGCGCTGGCGGTCGCGGTAGTGCGCCCGCTCGTGGTCCGGTCGGTCGAGTTCGGCCGCGATGTCGGCCGCCCGCCCGAGCGCGCTCGTACAGAGGACGTTGACCGTCGTCCTGGCGGGCCAATCCCGGTCGTAGCCGTAACGCATCTCCGGCGGCCAGTCGACGATCCCCTCCTCGTAGGGGCCGCCCTCGCCGCCCGAGAGATTCGCGACGAGTCCAGTCTCGCCGTCGACGTGACGCTCGACGTAGGCCACGATCGACGTAATGACGGGATAGGCGCGCTCGAGCGTCGCTCGGTCGCCGGTCGTGCGGTAGTACCGCCAGACCCACTCGGGGAAGGAGACCGTGAAATCAGGGATGTCGCGCTTGCCGTCGCCGTTCGGGTAGACGGCGTTCAGCCGGCCCTCGCCGGCCCAGTACCGGTAGTGCGACCGGAGAAACTCCTCGATCGCCTGCCGGCTCAGCGCGCGCTCCGCGAAGGCTCGCGTCGTCGTCCGCGAGACGTTGAAGCCGTCCATCAGGAACTGGCCCTTCTCGCGGGTCGGCGTGTCGACGAACTGCCCCTGACAGCCGTACAGCGCCGAGTGGCGCGCGAGGTCGAAGATCGCGTCGACCGTCTCGTCGTCGGACTCGAACGTCGCCGCTCGCTCGTCGGGGACGGCATTGCGCGTCGCCAGCAGCCGCACCCGTTCGGGCTCGAGTTCCTCGCCCGGATCGTCGATCTGCAGGTAGCGGACGCCGAGGTAGTTGAACGGGCGGAACGTCCCCTCGCCCTCGCGCTGAACGTACTCGTAGCGCATGTCCGTCCACTGGGTACCCTCCGTCTCGGCGACCGAGCCGTCCGCTGCGAGCCGGTAACCCGTTCTGAGCGCGACCCGGTGGCCGTCGGTGCCGTCGGTAAAGCGCACCTCGGGGAGCCCGGCGTAGACGCGCCCGAAGTCGACCACGTACGAGCCGTCCTCGAGTCGGTCCATCGAGACCGGCTCGAGCGGCGACCGGACGACCTCGCTGCGCTGGGCGACGAGCCGTTCCCACGGCTCGGTCGGGTGGGTGCCGACGACGGTTGCGTGATCCCACGCTCCTGCGTCGAATCCAGGCTCGCTCCAGCTGCGCGGGGCCCGACGGGCGTCGACGATCTCGACCGGCTCCGCGATCTCGTCGTTTCGTAGCGGCGCGTCTTCCCGCCACTCGGCCTCGCGGACGCGCCACGACCCGTCGGTGACGACGGTGCGCTCGGTCCCGTCGGCGAACGTCACCTCGAGCTGGCAGACGAACCCGGGTTCGGCGGCGGGTCGCCCCTGTCCGGCGCCGTTCCAGTTACACAGCGCGCCGATCGCGTTCGCTCCCGACGCGAGGTCGTCTGTGAGGTCGACGGTCTTGTAGTACTGGAAGTCCGGATAGGACGCCGACGGGCCGCAGTCGACCGCGCGCCCGTTGACCGACAGCTCGTACCGGTGGCTCGCGGAGACGTACGCACGGGCGCGTTCGATCTCTCCGTCGAGGGAGACCTCGCGACGCAGGTAGGTGAATCGACCGCGCTCGAACGCGCCGTCGTCCGGGCGACGGATCCAGGACGCCTCCCAGTCTGCTGGCTCGAGAAGCCCCGTTTCCCACCGGGACGGATCGCTCCACGCGCTCGGTTCGTCGGCCTCGTCCCACACACGAACCGCCCAGTGGTATTCGGTTCCGGACTCGAGCGGCTCGCCGTCGTAGGTCACCGCCGGCCGATCCGACGACCGCTTGCCGGTGTCCCAGCAGTCCGCCTCGCCGGGCGAGAGTCGGTCGGGCGTCGACGCGACGAGCACTCTGAACGCGGTCTGTCGGGCCCCGCGGCGGTCAGCGTCGACCCGCCAGCGCAGGTCGGGTCTCGCGGCGTCGAGCCCGATCGGAGTCGACGCGTACTCGGTTCGAAGGGCTACTGGCTGGTTCCCTGACATCGTCGTGTTCGTGTGCTATCCCTTTCGGCGGCCGTAAAAACGTACCGACACGAGGGGGCCGGCGCGAGCCGACGGCGGCCGGGCCGACGGACAGCACGGCGAGTCGGGCCCGACGCGCAAGTGGAATCAGGATATCGACGCGCAGGGATACTATCTCTCGAATCTGGGGCCACTCGAGGTCGATGACGGATAGCATCGGTCCGATTCGACTCGAAACCGCTCGTTCGGTCGCGTCGATCGGCGATGGCCGGAAAATAGTGGGATGTTGTAACAACCCAAATATTGATACTCGTCGCTCGCGTATATCAATTCGCGCACTGAAACGTGCGCGGCAAACGGAATAGCCTCTGGCAAGCCTATTCTGGTGTATCTCCCAGTGGGGGATTCCCCCAACCCCACTGGCGGGAGAGCTTTCGAGACGAGCGAGACGAATGCGACGGACGAGTCGCTACAGCCGTGAGTTCGGTACGCGCTCGAGAACCGCAGCATGGACCCTCGAGCCCGTAAAACTATTGCGGGCTGTTGTGGCCACTGTAGATAGCCTACTCCGCGACACCGTCGAATCTCGGAAGTTCGTCGAGGTCGGCGGGAACGTCGACGAGGTAGACGTCGCTGCCGTCGCCGTCGCGGGCACGGGAGCTGTCGAAGACGACGCTGTTTCCGTCGGGACTCAGCCGCGAGTGCGGATGGACGTCGTCGTCGCCGCTCCAACCGTGCGAGGCCAGTTTTCGCGGCGTCCGGTATCCGCCGGTGTCGTCCCACTCCCAGAGCAGATCGAACGGCGCGCCGCGGTACGTGCCGTCGCCGACGACCAGTTCGCGCGAATTGCTGTGGAAGTGCGTATAGATGTCCGGCGCCGGCCACTCGCGCCGATCCGTGTCATCGTACCGAACGTGCCCGAAGAACGCCGCTGGGTCGTCGCGGCTGCCCCGCCAGCCGTGGTAGCCAATGGTCTCGCCGTCGGCGAGCCAGTACTCGTGGCCGACGGCCTCGTCTTCATCGGTCGGCCGGACAGACCACGTCTCGTCCGTCTCGAGGTTCAGCACTCGGATCCGATCGACGTCCTCCCACGTCCCCTCTTCACAGTACGTGACGAGTTCCGGCCAGGTCGGCGACGCGTTGACGTGGTTGAGCCACCGATCCGCCTCGACGTGGACCGTCGGCTCGCCGCCCTCGAGCGGGACCGAGAGCACCATCGAGTGGGGGCCGGCGTCCATCCGATCAGCGATCCACTGCTCCCGATCCTCGTCCCGTCCCTCGATGCCGAGTTCCGCCGAGAGCGCGACGACGGCTCGCTCCCCGTCGGCCGTCCCCGCGGCGATGCTTCCCGCGTAGCCGTCTGGGCGTTCGTACAGCGACGTCGCCTCGAGGGACTCGAGATCGAGCGCGACGAGCCGAGTATCACACCAGAACAGCGCCGTCGGTTGGGTCGCGACGCGGGTGACGCCGCTGATCGCCGCGGGGAGGTCGGTTAGCTGTGTGATCTCGCCGGACTCGAGGGCGATCGAGTAGAGCTGCTGCGTTCCGTCGCGGTCCGAGCGGACGAGCAGCTTCCGGCCGCCGTCGTACCACCCCGGTTCTGTGAAGTACAGATGTCGGCTGTCGGCGTCTGAATCGTTCGTCACCCGCGTGACCCGAGCACCGGTCTCCGGATCCGCGTATCGCTCGCGCTCGGGCGGGAGCGTTCGACCGGCGTTCGGCCCCTGTCGTAACTCGTCTGCCATTCGACCAATGAGACGACCCCGCAGGGCAAAAAGGTACCCGACACCGCGGTCGGTTTCAGTTGGCGTGCGGTTACTCCGCTCGATTCGCGTTCGCGATCTCGCCGGCCGTGCACTCGAGGAGTCGGTCGCCGTCGGCCGTCTCGAGCGCGACGCGGTCGTCGCTGTCGGCCGTCACGAGTTCCGGCGTCCGATCGAAATCGGTCGGCCCCTCGGGCGTCGCTCGGACGGCAGTGGCCAGCCAGTGTTCACCGGCGTCGTACCGCTCTTGGAGCGTCGGGACGACCGTGCGCGGGTGCATGAGGTTCGTGTTTGGTTCCTCCGGGACGATCTCCGGCTGTCGATCGCCGCGCAGGTCGGTGACGAGGCTCGTCCCGTTCGGATACGCGGCGCGGGCGGTCGCTCCCTCGGTTTCGTGGGAGAACTGCGTCGGGTCGTCGTCACCCGTCCGATCGAGCGCGAATCCGCCCTCCTCGCTGTGGAGCGGGCGCGACGTCTCGAGGTGGTGGACTCGAACGTGCCAGGGAAGCGCCGGCGCCAGCCAGGTTTCGACGCTGACGTCGTCCCACGGGGTCCACAGCGATTTGAGGGTCGTCCCGTCGACTTCGGTCGCGGCGACCGACTCGGGGGCGGGGGACTTGTACAGGTCGCCGTCCAGGCTGAGCGCGAGCGTGCTGTCGTGTCCCGCTTCCCCGAGACCCGCGTTCTGCCCGGCCATGGAGAACCCGAAGGTCGCGGAGTAGGCGAACTTCCCGTACTTCTCCGCCCCGTAGATGCTGTCCTGGGCGAGCGAGAGCGCGAACAGGTGGTCGTCGTCCCGGCAGATGACCTTCCGAGGTTCGGACTGGACGACCGTCTCGGAGCGGTCGGGTAGCGGTTCCTCGTCGGCCTGCCAGAACGGGTGTGTCGGCTCGAGCGCGAGCGGCAGGAACGCCTTCGTCGCCCAGTACGGTGAGTTGGGCGAGTTGTATGCCTCCGATGTTTTGAGCGTCGGATACCGGTATCCGACCGACAGCAGGCCGCCGTCCGTGAATATCGGCTGGTTCAGCCACCAGCGGATATTACGCGCCCAGAGCCCTCTGAGCACGCCCCACGGGAGCGGATTCAGGTCGGCGAACGCGAGCGCACCCCAGAACCCGGCCTGCGCGAAGCGGTAGGTGAGGCTCCGTCCGTAAGGGAGCGCGCGTCCCTCGTCGTCGAACCAGTGAACGTGCTCGGTCGCGAACTCGGCGGCCCGCTCGCGAAACCGGCGGGCCCGCTCCGGATCCTCGTCGCCGCAGACGGCGGCGTAGACGAGCCCGTAGAAGTGCATCGCCCACGGCAGGTAGTAGTCGATCGGACTCCCGTCGCCTACCGGGCCGTCGGTGTACCAGCCCTCGCCCTGATAGAACGACTCGAGTCGGTCCAGCGACGCCTGCGTGCCCTCCCAGTCGTGGGCCGCCCCGACCGACCGAAGCCCCATGTTGACCATGACCCGGAAGAACAGCCAGTTGCAGTCGTGGAGTTCGGCGTCGTTGATCTGGTTCAGCCAGCGGACGAGCCGTTCCCGCTCCGGTTCGGAGAGCGGCTCCCAGATTCGTTCGGGAGTCAGCGCGAGTCCGAGCCCGATCGCGGCCATCTCGACGTGTTTCTGGGCGTAGTCGTCCGCCTCGCCCCAGTACTCCTCGTGGTCCGGATCCGTCCCGTTGACGAGGCCGCGTCGAACGAGATCCCACTGCTCGGACGAGCCGTGGACGCTCAGCGGAACGAGCCCCCACAGCGGTCGCGCGAACCCCTCGAGTTCGGCGGCGACGGGGGGAAAGTGAGCGCCGGACGTCATCGGCCGCACTCGTGCACCGCCAGGGCTGGCGTGCTCGTACAGCGGTTCGACGAGGTCCTCGACGGCCCGTTCGAAATCGGCTCGCGTCTGGAGCGGATTTTCCGCGGTTGGGTTCATGACTGACGTATGTTGACAGGGGCCCAAAATGATTTCCCTATTGACCCGTTTCGCCTCGAACCTGTTTCACCCCAGACCCATTTTACGCTCGAGTCGACGAGTACAATCCATCGCGTCCGAGGATTGATGATGGTTCGTCGAACACTAGGGAGCGATGACTCGAGACTGGGCCGACCCAGAGACGGTCGGTCGAAATCGGATCGATCCGCACGCGTACGTTCTCCCGTACGCCGAGACGAGCGACGCGACCGCGGGAAACCGGACGGCCTCGCCCTGGATCGCGTCGCTGAACGGCGAGTGGCGGTTCCAGTTAGCGGAGACGCCGACCGCCGCGCCCGACGGGTTCCACGAGCCGGAGGCCGACGTCGGTGACTGGGACCGTATCGAGGTTCCCCAGCACTGGCAGACGGCCGGCTACGGCGATCCCCACTATACGAACGTAGTCTACCCGTTCCCCCTCGATCCGCCACACGTCCCGACCGAGAACCCCACCGCGTCGTACCGCCGGACGTTCTACGTCCCCGAGGAGTGGGACGAGCGCCAGCTCCGACTCCGGTTCGGCGGCGTCGACTCCGCGTTCCACCTCTGGATCAACGGCGAAGAAGTCGGCTACGGCGAGGGTAGCCGGCTCCCGTCGGCGTTCGACGTAACTGACTACGTCACGCCGGGCGAGAACACGATCGCCGTCCGCGTCTACAAGTGGTCGACCGGCAGCTACCTCGAGGACCAGGACATGTGGTGGTTAAGCGGGATCTTCCGCGACGTCACCCTGTCGGCCCACCCGAGGGTGCAGGTCGCGGACGTCGACGTCCGGACCGAACTCGACGAGCGGTACGAGGACGCCGTCCTGCGGGCGTCCGTCGACGTGCGCAACGTCGGTGACGACGCCGGGACGGCCCAAATCGAACCGACGCTGCGCGATGCGGATGGCGCACCGGTCTCGACGACGCTCGAGGCCCGCTCCGTCTCGCTCGAGGCCGGCGAGGTGACGACCCTCGAGTTCGAGACGACCGTCGAGGAACCTCGCAAGTGGACCGCAGAGACGCCCGACTGCTACGATTTCGTGCTCGGCGTCGCTCAGGGTGAAGGTGAGGGCGACGACGAAACGATCGTCTCGCAGACGATCGGCTTCCGCGAAGTCGAAATCGCCGACGGGCAGTTGCTGGTCAACGGCCGACCCGTGATGATCCGCGGCGTCAACCGCCACGACTTCCACCCCGACCGCGGCCGCGCCGTCCCGCTCGAGGCGATGCGAGAGGACGTCAAGCTGATGAAGCGACACAACATCAACGCGGTGCGGACGGCCCACTACCCGAACGATCCGCGATTTTACGAACTCTGCGACGAGTACGGGCTCTACGTGCTCGACGAGACCGACCTCGAGTGCCACGGGATGATCCAGGCGGAGACGACCGAGCATCTCAGCGACGACCCGCGCTGGGAGAACGCGTACGTCGATCGAATGGTCCGGATGGTCGAACGCGACAAGAACCACCCCAGCGTTATCTGCTGGTCGCTGGGTAACGAATCCGGCTTCGGGGCCCATCACGAGCGGATGGCGGCAGTGACTCGCGAGCGAGATCCGACGCGGCCGATCCACTACGAGCCCGACACGGAACAGACGGTCTCCGACATCATCGGGCCGATGTACCCGCCCTTCGAGCAACTCGAGGGGTGGGCCGATACCGACCTCGAGCACCCGGTCATCCTCTGCGAGTACGCCCACGCGATGGGGAATGGGCCGGGGAACCTCCGGAAGTTCTGGGAGCTGTTCTACGAGCACGACGGGCTGCAGGGCGGCTTCGTCTGGGACTGGATCGATCAGGGACTCCGGCAGACGGCCGACGACGGGAGCGAGTGGTTCGCCTACGGCGGCGACTTCGGCGACGAACCGAACGACGGGAACTTCAATATCAACGGGCTCGTCTTCCCCGATCGAGAGCCCTCGCCCGGCCTCACCGAGTACAAGAAGGTCATCGAGCCGGTCGTCCTACGCGAGGCGAGCCTCGAGCGCGGCGAACTCACGGTCGAGAACCGCTACGATTTCCGGTCGCTCGAGCACCTCCGGGCCTCCTGGCGCGTGCTGTCCGACGGCCGGGTCGTCGAGAGCGGGCGGCTCCCGCTGCCCTCGGTCGCCGCCGGTGAGGCTGCGACGGTCGCGGTTCCCGTGGATACTGACGATCTGAACGGTCCCGACGCGGACGCCGAACGCGTCCTCACCGTCGACATCTCGCTCGCTGCCGAAACGGCGTGGGCGCCGCGAGGGCACACGGTTGCAACCGGCCAGTTCGTGCTTCCGGAGAGCGAGGACGGGCGTTCCTCGAGTCCGGTCGCGACCGACGCCGTCGCGGCGCCGGTAACCTGCGAGGCGGACGAGGCCGAGATCGTTGTCTCGAACGACCGGTTCGAACTGGTCTTCGACCGGACGTTCGGCGCGATCGACTCGCTGACCTACCAGAACCGGTCGCTGCTGGAGGACGGTCCCTCCGTTGGAATCTGGCGTGCGCCGACGGACAACGACGAAGGACTCCCGCTCTCGCGGACGTTCCTCTCGCGGATGACCGACCGTTACGAGCGCGGCGAACCGCTCGAGGCGGGCGACCTCGCGACCGTCGGGTTCGCGCAGCTCTGGCGCGAACACGGGCTCGATCAGCTACAGTTCCGCGCCGACGAGGTCGCGTGTGCCGAGGGTGGGGAAGACGCCAACGGCGTCGCGATCACCGTCAAGGGGCGCCTTGCGCCGCCGATATACGACCACGGGTTCGCCGTCGAGCAGACCTATACCGTCGAGCCCACCGGCGCGATAACGGTCGATACCAGTCTCGAGCCCGAAGGCAACCTGTCGGTACTTCCCTCGCTCCCCCGGGTCGGGCTCGATCTCACCCTCGAGGACGATCTCGATCGGGTCGCGTGGTACGGCCGCGGGCCGGGCGAGTCGTACGTCGACAGCAAGGAGGCCACCTTGCTCGGCCGGTACAGTCGCTCGGTTGCCGACCTCCACACGCCCTACGTGCGGCCCCAGGAGAGCGGAAATCGGACGGATACCCGCTGGGTGACGTTCACCGACTCGAGCGGAATCGGGCTCCGCGTGACCGGCGACGCGCTGTTCGATTTCGGCGCCCGCCGCTTCGACGTCAACGATCTCGAGGAGGCCGCACACGACCACGAACTGCCGGAGCGCGAGGGGATCAGAGTGTCCTTCGACGACCGACACTGCGGGCTCGGCACGGGAAGTTGTGGCCCGGCGACGCTCGAGGAGTACCGGATCGACCCGCAGCAGCCGGTCTCGTTCAGCCTCGAGTTCCAGCCGATCGACGCGAACGGCGGCCCGTCGGTCGACGGCCGCTGACGGCGGCCGTCCATCGTCTCGACGAGAGGCGGGTAGATCGACTACGACGAGTGTTGCGTCTGGGCGATTACTGCTACGTCGGGGGACTCGTTCGAGCGACCGAGCACTAATCCCAATACCGGTGACGGACAGAGGATTTTTACCGGCCCGTTCCGAGTATCGAATCACGTGCTATGATAACTCACGATCCGTCAGACGGCAACGTGCCGATCGTCGCTGGAGAGTCGGTCGCGGATATCTACGTCGACGGGGACGATCACGAGGTCGCGACCATCGCGGCGACCGACCTCGGCGACGATATCGAACGGGTTACGGGACGCCGGCCCGCGGTCACCGATTCGCTCGCCGAACTCTCCGAGACCGCCGTGATCGTCGGGACGATCGGTCGCTCCGCGGGCGTCGAGCGGTGTCTGCAAGCGAGCGACGTCAGCGCCGCGGCGCTGACGGATGAGCGGGAGAGTTTCGTCGTCGGAACGGTCGACGAACCACTTCCGGGACTCGAGTCGTGCGTGCTGATCGCCGGGAGCGATCGCCGCGGGACGGCCTACGGAGCGTACGAGTTGTCGAAGCGGATCGGCGTCTCGCCGTGGTACTGGTGGGCCGACGTGCCGACGCCCGACCGGGACGCCCTCTACGCGACGGAAGGATTCGAGCGAGCGGGCCCGCCATCGGTTCGGTACCGCGGCGTGTTCATCAACGACGAGGACTTCGGGTTCCGCGAGTGGGCGCAGCAAACGCACGATCCGGCCACACCGGACGGCATCGGTCCGACAACCTACGAACGGCTGTTCGAACTCCTCCTGCGACTCAGGGCGAACACGATCTGGCCGGCGATGCACGAGGGAACGACGGCGTTCTACCGGTGTGCGGGAAATCTCGAGGCCGCCGAGCGGTACGGCATCGTCGTCGGCACCTCTCACTGCGAGCCGATGCACCGCAACAACGTCGACGAGTGGGACCCGGAGACGGACGGCGAGTGGAACTACGCGACCAACGCGGAGCGGATCCGCGAGTACTGGACCGACCGCGTCGCGGAGATTGCCGGTCAGGAGAACCTCTTCACGGTCGGCATGCGCGGGATCCACGACTCGGGAATGCCCGGCGGCGACACCCTCGAGGAACGCGTCGATCTGCTCCAGCGGGTGATCGATGACCAGCGCGAGATCCTCGGCGAACACCACGAGTCGCCGGTCGAGACCGTCCCGCAGCTATTCTGTCCGTACAAGGAGACGCTCGAACTCTACCGGAACGGGCTCGAGGTGCCCGAGGATGTCTGTCTCGTCTGGCCCGACGACAACTTCGGCTACCTCCGGCGGCTGCCGACCGGCGAGGAGCGAGCGCGGTCCGGCAGCCACGGCGTCTACTATCACCTCTCATACTGGGGGCGTCCGCACGACCACCAGTGGCTGTGTTCGGTCCCGCCGGCGCTGATCCGCGAGGAACTGCACCGAGCGTATCGCCACGGCGTCGACACGCTTTGGATGGCGAACGTCGGCGACCTCAAGCCGGCGGAGACGGAGACGGAGTACTTCTTCGAGTTGGCCTGGGACGTCGACGGCGTCGCGGAGCGATCGACGAGCGACTGGCTCGCCGAGTGGGCCGCCCGCAAATTTGGCTCTGCCTACGCGGACGAAATCGCCGACGTCCTCGCCGAGTACTACCGCCTCGCGCTCGCACGCAAACCGGAACACGTCGGCTGGAACGCGGTGTACCCGAACACCGAGAAGAACGAACCGACGTTCAGCGCGGTCGATCACGGCGACGAAGCCCGGCGACGGCTCGAGGCCTACGAGCGGATCGACGAGGCGGCCGCGGTGATCCACGAGGAACTACCAGAGGAATACAGAACGGCGTTCTTCCACCTCGTCGAGTACCAAATCCGGTGTGCGCGGGCGATGAACGAGGGGGCCCTCGAGGCGATGCGGAGCCGGCTCTACGCAGGTCAGGGGCGGACGAGCACAGCAGCATACGCGGATCAATCGCGGGCGGCGCTCGACCGTATCGACGCGGCGACGGAGCGGTACAACGCCTCGTCGAACGGCAAGTGGCGCGAGATGATGTCCGCGAGCCCGCGAGATCTGCCGGTGTTCGACCAGCCCGCGACCGGGCGCGTGACCGACGAGCAGGGTCCGACCCTCGAGATTGCCGTCGAGGGAACGGCGGGCGTCGCCGGAACTGGTCCGCGAACCCGCCGACTGCCGACGATCGTGCAGGGCGTCGATCGGCCGCGGTTCGTCGACTGCTACAACCGCGGCGGGGGAGCGATCGCGTGGACGGCGACGGCCGCCGACGACTGGATCGATCTCGAACGAACGTCGGGAACGTTCGAGACGGACAAGCGGCTGTGGGTCGGTGTTGATTGGGACGCCGCGCCGGACTCGCGGACGACCGGCCGCATTCGGATCGCGGGCGCCGGTCTGGAACTCGAGGTCGCGGTGCCGATCCGGCCGCGAGAGCGACCGACTGCGGGCGGGGTCGACGGCGATTCCGAGCCAGGTCCCGATCGAACGCCGCTCTTCGTCGAATCGAACGGCCGCGTCGCGATCGAGGCCGACCATCCGACGGCAATCTGGCAGGCGAAGACGCGCTGGGAGCCCGTCGACGGCCTCAGTCGAACGACCGGGACCGCGATGGCCAGTCGGCCGGTCGACGGCCTACGCGTCGACGCCGATGCAGTGTGCGAGCGAGCGGCGCGCCTCGAGTATGACTTCGAGGCCGATGCCGACGATGTTCGCGTCGAGGTCCAGTTGCTGCCGACGCACGCGCCGACTGAGTCGACACCCCACCGGTACGCGGTCGCGATCGACGGCGCCGCGCCGACGGTCGTCGACTTCGACGCGAACGGCGGCGAGCACGACCCGCAGTGGCAGCGGAACGTGCTCCGCTCGAGCGTCCGCTCGACGACCGACCACGAACTCGATCAGGGCGGTCGCCACACGCTGTCGCTGTACGCGATGGATCCGAGCGTCATCGTCGATCGAGCAGTCATCTACACTGATGACGATTCCCGTCGGTCGTACCTCGGGCCACGAGAGATGCGGGATCAGCGACTCGAGTGACTCCCGCTCGCGATGTCGATGGAAGAACCGTACTACTCTGATAGTGGAACGAGATCACCGTGATCAGGACCGTTGAGACGCGTGGCCGGCAGTCGACGACTGCGTACGGGAACTACAAATTCGGCCATAGCGAACAGTATTGGTCATACGTAGCACAGAACGTTCCCGAGAGGGAGAGACGAAGCTGATGTCTTTACAGCCGTACATTCGTATATTGAGGATCGAATACGTCGACCCTGATTCAGCGCAACAGAACGTAGTGAATTGGACGCTCCAACTCGCAAACGGAAACCGCTGTATCGGACCGCTGCGTATCGGTTTCGAGAGTCCGTCGTGGGAAACGTTCGGCGAGAGCGGACGAAAGTGTGGGAAGAGAAGCATCGACCCCGTCCGTGACCGGAGTAGCAACGTTGAAGAGAACAGACGACCGACGAGATTGATATTCAATCTATCGCGACCGTTCGGAGCTACCGAACGAAGTTCAGTCGTCAGGAGCGCGAAATGTTACTCGAGGATGAGACAGACCAATCTCAGCCTATCGACTAATGAGAACCCGTGCTATATGAACACACACATTGAACAAACCCGTTAGGTTACGATTCCTGTCCAGTGTCGGTAATTCTGTAATCGGGTTAATAAATAAAAGAAATAAAATACCATTATATACCATTATGTTTGTTGTCGCGAGACAACGACAGTTGTTATCGGAGAAAAGATAGTGGGCAGGCCATAGCGATAGATTTCGATCGCACGGAGAAGAATCGAACCGCGAAGACGGACACAGCCAACGCCACACCGCTCTCCACGGGGCGGTGCGCTGGCGATGCTCGGCGCGACCGGATTCGGGAGACTCCTCTCGAGCACAGCGAGCGGTCGTCGCGGGTCCGGCGACGAGTCGGCGACCGACACCACCGTCTCGAGTACCCCGTCGAGAATCCCCAAAGTTATGTTCGTCGCCGGGAACTCCAAACTGACCAGTATGACGGATTCCACCGATGGGACGACGACCGAGATTACGACGTTCGGTGAGACGATGCTCCGGCTGGCGCCGGAACGCGGAGAGCGACTGGAAACGGCGGAGTCGCTCGACTTCCGGACGGCGGGCGCCGAGAGCAACGTTGCGATCGCGGCGAGTCGACTCGGCGCCGACGCGGTCTGGATCTCGAAGCTCCCGGAGACGTCGCTCGGTCGTCGCGTGACGACCGAAGTACGGTCGCACGGAGTGACGCCGGCGGTCGCCTGGAGCGACGAGGGGAGACAGGGTGCGTACTATATCGAAGAGGGCGGGGAGCCGCGGGGAACGAACGTCATTTACGACCGGCACGACGCGGCGATAACGACGGCAGAACCCGACGACGTGCCGATCGACACGATCCGTTCGTCGGACGTGTTCTTTACCACGGGCATCACGCCGGCGCTGTCCGAAACGCTGTACGAGACGACCGCCGAACTCCTGGACGTCGACACCACGACCGCATTCGATCTCAACTACCGGAGTAAGCTCTGGTCGCAATCGACGGCGCAGTCGGGGTACGAGGAACTCCTTCCGAAGGTCGATCTACTGTTCGCCCCCGAGCGCGACGCGCAGTCGATCCTCGACGTCGACGGGACGGGCGAAGCGGTCGCCGACGAACTCCGCACGCGGTTCGACTGCAAGACGGTCGTCGTAACGCGGGGCGCGGACGGTGCGGTCGCGAGCACTGCCGAGGGAAGCGCAAGCCAATCGGCGTTTGACACCGAGACGCTCGACCCGATCGGGACCGGCGACGCGTTCGTCGGCGCGTTCCTCTCCAGGTACGTCCGCGACGCGTCCGTTTCGGAGGCGTTGACGTGGGCGGCGGCGACGGCGGCGTTGAAACGAACGATCAAGGGCGATCTGGCGGTGATCACTGAAGACGAAGTCGAAGCGGTCATCGCCGACGACGGGGCCGGGATCGACAGATAGCAAGCCGGACACCAACCGGACGCTATCGGGACAGTTCGTTATCGGTACGATTTATTAGGTCTCGCACACGGAGTATCGATATGAGTACTCGAAAGAGAGAGCAGATCGTTGACAGTGGCGTGATCGGGATCCTTCGCGGCGTCGACCCGGACGCGGCGGTCGACGTCGCTTCCGCCGTCGTCGACGGCGGCGTCACGGCGCTCGAGGTGACCGCAGACACGGAGAACGTCGTGGAAACGATCGATACGCTCTCGAGTCAGTTCGACGACGTACTCGTCGGTGCGGGGACCGTTCTAGACGCGGAAACGGCGCGGGCCGTGCAGTTAGCCGGTGCGGAGTTTCTGGTGACGCCGACCGTCGACACCGACGTCATCGAGGTGAGCAATCGCTACGGGACGCCCATCGCGTCGGGCGCGTTCACGCCGACTGAGGCGCTACGAGCCTACGAGGCCGGCGCCGACTTCGTGAAGGTGTTCCCGGCGAAAACCGGCGGGCCGGAACACGTCGCGGCGATCGGCGGCCCGCTCTCGCAGATCCCGCTCGTCCCGACCGGCGGCGTCGGTCCGTCGAATACAGAAGCGTACATCAAGGCGGGAGCCGTCGCGGTCGGCGCCGGCAGTGCGATCGTCGAGGATAAAGCCGTCGCGACCGAAGACTACGCGAGGATTACCGAGAACGCGCGTCAAATGGTCGACGCCGTCGAATCGGCCCGGAACTGAAATCTCGCGCAGCCGCCTGATCCGACTCGAGTTTCGAGGACCGCGAAGAAACACCGCGATAGATACTATCGCTCAGTCTCCGGAATTATCGTGCTCGAGTCTATATTTGGCATACTATTCGTTTGGACGACACGTTCGGTGTGAGCAGACTCGAGCAACCGGGCGGGAACGAGTTCACAGCGCTGATCAATCGCCTCTTACTGGCCAAGGCTGAGGCCCGTTCTGGGAGACGGATTCGGGAGTCTCCCTCGAGACTGGACAGTATTTCGTTCCGCTACCGCTCATAATTCGAACGTATAATTCTCGGAAGAGGAATAAAGTGTACATAGATCAAATGGACAGAGTATTGTCCAGGTTTTTCGAATAATACCCCAACAATACGTATTTATTCAACCACATCTATAGTAAATATGGTCTTAGCATCCGGTTCGAGAACCACGGAATCAGCGCAACAGATGAATTGTCTATAGGAGAATAATTCCGTGTATTTACTCGCTATCAAATATATTATCGCTGCCGAGGAAGCGACTAGTACTCGGAGACCTCGGCCGATCTACCGGCCTCCATTATCTAAGTTTCTAAGATATGAAGCATAGGTTTCGATCGTAGATAATCTGATCGAACGCGGAATTGTCTCAGGGCAAATCACGCGCTCAATTCTGGTGGACGACCGGGGACGACTCGGCTACCGGACGATCGATGTGACGACGTAGTGTCGCCCGGACAGCGTGAACAGCGTCGCCCTGAGGGTGCCGTGCGAAGCGGTGTTCCCACTATCCAAGCCCCGAACCGAATCGACGTGCCTTCGCGATGACTGCCCACGAGACGGCTGGACGCTCCCAACGCACACGCTCGCGTTCGGATCTCGCTAGAGCCGTTCGAGGGCCGCGATACACTCGAGCAGCGCTCGACCGTTGTGGTATGCCGCCTTGTAGACCGCGCCCTTTCGTCCGACGGGCTCGAGATCATTGTTGACGCCGGAGTGCCACTCGCCATGTTCGCGGTCGATCTGATGCTCGTCGAGGAACTCCCACGTGTCAGCGAAGACGTCAAGATACCGGTCGTCGCCGGTACACTCGTAGGTTCGAAGGGCGCTGGTCATACACTCGGCTTGCACCCACCAGGCTTTGACGCGGAAGCTCGCGGGCTCGTCGAAGCCGCCATAGAAGTAGAATCCGCCGCGATCCTTGTCGTACCCGTACTCGAGCGAGTAGTCCCACAGCGTCTCGAAGTAGTCCCGGAACAGGTCCTGCGAGACGCCAAGCGCGTCGGCGGCCTCCATGACGAGCCAGACGGTCTCCAGGTCGTGCCCGTACGAGACGACCCGAAATTCCTCGTCGTCGAGCTTCGGCGACCAGTCGGGATCATACTTGTCCGTACAGAAGCCGCGCTTCTTCCGGTAAACCGTGTTGGTGAGAATGTCCAGTAGTTCGTGGAGGCGCTCCCGTCCGCTATCAGTGCCGAACGTCTCGTAGTAGGTCGTGAACGCCTCCATGAGGTGGAGATGCGTGTTCATCAGCTTCAGCGTCGGATCGAGGACGCTGTCGCCCGACTCCTTGGGTGACCAGTCCGGTTCGATGTTTTCGAGGTACGTCTGTCCCTCCGTAATCGGTTCCCAGTCGGGCGTGAAGTACTCGACGTATCCCCCGTGCTCGCCGTCTCTTGCGTATTCGTCCATCAGTTCGACCAGTTCGTGGGCGTAGTCTGCCGCTTCGTCGTCCCCGGTCGCGCGGTAGTACTCGGAAAGCGCGTAGAGGCCGAACGACTGTCCGTACAGGTGTTTGTTGGGTTTGGTCGTGGTTCCGTCGCGCTGAACTTCCCACACGAACCCGCCGTTAGGTTCGTCCCACATCTCGTCGACCAGAAATTCGACCCCGTGATCGGCGATCTCGCGGTACTCGTCGCCGTACCCTTCGCGGACGAGCCGCGCCGTTAACCAGACCATGCGCGCCTGAGTGACGACCTGCTTGGAGTCGGTCCCTGCGAACTCGCTGTCCTCGTCGTAGCTGGTGATGAAGCCTCCGTGTTCATCGTCGATACTGCGAGGGAACCAGAAGTCAAGGACGTTGTCCGTCAGCGTTTGCTCGAGCGACGAGAGATACTCTTCTTTGAGCGTGGCTACGTCTGCCATTGCGGATGGATGATTGTCTACGTGGTGGATAATAATACCGGTACCGGACGGTTCCTCGCCGAAAGGGTAGTAGCCCGTCGGAGATCGGTCAAACAGGACGAGTGACGTGAACCTGGAGGGAAATACATTTACCGCGGATGATACAACAGAAGAGCGAAGTCTATGAGTGCTTACACAGTCGCAGTTATCGGAACGGGACCCGACCCGGATACTCCGACCGTAGACGGGTTCGCGATGGGGTATCGACACGCCGAAGCGTTCGAATCCGACGACCGCTGCGAACTCATCGGTTGCGCGGATGTCGTTGAAGAGAATCGTCTCGCGTTCGCCGACGCGTTCGGACTACCGGCGGAGAACATCTTCGAGAAGTACAAGGAACTGCTCTCGACGCTCGAACCGGACATCGTGAGCGTCGCGGTTCCGCCGGCGATACACAGAGAGATCGTCGTGGGATGTGCCAAAAGCAGCGTTGTCGACGCCGTCCATTGCGAGAAGCCGATGGCGAACACGTGGGTGGACGCCCGACAGATGGCACAGGAGTGTTGGCGTCACGACGTGCAGTTGACGCTGAACCGGCAGCGTCGGTTCGGACGGCCGTTCACCGAAGCCAAACGCCTGCTCGACGACGGGGAGATCGGCTCGCTCCGACGAATCGAGATCGGATGGGGAGACTTCTTCGACACTGGCGCACACACGGTCGACCTCGCCGGAATGTTTACCGACGACCGCGCCGCCGAGTGGGTACTCGCGGGACTCGATTACCGCGAGGAGGATATCAGATTCGGGGCCCATCAGGAGAATCAGATGTGGGCCCAGTGGCGGTACGAGAACGGCGTCTACGGCGTTATATCGACCGGCAAAGGCAGTGATTTCACCGACGCCGCAATCGTGCTCCGGGGAACGAACGGGGTCATCCGTATCGACAAGACGGACGGCCCGATGCTCGAACTCGACCGCGGCGGTGACCGCCGATCGATCGACGTGGACGGCGAGACGATGCACGCGACGAACGACGAAGGCGACGGCCGCTACGGGTCGCACTTCCACGATCGGGCGGTCGCCGCGGTCGTCGACGGGTTGGAGACCGGAGCGGAACCCGTAATCAGCGCGCGAATGGGGCTGACCACAGCCGAGATCCTGTTCGCCGGCTACGAGTCCGTCCGCCGCCGCGGACGCGTCGACCTCCCGCTCGACGTGGCGGAGAATCCGCTGCAGTCGATGGTCGACACCGGTGCGCTCTCCCCGTCACCGGCGGCGGCCGACAAGAAGTAGACGCCCGGTCGGTAGTTAGCTCAGTGAATGTGCGGTTCTCGGCCGCTCAGCGCCGTCGCTAACCTTCTCCGCGATCCCGTCCGCAATCGACCGCATTCCGGTGTCTCCAGGATGAAGCAGATCCGTGGTTAATCCGGTCGCGTCCGCGACGGTCGGCCCGTCGATCAGTGACACGTTGTCTGGCGCCCGCTCGGCGGTTCGCCGGACGACCGTTCGAAAGGCTTCGGCCCGCTTCGCGTCGCCGTCTCGGCGCGCGTCCGCATGATACGGGAAGAGCGTGACGCACGCGATCGGACGCTCTGGCTTCGACGACGCGATGACGTTCACGAACTCCGTCACGCGGTCCTCGAACTGCTCGACGGTGAAACCCCTATTCGCCATGTTGACCGATAGCGCGAGCGTGGCGACGTCCCAGTCGTCTCGCCGCGCGACGTGTTCGGCAATTGCCGGCTCGCAGAACGCCGACCCGGCGGTACCGAGGTTCACCGCGTCGACGCCCAGTTCCCGCGCGACCTGCGAGACGTACGTGAGATGACAGCCCGTCGCCGACGCGCCCTCGGTGATCGACGTGCCGTACGCCAGATAGCGTCGCGTCGGCAGTTCGGTCTCGTCCGGCGGCCGACACCGACCGGAGACACCGTGGAACGCGACCGGTTCCCACGCGTCGAACCGGAGACGACACGCGCGGGGGTCGAAAGCGCCCGTCGCGGCGACACCCGGCTCGAGACGGGCGATGCCATCGGGCCTCGAGAGTTCCAGCGTCCGCGGAGTCGGACCGAGTTCGTACGTCTCGGCCCCCTGAAACTCGCCCCAGAACGGGCGGACGACGGTCTCGGACGCTGCCGAGAGCGTCACCGACACGGTCGCCTCGTCGTCCGCGGGGACGAATCTGAGTTCGCAACCCGACGGGTGACGGAACCGATCGCGAGCCGCTACGCTGACCTCGGCGGCGACCGACTCGGGAACGCGACGGAGCAGACGCCCCTCGTCCACCCAGCCCGCGGTCTCCGTGGCTGCAACGTTGTGAAAGCTAACGGATTGAATCTCGTCGTCGATCATACGAATACGCGTCCCATTGGACCGTTGATAAGATAATTCTGGCGGGGGACGCTCCCGATTCCGGCGCAGTCCACATCGCGACTTCGGAGGACGAGGGGTCGCGATAGCGACACCGGCGAGCACGGAAGGGGCAACTGTTGACTGTTGGTTCACACTTACGGTACCGGCATCGGTAGGCAACGTGCATGACGTCGTTTGGATTCCAACTGTACAGCCTGCACGCAGTCGACGATCAGCTCCCGGCCGTAATCGAACGCGTCGGCGAAACGGGGTTCGAGGGCGTCGAGTTCGCCGGCCTCGGCGACGCCGATGTCGAGTCGGTGAACGCGGCGCTGGATCGGAGCGGACTGGGTGTCGCGGGCGCCCACGTCGGCATCGAGGAGATCGAGGCCGACGCCGAAGGCGTCGCCGAGACGTACCGTACGCTCGGCTGTGGTACCGTTGCCGCCCCGTGGCTCGATCCGGAGCACTTCGCCTCCGAACCGGCCGTCGAAGAAACGGCGGAGCGACTCTCGAACGCCGCCGAATCGCTTGCGAATCACGGACTCGATCTGCACTACCACAACCACGATCAGGAGTTCACCGAACTGGACGGCCGTCCCGCGCTGGAGCACCTGTTCGAGGCGACTGACGATATCGGCCTCGAACTCGATCTCGGGTGGGCCGGCGCGGCGGGGTACGAACCGCTCTCGTTCCTCGAAACGCATGCCGAACGGAGCGATCTCGTACACTTGAAAGATTACGACGCCGATGCGGGCGAGACAGTCAGGGTCGGCGAGGGCGACTTAGACATCGAGGCGACCGTGGAGTTGGTCAGAGATTTGGAATTCGAGTGGCTCGTCTACGAGGCCGAAGAACGACCGGACTCCTACGAGACGCTCGAGCACGCCGCGGACATCGTCGACGCGCACTGGTAACGGGGGCTGGCTACCGGTCGAGACGGTCCCCGCCGACCGCCAGCGGGGCGTCACGGAACTCGGAGTGTTTCTTCGCGGTACCTTCGGTTGTGTGTTAGCGCACTCCCGCGCAAATGTTCGGGGTTCTCGGCGACGAGCTCCGATCGAACCGCGCCGTCGCGTCGTTACCGACGAGCGGTCGCCGCGGGAACAGCGGAATTCCGCCGGTGAGACGGATTCCTCGTTCGGCCAAGCGGCGAGTACCGTCCCCTCAGCGAGAGATATCTCGGCGGACGCTCATCCAGAAGATGGTGCTAACGATCGCTCCGAAGCCGAGTACGATCACGAGGTTGACCACTGCGAGCGTGTACGACTCCGTTCCACGCTCGCCGAACAGAAGGGTAATCGATGTGAGTACCAGCATGAACACGAGGAATAGCCAAAGCATCCCTAACTGCGTCTGGTAGTCACGGACGAGCGACCAGAACGATTCCTTCCAGGACATACGACGTATCTGAGACCGTCATCCGAATAAGCTTTTTCACCGTGTTACGGCCCGTTCGACGAACGGGCAACAGCGCCCGCAAAGGCAGAGTGACCGCGACGCGAGGACGGTCGACTCGAGGTTAGTCCGTGAGTTCGGGGCTGTCCCAGTACTCGTGGTTCTCGTCTTCGCGGAAGCAGGCAACCGTCTGGTCCCCGTGTTGGTACCCGGGCGGTGTCTCCCGACGGCAGGCCTCGGTCGCCTTCGGACAGCGCGTGTGGAACCGACAGCCGGTCGGCGGGTCTACCGGGTCGGGGACGTCGATCTTTCGCATTGGCAACTCGCCGGTCTCGCGCAGCGCCAGATCGGGCGTCGCCCAGCGTAGCACGTTCGTGTAGGGGTGTTGGGGGTCGTTGATCATGTCCTCGGCTGGCCCGACCTCGACGAGTTCGCCGAGGTACATGACACCGATCTTTCCGTCGCCGTGGGCGGAGAAGTACCGCGCATTCGAGAGATCGTGGGAAATGAAGATGTAGGACGTATCGAACTCGTCCTGCAAGTCGAGCATGAGGTCCATCATCTCGACGCGTAGGGACACGTCCAGCGCGCTGATCGCCTCGTCGGCGAGGATGACGTCGGGGTTCATCAACAGCGCGCGACACAGCGCGACGCGTTGCTGTTCGCCGCCCGACAGCTGGTGGGGATAACGCTCCGCGAAGTCCGCCGGCGGATTCATGCCGACGCGCTCCAGCAACGAGTAGATACGGCTTCGTTTTTCCGAGCGGCTGAGTTCCGGATTGACTTGTCGAAGCGGTTCGGACAGGATCGAGATGATCCGCCGATTGGGGTTAAGCGAGGCGCCGGGGTCCTGGTGGATGATCTGGAGCGACGTCCGAACGTCCGCCCACTCCGTGTCGGTGTCGACGTCGCCGTCGCGGATGGCCCAGATATCCTCGCCGCGGTACTTCACCGAGCCGCCGGTGGGTCGCTGGAGGCCGATCGCCGTCTTCCCGAGCGTCGTCTTGCCGCAGCCGCTTTCTCCGACGAGCGAGACGACGTCGTTCTCCTCGATATCGAGCGAGACGCCGTCGACTGCGCGGACCGTCTCGGAGCCGCCAAAGTCCAAGAGACTCTTGTTAGTGAAGTGAACCTCGAGGTCTTCGAGCGAGATGAGGGCGTCACTCATTAGCGTTCACCTCCTTCAGCGTCGCCCAGGGAGTCTTCGTAGACGAGTGGCACCTCGTCGTACGACTCTCGCCAGTGGTAGCAGGCCGAGCCGTGGTCAGGACCGACATCGTGATACTCGGGCACGTCCGTCCGACACTCCTCGCTCGCGAGCGGACAGCGCGGATGATACGCGCACCCAGAGGGCATATTGATCGGGGCGGGGCTCTGTCCTCCGATCGGTCGCATCTCCGACAGCGGCGCGTCGAGGTTCGGAGTTGAGTTGAGTAACGCGCGCGTGTAAGGATGGGCCGCGTTCTCTACGATGTCGCGTGTTTCGCCGATCTCGACGAGCCTGAACGCGTACATGATGGCCATTCGATCGGCCAGTGCGGCGACAAGCGGCAGGTCGTGCGTGATGAACATCATCGTGAGGTCGTACTTCTCTTGGAGGTCCGACAGCAGCATCAGGATGGATCGCTGCATCAGGAGATCGAGCGCTGCCGTCGGCTCGTCCATCACCAGCACGTCAGGCTCGAGGACGAGGCTGAGCGCGATCAGGGCGCGCTGTTGCATCCCGCCGCTCAGTTCGTGCGGATAGGAATCGAGAATGCGCCCCGGTTCAAGATGCAGGTCCTCGAGCAGTTCTTCGGCCCGTTCTATCCCCTCCCGGACGTCTGCGTCGTGGGATTTCAGCGTCTCCTCGAAGTGCGTTCGGATTGGCATCGTCGGGTTAAACGAGTTCATCGCCCCCTGGAACACCATCGATATTTGCTCCCAGCGGAGGGACCGTAGCTCGTCTTTCTCTAGCTCGAGAACGTCGACCGGTTCTTCGCCGTCGGGACGATAGGTGATCTCACCCGTCAAGCGACCCGGAGACGGGACCGCATCGAGTAATGACGAGGCAAGCATCGACTTGCCCGAACCGCTCTCTCCGACGACGCCGAGTATCTCACCGCGGTCGAGATCGATCGAGACGTGATCGAGGACGTACGACGTTCCGTCGTCGTAGGTCACGGCTGCGTCGCGGACTTCGACGACCGGATCGTCGGTGCTGTACGTCTGTTCGTCGGAAGTCTGGTCGAGTGCCATCAGGTCATCACCTCCGTGGGCGCAGCGGCGTCTTCGTCGTCTTCAGTCTCCGATTCGGACTCACCGGCGAGTCGGGTCCGAACACGGGGGTTGAACACTCGATCCATCCCCTGCGCGAGCAGGATGAGACCGAGGGCGAGAAACATGATCGCGATCATGGGGACCGCGAGCTGGTACATCGTTCCGCCGCCGCTGAGCGCGCCAGCCTGGCTGTACGCGTTGTCTAGCTGGATCCCCCAGTTAGCGACTGACGTGGGGAGGATACCCAGATAGTACAGTCCGACCGACGCGAAGACGACGTACCGCGCGGCGTTGGCGAAGTTGACGAGCACGTACGGCATGATATTCGGGATGACGTCCTTGAGCAGAATCCGAGGCGTACTAACGCCCATCGTTCTGGACGCCTCTACGTAGGAGTGTTCTCGGATCGTCAGCACTTGCGATCGAATGGAGCGAGCGAGCCCCGCCCAGTAGTTGATCGTGATGAGGATACCGATCACGACGGCGCGCTCCGGCGATACGACGACCGCCAGCACCATGATGAGGGGGAGCCCGGGGATCGACATCGCGACGTCCGAGAACGTCGTCAGGACGCGGTCGGTCGTCCCGCCCTTGTACCCCGCGACCGTTCCGATCAGGACCGCGAGCGCCGTCGCAAAGATACCACCCGATAGGATCATGATGAGCATCTCGGGCGTCGCGTGAATCGCCATGGCCAGAACGTCCTCGCCGGAACTCGTCGTCCCGAGCGGCGCCTCCATAGTCTGGAACGGTTGCAGACTACGCTCCGACTGGTTCGTACTCGGCGACCGGTAGAGCCACGTGCCGACGGTACCGACGAAGACGTATACAGCCAAGATGGTCGCACCGATACGCGTCCGGTTGTCCTCCCACGCGACGAGCCCCGGTTTGTAGATAAACTCCCGGTAGAAGTCTCGCAGTCGGTCCGCCGTCGTGACTTCGACGTCGGACTGCGCGGCACCGAACGAGAACTCGTCCTCCGACTCAGTTTTGGACTCAGTATGCTTCACTGGAATCACCGGATTTGACGCGAGGGTCGACGAGGCCGTACGTCAGGTCAGCGATGTAAACCGACACCACGAGCGCGGTCGTGATGACGAGGAAGATTCCCATCATGAGCGGGTAATCCCTGTTGATGAGAGCCTCGAACATGTAGTAACCGATCCCCGTGTACGTGAAGATTTCCTCCAGAATCACCGATCCGCCGAGATTGAACCCGATAAGCGTCAGGAAACCGGTGTACATCGGCAGAATCGCGTTTCGGCCGACGTATCTGACGGCGATCCGGCGGTCAGACAGTCCCCGCAGTCGCGCAACCCGGACGAAGTCCTCACCGAGTACCTGGATGCTGTTGCCACGCATCGCAAGCGTTTGCAGACCGACCTGCGTGATCACGATCGATGCGATCGGAAGCGCCGCGTGGTACAACGCATTCCCCACGAACGTGATCGACAGGTCGGGGGAGACGCCCGGACTCGTTCGATACCGCGCGGGGAAGACACCGAACTTGTACGAGAACACGACCACGAACAGGATGCCGAGCACGTAGAAGGGGATAGACGACAGCAGGATCGCCACGCCGCTCGAGACCGTGTCGAACTTGGACCCCTCCTTGTAGGCAATGAGCGCGCCCCAGACGACGGCGATCGCGAACAGGATGATCGTCGCCGTTACCATGATGAACACCGTCCACGGGAGCGCGTCGGTGATTATCTTGGAGACGGGTTCTCTGAAGTAGAACGACTCTCCCAAGTTCCCTGACAGGAGAGACGACATGTACTCGTAGTACTCGACATAGATCGGTTGGCTCTGCTGTTGTCGAGACTGGATGATGGAATCGATGCGTGCGGGATCGACGCCCTGTCGGACTAATCGCGCCCTGAGCATCTCCAGCGGGCCGCCCGGAATCGCCCGTATCAGACCGAACGTGAGTGTAACAGTGACCCACAACGTGAGCACTGCACGCCCAGTTCGTTTGACATAGTAATTATTCATGAGTGGGATTGTGTCGTTCTATCAAATAAGGATTTTGGTCGGCATCGTTCTCGTTTACTTATCCGTCGTACTGCAGTTCACCTTGGCGGATGAGCCACAGATGGGGCCATCGAACCTGCGAAACGTCGGAACCCTGCTCGGGAACGGACCACTCGTCGGTGGCGAGGAACGCCTGTTCCTGCTTCTCCATGACGGGAATCACGGGAAGGTCCACGTTGGTCACCCACGCTTGTTCGATCGAGATCTCGCGAGTCGTCGCCTCGTCGGACGTTTCGGACAGTTCTTCGAGTCGGTCGTTGGGATTGACTGTCATCGTTCCCGAGCCGGTCCGGGAGGGGACGGTGACATCACCGTTACTCCCACCGCGGTTTTCGTTGGCCGGGGTGTAGTTGTACGTGAAACCGCGGTAGTGCTCGAGGAGCTGATGGTGAAGCGAGAAGTACGGGAAGGACGCCCGACCGCCGCCGGGAAGCCACCCGCCGGCCGAGAGAATGAAGTCGCCGTTGGGCCAGACCGTCCCGTTCAGCGCACTGAAGTTCCGCGAGTCGACCTGAGACTCGAACCCGAAGTCGTTCAGTTGATCGACGATCGTCTGGGTCGCGGTGACCCAGTCGGTCCATCCGGACGGGACAGTGATGGGGAGTTCGACGACGTTCCCGCTACCGTCGACCCACGTGTCACCGTCCTTCGAGTAGCCGGCGTCGAGAAGTATCTGTTCGGCATCGTCGGTCTGACGTTCGTTCACGCCGTAGTCCTCGAACGAATCGTAGGCGTCGCCGAGCCACCGTTCCTGGTCGTCCGAGGGGATTCCCACGGGCAGTGGCGGCGCTTGCTTCAGCGTCTCGCCGACGTTCTTGACGATGGTTTCCCGGTCTAGCACGTGGGCGATCGCCTGGCGGACGGCCCTGTCGCCCGTGTGCTCGTGGTCATGCTGCGGAATCAACCCGTATCCGACCTTCCCCGGAATGGTCTCCATCCGGATATGGTCGGGGAAGTTATTCACGACGTTCGGCGGGGCGAACACCATCACGGAGTCAAGTTCGTTCGCGCCGATCGCTTGGTGAACGGCCGTGTTCCCGTCGAGGTAGCGGAACGCAACCTGATCGAAGTTGATATTTCCGGAGTCGGGGTGATCGTCCCGCTTCTCGAGGAGGATCTGTTGATTCCCCCGCTCCGCGACCGTGAACGGGCCGTTGGCGGTAACGTCCTTGTAGGCGTGGCTCTGGATCTCGCTCTGGGCCTTCTCGGCATCGTCCTCGAACATCTCGACGTACTTCCCGAACTCGCTCTCCTTGAGGGTCATGAACCGCTGGCCCAGCGCGTTGAACTCGACGATTCGTGGGTTCACGTCTCCGGCAAGTTCGAGAACGACGGTCCGGTCGTCCGCCACTTCGACGCTATCGGTGAACTGGTCGATCGTTCCGCCGGTCAACCTCGCGAGACGCAGTTGCGTCGCGACGTCGCCGGCCGTGACGTCGTCGCCGTCCTCCCAGGTGACGCCGTCGCGAACGGTCATCTCGAACGTACCGTCGCCGAACTCCCAGTTCTGAATGAGATAGGGAATGAACTCGCCCTTCGCGAAGTTGAAATTCGCAAACCGATCGAAGAGCAGGTAGTGGGAGTACTGTGAGTAACTCGTCGGATTGAGGGGATTGTACTGAATCTTCGTCGGAACCTGGTTCGTATAGCTGACATGGGTCCCGTCTCCAGTTCCGTTTCCACCCGTACAGCCCGCCAGTGCGACGGCGCTCGAGGCGCCTGCGACTTGCAGGAACGCACGGCGATCGATATGACTAGCACAGCCACGGTTATTGTTCGTCATTGTCTAACCAGAGGGTAAAGCTCAAAGGTAATAAAAGTATGTAGTTTTCGGGGAAGTGTCGATATCGCGGGATACAACCGCAGTATTCGGAGTTTTGCCGGCACAGCGGTCGGTTGCGCGAGGTGAGCACGCCGAGTTCCGTGACGGTCACACGAGCGATCGACGACTGTCAGTTTCTGTGGGGAGCAGTGAACGCCGTCCGCCGAGGCTTGGACCAGTCTCCGTAACAGAACCCTCTGGGACTCCATTCGTCCGTCGAGACTCCGTTTCACCAGATCAAACGAATCGGCGACTGATACCGGCGGAATCACGCTACGGAATATCAAGGCCGCATAGCGACGCAGGCGAGCACACGAATACCCATCTAGCGTCTCCGCGCGTGCTATTATCCAAGTGATTCGAGTGTCTGCTCACAGATCTCCAACCGAGGGCACGTGTTTGACTACGGGAAACAACTCGCGCCGCTCCGACGAGGGGTTACAGCAGTACTCTCGTACTGCTGGACTGGCAGCGCACGATCACGTTCGCTCGAGGTCGGTGGAACCGGCGGCCGACGATCGGAAACGAGTACGATATAGTAATATAATCGATCGTAAGTGATTTATCGAGCGGAGGTGAGGAAATATAGCAAACATGAGGGATACAACGCTGACGGTCGGTCTGGTCGGATTAGGAACGCACGGAGCGAATCACGTGAAAATACTCAAAGAACTGGGACACAATGTCCTCGGTGTGGACGCGGATACGGCGGCGAGACAGGCGTTTCAGGAGCGCCACGACGCAACGACGTTCGAGAGTCTCGAGGAATTGTACGAACAGGATCCGGATGCGATCATTATCTCAGCGCCGAATAAATTCCACGAGACAGCCGCCACCGACGCACTCCTGGCGGGCCACGACGTCCTGCTCGAAAAACCGCTCGCGCACAATTTGGAGAGCGCAGAGCGTATCGCCGACGCAGCGAACCGGACCGGCAATATCTGCATGGTCGGCTACCACCACCGCTATCGAAACATCTGCCAGGTCGCCAAATCCTACGTCGAGGACGGCTACCTGGGCGAGGTCACTCACATCGACGCCCAGTTCGTGCGACGGCGCGGCGTTCCCGGTCGAGGGACGTGGTACACGTCGAAGGATATCGCCGGGGGCGGCGCACTGATGGACGTCGGCGCACACCTGCTCGACCTGCTCTTTTTCTGGACCGACTGGCCGACGATCACCGACGCGATGGCGACGGCCCGATCGAACTTCGGACAGCACGACGACTACACGTATCTCCACATGTGGGGAGAAGACGACCGGGGCAAGATGTACGACGTAGAGGATTCCGTTACGGCGTTTTGCGAGTTCGACTCCGGGATGACCGCGGACATTCAGGTCGCGTGGGCAGCGAACATGGAATCGTCGCACAGCTATCGAATTCAAGGAACGGACGCAGGTATGACGATCGATATTACGAACACGCTCCGCGAAGTCGAGCCGGAGGTCGATCAACGAAACGATCTCCGACTGTACGAGGTACGGTCGGGACGGCGTGACCATTTCGTCGACAGTGAAGTCATCGTCTCACTGAACGATCCGTACCGTGACGAGTTGGAGACGTTTCTGGACGCGGTCCGATCCGGCGAGCGGCCGGAGATGACGAACGTCGACCAGGCGCTCCACGTGCAGCGCGCCGTCGATCGGCTCTACCAGACGACCCGGTGATCTACCGCGTTCGTCACCGTGTCGTCAATTCGATGTTTCCTCGCCGAACCGCCCACGATCGAGAGGTGAGCACGTTTAACTGTCCGTGGACACTGATAACGGGTATGACAGAGGAAACCCCCGATGGATACGGAAAAACGATCCAGTCTATCGAGTCAGCGCTCGAGGTCGTCGAAGTCATCCGCCAGAAGGAACGAGCGGGCGTGACGGAGATAGCGAACGAACTCGATCGCTCCAAGAGTACGATCCACCACTACGTGACGACGTTGACCAAACACGACTATCTCGACAAAGTTGACGGAGAGTACCAGCTCAGTCTGCGGTTTCTCACGCTCGGTGGCCAAGTTCGCGAGCGAGAACAGCTCTATCATCTCGGAAAAGACAACGTCGAAGAACTCGCACAGGAAACCGGCGAACAGGTGCGTCTCATCGTCGAACGCAACGGGTCCGGCATTACGCTCTATCAAGCGACTGGAGACCGCGTCACCAAGCCGATAACGCACGTGGGCAGTATCGAAGAGCTCTACTGCACTGCGGCCGGCAAGGTGTTTCTGGCCGAACTATCGGATGAGGAACTGGACTCGTACCTCGACGAGGTTTCATTCACGCCGTACACCGAGAAGACAATCACCGACGGCGACGCGCTCCGAGCGGAACTCGAAGAGATCCGCGATCGAGGAGTGGCGTTTGACGATGAAGAACGGTATGAGGGATATCGGTGTGTAGCCGCTGCGATCAGCACCGAGAAACGAGAACTGTTCGGTGCGCTCAGCGTCTCCGCGCCGGTCAAGCGCATGGGAGAAGAGCGGTTCCGAACCGACGTGCCGAACCAACTACAGAACGTTGCCGGCGTCGTCGAGATTAACACTACGTATTCCGAGTGGACGGACGTGCTCTGAGGCAGTCGAGACGCCGTTCGGCGCAGGCGGTTTTACATTGGTACTTTCGTAAAAAGTGATGTGGGTGCCACGTAGACCCATCGGTTACAGAAGTATGTCTGTAAATAATGCTCGATCTGGTACCCGCCCGAGGCGCCATTCTGGTTGACAGTGGGAAACGGAGGGATGGAGAGCTCTGTCCTGTTCCACTTGATCAAACAATCGGACCCATCCCTCCGACCGTAACTTCACGAATCGCGGCAGTAGATTCTTGTAGAGTCAGTTCGTGGGCCTCTCTATGCAACGCGGATTGGTACTCGCAGAAGATACCGAGAACGGTCGAAAACTACTCGCTGAAGCGGCCGCAACCGCACGCGGTAGCGAGTGCGGGTTGGTCGTCTTGTCCATCATCCGTCCCGAGTCGTTCGCAGCGGACGTTGAGACGCTGGAAGCGATGGGCGATGTCGAAGACGCTCACTACGACGAAAGCAATGTTCTCGACGCTGAGCGAAACGCCGTTCAGTCCTTCGTTGACGCTGCCATCAACAGCGAAGACGTGGAGATCGCATACCGAGTGAGCGTCGCGTCGAACGACGACAACGTCGACACGGTCCTTCAGACTGCTCGAGAGACCGCTTGTGATCACCTGTTCGTGTCCGGCAGTCAACGCTCCCCGACCGGAAAAGCGATCTTCGGCGATAGGACACAGCAACTCCTTCTGGAGTTCCCCGGAGCCGTGACGGTGGATCTCAACTGAGATACCGGATCGGCACCCCCGCGTTCGGATGTGGTAACCGCCTCGATCGGCCCTTCGTTTTCCATCGAGGCTGTACCGAAAACGTGTCACGTGACCACATATCAAATACCGGTAGCGTTATTACGCTCTGTTAATACAGTTCGGATATGCGGGTAGAGTCTCTCAACGGCAGTTGGAAGTTACGTCAGTCGGATACCGATCGCTGGCTCAACGCGACGGTTCCTGGCGGAGTCTACACGGATCTCCTCAACGCGGGCGAAATCCCCGATCCGTACGACAACGACAATGAACTCGATCTTCAGTGGGTCGGAACGTCCGACTGGGTGTATCGACGCACGGTGACACTCGATAGCGACTTCCTCGACGAGGAGCGGATACGCCTGCGCTGTGCCGGGCTCGATACCATCGCGACGGTACGCATCAACGGGGAGGTCGTGGGCGAAGCCGCGAACATGCACCGTAAGTACGAGTTCGATGTCGCCGGCGTCCTCACACCCGGGGAGAATCAGGTGGAAATCACGTTCCACTCTCCGATCGAGTACAGCACTCGTCGCTCGGAGAATCACGAGTACGAAGTTCCAACGCTTCGATATCCTATCGACCAGCCGGGACGGAACTTCATCCGAAAGGCCCAGTGCCACTACGGATGGGACTGGGGGCCGTGTCTTCCAACCTCCGGTATCTGGCGAGATATCGACCTTCTCGCGTACTCCGAGCCCCGAATCGAGTATACGAAGACCGTACAGGACCACGACGGCGACAGCGTCAGCCTCGATGTGATCGTCGGCCTCGACGTACCGGCCGATGGCGAAGTATTGCTCGCTGCCGAGGTTGCGGATACGGCGACGCACGAAGTCCGAGACGTCGCCGAGGGACGCAGCGAGGTCACGGTCGGTCTCGAGGTTTCGGACCCTGATCTCTGGTGGCCGAACGGGTACGGTGATCAACCGCTTTACGACCTCACCGTAGCCGTCGGCGCAAAAACCGAGTCAGTATCGGACAACACGGACGTGGTGACAGCCGACGGCGGCGTGACGACGGCAAACTCGTCGTTCCCGCCCGACGCGGCACACGAGACGACCACTCGTATCGGGTTTCGAGACCTCAATCTCATCCGCGAACCGGACCAAGAGGGCAACGGCGAGTCGTTCGCGTTCGAGGTCAACGGAGTACCGGTGTTCGCGAAGGGCGCCAACTGGATCCCGGCGGACGCGCTGTACGGACGGATCACGCGCGATCGATACGAATCGCTACTCGACAGCGCTGTCGACGCCAACATGAACATGATTCGCGTCTGGGGCGGCGGGTACTACGAGCGAGACAGCTTCTACGAGGCGTGCGACGAACGGGGATTACTCGTCTGGCAAGACTTCATGTTCGCCTGCGCGCTGTACCCCAGCGACGAGGACTATCTGGAGTCCGTCGAAGAAGAGGTCCGGTACCAAGTTCGCCGGCTAGCCGACCACCCATCGCTCGCGCTCTGGTGTGGCAACAACGAAGTCGAGATGGGACTCGAGAGCTGGTTCGACGACGCTGCCGAACTGGAGCAATTGAAGGAGGGCTACGAGACGCTGTTCTACGACGTGATCGGCGATACCGTCGCTGAAGAGGATGAAACCCGGACGTACTGGCCAGGATCGCCGTCTAGCGGCACCGGGATGCAGGATCCGTACCAGACCGACAAAGGGGACATCCACTACTGGGACGTCTGGCACGACGGCGCGAACTTCGAGGAGTACGAGACGGTCGAACCGCGGTTCGTCTCCGAGTTCGGATACCAGTCGTTCCCCTCGGTCGACGCGCTCTCGTCGGTGCTCCCCGACGACGAGCTCAATCCGACCGCGCCGTTGATGGAACACCACCAGCGAAGCGAGGGAGGCAATCGGACGATCCTCCAGCGAATGGCGTCGTCGTTCCGTATTCCGTTTAGCTTCACTGACTTCGTCTATCTCAGTCAGGTGCAACAGGGGCTGGCGATGAAGACCGCCATCGAGCACTGGCGGCGGCTGAAGCCCGACTGTATGGGGACGCTCTACTGGCAGTTAAACGACCTCTGGCCCTGCGCGTCGTGGTCGTCCATCGAGTACGGCGGCGACTGGAAGGCGCTCCAGCACGTCGTACGCCGCATCTACGCGCCGGCTCTGCTCTCGACAACGACGACAGACGGCGGCGACGAAGTCGAGATCTGGCTCACGAACGACGAACGCGACCCCCTCGAAGGGGAGATCACCGTCGAAGCGAATACGTTCGACGGAGAACGCGTAGACGAGACCGGCGAGACCGTCTCAGTCGCGGCGCTCGACAGCGCCTGCGTTGCGACCGTCGACCCGGGTCGATTACTCGGTGACGTTCCACAAGAGGAGGCGTACCTCCGCGTCTCCTTCGACGGGAGCGACGAGACGTATCCGGCATTCGCGTTTTTCGAGGAGTACAAGCACCTCGAACTCCCGGATCCAAAGTTCGACATCACCGTTGTCGGGAACGAGGTGACGATCGAGGCGGACGCCGCCGCCCTGTTCGTCGAACTGAACGTTCCGCTCGACGGCCGGTTCTCGGACAACTACTTCCATCTGACGCCCGACGAAGAGCGAACGGTCGCGTTCGACGCCGCGGACCCCCCTAACGATATCGAGCGGCGACTCGCCGAAGAATTGTCGCTAACCCACCTCCGTGCGACCTACTGACGACGGCACTGCGTCGAACTGAGGGCACTGTTTGCGACCGAACGAAAGCGCTTACGTTGGAATTCGTCGTTCGTCGTGCTGCGTCGGTAGCGAGCAGTGACCGTGAAGCCGACGACGGCGTCTCAATCGGTCGCATCGAGCAGGCCGCGGATATATCCGCTGGCGAACAGTTTTCCGGAGAGGTGATATCCAGGGATCGAATTGTCCTCGCCGGCCATCGTCGGAACGTGATCCGGTCGAATCGGACCGTCGAAGCCGATGTCGCGATACGCCTCGATCGCGGCGGCCATGTCGGTTAGCCCGTCGTCGTGCCACGTCTCGACGAAGCCGTCGGCGCCGCCCTCGACGTCGCGGAAGTGGACGAAGCTAATCCGATCGCCGAACCGCCGGATCGTCGCCGGAACGTCGACGCTCATCGCCGCGAAGTTTCCCTGGCAGAACGTGATGCCGTTGTACGGCGAGTCGACGACGTCGAGTGCGCGCTCGTAGGCCTCCGGCGAGTTGACGATCCGCGGCATTCCGCGGACATCCCCGATCGGCGGATCGTCGGGGTGCAGTCCGAGTTTGACGTCCGCCTCCTCGGCGACCGGAACAACGCGTTCGAGGAAGTACTCCAGGTTCGCCCAGAGGTCGTCCGCCGTCGTCGAGCGGGCCGCGGCGGGCGCGGGTCCGCGGCGCATCTGCTCGTCGCTGTAGGAGGTGGTAAGCGAGGCGACCCGACTCGGCGTCGTGACCGAGGTCCGGGCCCACCGGAGCCCCGCCATCCAGTCGTAACAGACGACGTCGACGCCGAGTTTCCCGAGATTCCGAAGGAACCGACAGAACTCGTCAATCTCGTCGTCCCGACCGTCCGTCGCGAGGCGCGTGGTGTCGGTCAGCGGGACGCTCCCCTCGAACGCGGCGGGTTCGAGCCCGTGATCGCGGTACCGGTTGACGGCCCGGAGCAATTCGTCGTACTGCGACGGACGCCGCCCGTCGCCGAGTTCGAGCGAATGATACACGGCGTGGTCGACGCCGATCTGCTTTGCCTTCTCCCACCGTTCGTCGGGTTCCGGCGGAAGGACGAGCAAAAGTTGCATGCGAGTACTCCGGCGGAAGGGCTTTGCCCGAACCCTTAGCTCTTGTCCTATCGTTGTGTCCGACCGGTATCCGTACCGTTAGTTCCCTTTGAAAAAATTTATTACAGATGTCGGTGAATTCGAAACGCACCATCCATGGTACGAAGACGCACGATCCTCCGCAGCGGCGGTGCGGTCGCCGGCGGACTCACTCTCCCCGGGTTCGCGGCGGCGGCGTCCGACGAAGCGTCGAACCGACCGAACGGCTTCCTCGCGACCGACGGAACGTCGTTTTCGGTGGACGGCGAGTCGCAGTATCTCGCCGGAACGAACAACTTCTGGCTCGCGGACGTCCGGACGACTAGAGACGAAGTCGACGCCATGCTCGACCGGGCGGCCGATCTGGGGCTCAACACCGTCCGAACGTGGGCGTTCTGCGCCGGACGCAACGGCCACTGTTTCCAGCCGTCCGAGGGCGAGTACGATGAGTCTGCCTTCGAGCATCTCGATTACGTGATTGAGGCCGCAGCGGACCGGGGGCTCCGTCTGCTCCTCCCGCTCGCGAACAACTGGGGAGCGTACGGCGGCATGGAACAATACGTCGAGTGGTCCGAGACGGCCGAGGAGCACGACGACTTCTACACCGACCTCGAGACGCGGCGGCTGTACCGCGACTTCGTCGAAATGATCGTGACGCGCACGAACTCCATCTCTGGAGTCCCGTACGCCGAAGATCCGACTATCGCGATGTGGGAACTCGGAAACGAGCCGCGCGCCCAGACGAAGGGCGTCGACGTACTCGGAGACTGGATCGAGGAGGTGTCGGGGTTCATCAAGTGCCTCGATCCGAACCACCTCGTGTCGACCGGCATAGAAGGGTTCTACGACGGCGACGGTGACGACTGGCTCCGCGACGGCTCTCAGGGAACCGCGTATGTGGATCACCACCGGATCGACACCGTCGACGCGTGCTCGTTCCACCTCTACCCCGACCACTGGGGTGTCAGCCCCGAGTACGGTACCGAATGGATCGAGGACCACGTCAGAGACGGCCACGAACGGGTCGGGAAGCCCGTCTACCTGGGCGAGTTCGGCATCCAGGTGGATCGGAACGCGAACGATACGCGACAGCAGATCGCCCGTCGGAACAGCATTTACGACACTTGGTACGATAGACTCGACGAACTGGACGCCGACGGGGGCGTCGTCTGGCAACTTACTCTAAAAAAGCGAGCCCAGTACGACGATGGCTTCTACGTGTTCCCCGGAGACGACCGCACGATACGGCTGATAGAGCGGTTCGCGAACCGGATGGATGCCGAATCCGGTCGTCCGCTCTACGCGGATCGGAAGCGACGTCGCGCGGGACGCGATTGACGGCGTGATTGAAGCGGTGGAGACCGAACATCCTCAGCCGGTCCGCAACCGGTTTCGTAACGTCCGCTTTGACTCAATTTCCCTAAGATTTAATAATGATATTATTGAATCTCCTTTCGGAGCTAGAAAAATGTACGAACGACGTGATGTACTCAAGTCCACTGCGATCGGAACGACGATCGGTCTAGGCGTACTGGCGAGCAGCACAACGACGACTGCGGCGGGCGCATCGTTCGGTGACGGCGTCAACCTCCAACCCGCGTACTACTGCGGCGGCGACCAGAATCTGGGGTGGGACCTGATGGACGACCATCCCGATATCGAGACCGTCCGGATCGAGATCGAACCGCCGAGCGGCGGCGAGACGGGCGCGGATCTGTCCGACGTCCGTCGCTGGATCGACGAGGCAAACGCCAACGGCTACCAAGTCATCGCGACCTATCACCACTGGCTGAACAACGGCTCCGGAGACCCGCAGGACCTGCAGGACGCCGCGGATTGGTGGGTGGAAAACTACGACTACCTCTCGCAGAACTCCTCGTTCGTGATCAACCTCCACAACGAGTGGGGGCCCCACGACGTATCGGCGTCGGAGTACGGCAACGCGTACGACAGCGCGCTCGGTAGACTGCGCGACAGCGCCTACGACGGGACGGTAATCTGCGACGTACCCGGGTACGGGCAGGAGCCCCAGATCGCTGCCGAGAGCGTCGATTATATTGGCGACGACGACATCGCGTTCTCCGTGCACGTGTACGCAAAGGCGTGGAACCAGTATGCCGGGGAGCCGCTGCAGGCGTCGCACCTCGATTACCTCAATACGAACCAGACCCATCCGTGCCTGATCGGCGAGTTCGGACCGCTCGGCCCGGACGATCGGACAGACTGGTCCGCCGTCGTCGACCACGCCAAGTCGCTGGGCTGGCCGGTGCTCGGGTGGGCCTGGAACGGCGATGGCGAGTCCGATCCCATGAATATGACCGCCCCGTTCTGGGGCGACGACTGCGGTGCAACGTCCTACTCGAAAACCTCGTACTTCAGCACTGTGTACGATAAGCTGGGCGGTGAAAGCTCTGGCGGCGGTGGAGAGACGACGGCTCACTACCTGAACGCCGAGTACTACTCGCTCGACGGCGTCTCGACGTCGACGAGCCGATCGGGGTATTGGGGCAACGCGTACGTCACCGGCTTCGACAGCTCGGGCGACTCCGTCACGGTGGACTTCGACGCGGCGGCGAGCGGGCAACGAACTGTCAAGATCCGATACGCCGCGCCACACGACGACAAAGAGTGTAACCTGTACGTCAACGGACAGTCCGTCGGGCAGGCGTCGCTCCCGTACACGACCTCGTTCCAGCAGACGACTGTAGGGAGCTATCAGTTCGACGCGGGCTACAACGAGATCACGATAGAGAACGGCTGGGGATACTACGATATCGATGCGGTCGTCATTGAGTGAGAAACAGCCCTGAGACCGCCTGTGCGGACCGACAAAATATCGGGTGACGCCGGACGGAAGACCTAACGAGCGTTGCCGTCCGTTCACGACGGTATTCAGCGGTGGAAAGAGGTGAGACGTGACGGTTTCAACGTGTTCTGGGCCCGAAATCGCACGTCTTCGTCCCAGTATCGGCTACTTCGATCCGAGTTTCTCGAGACATCCGGTGTCGGACGGGCTCGATTGATCGTTCGTAGCTGGGTGCACGAAGTCGAGCGACAGCCCGATACCGAAACCGGCCACAGACAACGCTTGAACCGGCAAGGACTACCATCGTTGCACGGTCATGCTTCCAGGACTGCTCGAGGAGGCCGCGGCTCGCCTTCGCGACCGGTGTGCGAAATACTATCGTCGGAACGCTGATCTACGTGTCTCTGACCGTCGAATGGTATACATCGGCACGCCCTTTCATAACACATTACACAAAGCTTAAGTGAGCGGTTGTGATTGGGAATTATACGAGTGTGTTACAGCCACTCAAATAGAGAGATGAAATCATGAACGAAAGAAATAAATACGAAACTGAAAGTGCAGCGGAGAGAGTAGGCAGCGATGATTCAATTACACCGCCGATAACGCGACGGTCCGCGATGAAAGTGGCAGCGGCGACGGGAGCCAGTAGTCTCCTCGCGAACTCGACGGTTACCGCCGACGACGACAGCGAACGGAGCGAGAGCGCAGACGAGACGTTGGCGGAATCCCCGCCGATGGGATGGAACAGCTGGAACACGTTCTACTGCGACATTGACGAGGGGTTGATCAAGGACGCCGCCGATGCAATGGTCGAAAGCGGGATGACGGAAGCGGGCTACGAGTACGTCTGTATCGACGATTGCTGGATGGCTCCCGAACGCGACGCGAACGGGAACCTCCAGCCGGATCCCGAGACGTTTCCGAACGGCATCAGTGCTCTCGCCGATTACGTTCATGACAAAGGCCTAAAACTCGGTATCTACGAATCAGCGGGGACGACGACGTGTCAGGGCCTTCCCGGCAGCCTCGGTTACGAAGAAACCGATGCACAGACGTTCGCTGACTGGGGAGTCGACTTGCTCAAATACGATAACTGCGGAGACCATTACGGCCTGTCGGCGGTTGAGCGCTATACGCGAATGCACAACGCGCTCGAAGCCGTCGATCGGGATATCGTTCTCAGCATCTGCGAATGGGGAGACAACGATCCGTGGATGTGGGCCCCAGAGATAGGTGGCGACCTCTGGCGGACAACTGGCGATATTAAACCCCTCTGGAGCGCCCAAGAGGAGCTGTGGGGGAACGGCATTATCGACATCATCGATCAGAACGAGCCGCTCGCCGAATACGCGGGTCCCGGTCGCTGGAACGATCCGGACATGCTCGTAGTCGGCGTGGACCTGCCGGAGTATCCAAACCTAACCGAAGCGGAAGATCGAACGCACTTCGGCATGTGGGCGATGATGGCCGCGCCGCTCATGGCCGGCAACGACATTCGAAATATGTCCGACGAGACTCGCGATATTCTCACTAACGACGAGGTGATCGCGATCGATCAGGATCCGGCGGGCAATCAGGCGACGCGGATTCAACACATCAGGGGTGAGGACGGTCTCCCACGTTCTGTTTGGGCGAAAACACTTGAGAACGGGGATCGGGCAGTCGGATTACTGAATCGTAGCGATAGGAGAACGACGGTTACGACCAGCGCCCAGGCGGTCGGACTCGAAGCTGCCTCCTGCTACGTTGCTCGCGATCTCTGGAACGGAACCGACTGGCAGACCGCCGGTCTGATCAGTGCATCGGTTCCGTCACACGGGCTCGCATTATTCCGGGTCAGTAGCGGCAGCCCGGACGGTACCAACCCATTCGCAACGGTTTCACTCGGCGATACTGAAGCGACAGTCGCACCGGGTGAGGCAATCACTCGATCGCTTACATTCACTAATTATTCGCCAATGACAATCGATAGCGTTCACGTCACCTGTGATGCGCCCGACGGCTGGGAATCCGAGCCGACCTCAACGACGTTTACCGATATCACGGCCGGACCAGCGATTTCGGGTGCGTCTGGTCCGCAAAACGACGCCGAAACCGACTGGATGGTACGCCCCCCGAGAGATGCACCGCCCAAGGACTACGAACTCGGCGTAACCGCAAAATACGCAAATGGAGTCTCCATTGCGGAGTTATTTACCGTAACTGTCGAGAATAACGCTGGCAACGACTCTGGCGCCGACTAATCGACCAATGGGCTTCCAAACCGAATCCGATCGCAGCTTCCGACCGGCCAGATCAGGATACTCGAGGTACAACGGGGGCGGAGCCGACTCGAAGTCGAGCAGAATCGACCGGAGAATGGAAAGAACTCGGCGACGTTGAAGCGGAACGAGGAAGGTGAATCGGAGCTAGTGAGCGAGACGATCTCGAACGGTAGCCCGAGAAAATCGCCCGAGAGCAAGCCCTCGAGGAGCGTACTACTCAGATGAATGCGGTCTTCGAGCGACTCGGCTACGAAAAACCTTGAACGGGCCAGAGACGAGGGACGAGAAGGACGTCGTAAGGTCACGACCGGCTCCGACTTCGTACCGTTCGCAGTAATGAGTCGGGAGTTGACGAGGACGCCGTGGACCTTTCGATCGAAATACGATTGCATATCGATCTCTGTCGGAAGGAGCTACCACTTATAGATAATTTTCTGTGAACAGAGAAGTTTGGGATAGGTGGTCGTAATCAGGCGATCAGACGTACTCCAGAAGCCGAGTTACAGTCGAGAAAGAGGACGCAGGCAGATACTATTACCGACGTATATATCTGCTCTGAAGAACATTTGAGCTATTAGCATACCTATTTCACCATATATGTTTGGAAACCGTCTTGAAATATCTCAATAAGTGTCCAGAGCAGAACGGAGGTTATCGTGAGTGGGTCCGATCCACAGAGAGGGGCGTTGGTAGAGCATTCTGGTATAGTTTTCGATAGAAAGGACAACCAATCATTTCTCATATTATTGAGAAAGGGTGTACCCGTGACGTAGTATTCAAGTCCCATATCTGATGGTAACTCATAACCGAGAGCGAAATCGGATCTTCGATCATCATCCGGCATTTTATCATGGATCCTTCTTCAGGGACCGTTTACCTAAGATCTTAGTCTAAGAACCGAAGATCAGTTCATGGGCTTTTATCGGAGACTACTCCGGTCAAAAGCGTAGCGACGCCCCCGGAACTTGACACAGTCGTACTTGCGGCGGAATTACCACAGTATCGATCCCGTAGCGGTGTCGTTTGAGTACAACGGACTGCAATTACTCTTTCGACAGGCCGACCCGGTTTTAGCGCTCACACGAATACGCTATCCGTTCGCAAGTTGCAACCCCAGCGATGGAGACGGTGTCCATCGTCTCCTTGCCGAGATAACAATCGACGACGGAGTGACAAGAGAGGGGGACAATATTTTAAGACCGAACCGGTACATGCTACCAGAATGGTCTATAATCTGGATGGCAACGATCGATAGCTCATGAAGAGGTTTCCATCGATACCGCCGATCGCCGACGTTGCTGACGGCTGCTTCGAGGACGGGCATCTCTGGCTGATAGAGAAAGTCGACGGGGCGCATTTCCGCTTTCAACTCCAGGAGTCGGGATTGATTCGATTCGGCGATCGGAATCGCGTCTACGACGATCCGGATGCCGTTCCGGAACCGTACCGACACGCCGTCCGTCACGTGCGAACGAACCTCGAGCGAGAAGCGCTTCGCGACGCCGTCGACGACGTCGAGGCGCTCGTTTTCTTCGGGGAGGCAATGCATCGGCACACGATCGACTATGACTGGGAACGGACGCCGTCGTTCCTCGGCTTCGACGTCTGGTCGGCCCAGAAGGAACGGTTCTACTCGGTCGATACCGTCGAGCGGATCTTCAATCAGCTCGGTCTCCACACGGTGAACGTCTTCGAGCGCGAACGGCGCGCTCGAGACTTCGATCCCGACTCGTATTCCGTCCCCCAGTCCGCGTGGTATGACGGACCCGCCGAAGGAGTGATCGTCCAGAACAAACGGGGCCAGCGAGCAACGCTCCTGCATCCGTCGTTTCGCGAGATCGAGGCGACAGCGCCAGTCGACGCCTCCGCGGCGGAGGTAGCCGAAACGTACGCGACGCAACGACGGTTCGAAACGCTCTCGAGCGAACTCGAAGAACGGGGCCGTCCCGTAACGTTCGACACGCTTTACGAGCGCGTCCTCGAGGATATCGGTCGCGAAGAACACGACCGACTCTACCACGAAAGCGAACCGGTCGACATGAAGGCGTTCCGATCCGAAGTCAGTGCGCTAACGCGCCGATTCCTTGAGGAGTGACGGAATCCCCAATAGAGACCCGCCTCGGTCCAGCGTGTGCTCGAGAAGACCGGATCGCTCTGCTAACAGTTCCCACACCCGTTCCACACCCCTGATTTCCGTCGTAGGTTTCGACCCCCCACGTTTCCGTCGTTTCCGTACGCCCCACCCCGAATTTCCGTCGTTTCCGTCGTAGTTCGAACACACCCCGTCGCACCCCGGGTTTCCGTCGTCCATTCGGACCCCCCACGTTTCCGTCGTTTCCGTACGCCCCACCCCGGATTTCCGTCGTATATTCTTGTTCGATGTTCTGGAAATTTAGTCGTCATCCCAGTTCTGCATTCGGCTATCCTCCAGAATGGTCTCGCGGACGACTTGCGGATCCTCGATGAGCCGATTTTGCAGATGGATCCCTCCCGCACTCCCCTTATTGATCTTCTCGATCTCGACGACGCCGAGGAACGCCTGTTCTTTCAGGATGTCTCGGAACCGGCGAACCGAGAGAATATCCATATCGAGGTGTTCGCAGATGCGCTCATACTGGTCGTACACGCGACTCGTGAGGAACGCGTCGTCGTCAGAGTTGACGCTGAGTTCGGTCAACGCGAGCAGCGCGGCCTTCGCCTGGGTGGGCGCACCGTTGACGAGTTCCCGGAAGCGGTCCTTTTCGGCGTGTTGTTGGGCCTGCCGGACGTGTTTCTCTCGGACTTTCTCGGCGCCGTCCTCGTAGGCGACCTCGCCGGCGTGGCGTAGGATATCGATGGCCTTCCGCGCGTCGCCGTGTTCCTGGGCGGCGAACGCAGCGGACAGCGGAATCACGTCGTCGGAAAGAACCCCGCCCTGAAACGCGTCCGCACGATTGAGCATGATCTCGCGGAGCTGGTTCGCGTCGTAGGGTTTGAAGAACAGTTCCTTGTGTTGGAAGCTGCTCTTGACGCGTTCGTTCGTATTGTCGACGTACTGGATTTTGTTGCTGATCGCGATGACGCCGATACTACAGTCGATCTTCCCCGCCTCCTCGGCCCGCGAGAGTTTCATGAGGAGACTGTCGTCGTTCATCAGATCGATCTCGTCGAGGATGATGATGGCGGAGTCAAACTGCGCGTCGAGCGTTTTCCAAAGCAGTTTGTAGTATTTTGACGTGCTGAGACCGGTGTGCGGGACGGTGATCTCGGTAACGGATTCGTCATTTAACTTCGCAGCGAGAGAAGAGATCGCCTGCGTTTCCGTATTATCTTCAGCGCAGTCGATATACGCCGTCCCGATCGTGACACCCTCCTGAGCCGCACTTTGGGCGCGTTGACAGACGTGCCTCGAGACCAATGACTTCCCCGTTCCCGTCTTCCCGTAGATCATCACGTTTTCCGGAGAGTATCCGTGAACTGCGCCGTTCAGACGTTTCGCTAGCTTCGAAATCTCCTCATCGCGCCCGACGATTCGGTCGGCTTCGGGAACGTGGCCGATTTTCAAGAGATCCTTGTTCGAGAAGATCCGATGCCCCGATTCGAAGAGCGGATCATCGACGGAATCGGACGAGGAGTCGGGTGTCATTCGATAGAAAACGATGTGAGCGGTAGGAGTATAAAACTAGTGGGGAAGCCCACCCCGAATTTCCGTCGTAATTCTACTGAATACCTGGTTTAGAGAGTTTGGAAAGAGGGAATAAGACAGCTGATAGTATGACCGCATTTCCGACGTAGATCGGAATACCGCCGATAACGGGACGGTAAAGACGATAGAGAGAGAAGAGTCTGCTCACCCCCACACCCCACGTTTCCGTCGTAACTTGATGAGAGTGGGTGGGTGGAGTTGAAGCGATCGTTCGGAGGGTGTTTTTTCACGGATTATTCGTTCGATACTGGTGTTATCCACCAAGGACAGCTACGGAAAGGAGAAGATAGTCGACCTCCATTTCGACCGACGAAACGAATAACCATTGTTTCGTCAGTAAACGAAGTTAGCTTAGTGGACTATAGTCAACCTAACCACTTCAGTCTAGCTATTAGGAGTAGCTTCCGGCATCCAAGATCCGGTAACATAGACCGCTATCTGCATACCCCCGCCTCCGTTCTTGGAGAAACGACGGAAACGTGGGGTGTGGGGGTTCACCTCCGTTCTTCATTTTTGGTTCCCAGCACTCCTTCGGTCCCTCTCGATACGTCGGAAACGTGGGGTGGGTGTCTCCTCCCATCTTGCTCTCCTTTCCGAGTCGCATTCACATACGAGCATACTCTCAGTAGTCTCGACATCAGTTGATTTTCGAGTCGATGAGTTTCATCGCAGTAGCGAACTCACTTCCGGGAGCACTCCCGTTGCTAACCAAGAGATCGGAGACGATTACTTTTGCTCGAGGATAGTCAGTTCGCCTTCCCGACACTTGAGGTCGAGATTATTTCCCTGTAGGAGGTTGCTGTTCTGGTCGCGAGTCGTACAGAAGAGCGTCACCTGGAATAGGCCATGCTCGTAACGAAGTGACTTCAGAGTACGATACTTCAAAGTATCATATTTGATCCGAGCTATTCAGCTCCCAGTCTGCTTAGGAGCCAGATGAGAACTACTGAAACGGACGTCACCGACGACGCGTCCGAATCGCATCGATACCGACTTCCTTCCGACCGGCGAGTGATCGGGTATGACCGATTCCGGTACCGCGCTTCGAGAGCGTCTCGACCGCGACGAACTACTGGTCTGTCCCGGTGTTCACGATCCGCTCACCGCCGGCGTCGCCGACGCCGTCGGCTTCGACGCGATCTACATGACCGGGTACGGAACGTCGCTATCGAAGACCGGCTATCCCGACGCCGGGTTCATCACGATGCCGGAGATGATCGACAACGCCGCGACCATTCAAGAGCGCATCGACGTTCCGCTTATCGCCGATGCCGACAACGGGTACGGAAACGCGACGAACGTGATCCGGACCGTCCGAGAGTACATCAACGCCGGCGTCGGTGCGATCCACATCGAGGACCAGACCTTCCCGAAACGCTGTGGCCACACGAAAGGACGCCAAGTCATCCCGCGAGAAGAGGCGGTCGGAAAGATCGAAGCCGCGGCCGACGTTCGCGACGACCGCGCCGAAGACTTCGTTCTCATCGCTCGAACCGATGCCCGCGGAACGGGGGACGGCTCCCTCGACGAAGCGATCGGGCGCGCGAACGATTTTCTGGAGGCCGGCGCCGACATCGCGTTTATCGAGGGACCGACCGACGAATCGGAACTCGAGCGAATCGGCCGGGAGGTCTCGGGTCCGCTCGTCTACAACTTCGTCGGTGATCTCGGCTCCTCGCCGTACGTCGACCTCTCGTCGCTCGACGAGTGGGGATTTGATCTCGTGATATTCCCGATCGCGTCGACGCTGTCGACAATCGCGAACGTTCATGCCGACCTCAGCGCCTTCGCGGACGATCCCGTTGGGGCGATGCGGGCCATCGACGACGAGTTCAACGCCCAATCCGTCGGGAGTCTCCACGAGTTCGCCGGCTTTCCGGAGGTCGTCGACTGGGAACGGCAGTACCTCCCCGACGAGGAACAGGACAAATACGCGGGCTCGCTCGGCGACGATCCCGAAGCAGAATGAGCTGAGACGGACGCGACCCTCGTATTTCACAACGCGCACGCGTTGGAGATGCTGTGTAACTGGTGTTCGGCGGCCTGGAATCTCGCTCCCTCGTTTCCCACGAGCGGGTCGGTTCAGAAACTGGAAATCGTAATCCCAATACTCGGACGTCCACGGCACGAATGAACGTCGCGGCGGATATCAAACACGCTTACGGAGGGTGGCCGGCGTCGGCGAGTTGCTCGAGGAAGTCTTTGAGGAGTTTCCGCGCGGTATCGTCATCGCTGTCGGAATTGCGGTGACTGTCGACGGGGAGGTCGTAGACCGTTATCTCCGCACTGGTGAGGTTCGTTAGCGTCCCCGTCCGACACTCGAGGTTGAGAATCGCACCGGCGAAGATGACGATCGCCCGACGGTCGTCGACGTCGAGGAACTGGATCTCGAGTCGCTCGAGGATCGTCGTGACGTCGATCGCCGACGCGAACGTACACTGTTTGGAGACGTCGACAGCCGTGCTCATCATGACCGTCTTCGAGACGCAGTCTATTAGAACCTCACCTCGTTTCGAAATCTGTTCGGCGAGGTCGCAGACGGAAGGTCGCTTTGAGACGTTTTGCTCCGGCGGCTCAGCAGCGCTTCGTTTTCCTCCCGTCTCAGCGGGACTGTTCTTTTTCGCGACCGCCGGTCCGATCGTACTGGTGAACGTGTCTGAATACGAGAGCAACGCCGGTTTCAACGCAGTACTAAGCCGCTAGAGGGCGTCGTTGGACGCGATTCCCTGCGATTGCTCGTACTTGGCGATCTCCACCTCGGCGAGGACGGATTCGACGCTGAACCGCATTTCTCGTGGGATCGATTCGACGCGATCCTCACCGTCGGCGACGTCGCTCACTCCTGCGTGACCGTAACGGACGGAAAACCACAGCAGGGGGAACTGGTCGGTCTCGAGGAAGCGCGAGTGTTCTTTCAGCAGTTGAACGATCTCGGCGTCCCGGTCTTACCCGTCCCGGCAACCACGATTACCGACGACACGCGGAAGTGGTCCGCGAGCCGACGCGAGTGCGGAACCTCCATCGCGAGACGTATCCGATCGAGGGATACCGCGCGTTCGGACTTGGAAGCGAGACGTTCGATGCCGGCCAGGAGGTTCGATACGATCCCGACGCGGTGACCGAACCGGACGATCCGGACGCATGGCTCGAGCGGGCGCTCGACTGTGCCGGTCGCGGCGAGGCGGACGCGACCCTCCCCGAGTTGCGCGAGCGAATCGACGCGTTCGACGACTAGTTTGCTACTTACACCGGTCGGTACGAGACGCTCCGGTCGCTCACGACCGAGCGCGAAAGCGAAGCGAACGCCAGGCGGATCGCCTTGACTCACCTCCCGCCGTTCGATACGCCGCTGGACCGCGCCGCGGAGTCGGTCCCACGTATCGGTGGCCGCCACTGGGGATCGATCACGCTCAAGAACGGGCTCACCGAGTGCGATATCTCGTTCGTCGCGTGCGGCCACATTCACGAACGGGAAGGCGTCGCTACTGTCGCTGATACGCCCTGTCTCAATGCGGGCTTCCGGAGCGCCTACAACGTAACGCTCGAGGGTGACGATGTTTCGATTGCCGATGTCGAACCGCTCGAGTGGTGACGGTCGATTCGGAACGCAAGTGGATGTTCCAGTCCGTCTCTGTTAGTCTCCTCAGATTCTAATCTAAGTATCTTAGACTCATTTCTTAGGAAAGTTATGTGGGCAACAGTAGCAGATAACTTCGAAGCGAGGGTACCGATCCTGGCTGTCCAAGACCGTCAGTCTCCGGTCACGGGACCCTGCGGACGGCAAAGATATGTTGTGTTTCGGGTACCTCCCGCAATGGCTCTTGAGTTGGAATATCCGCTGAGTCCCTTACAATCGCACCTCTCACGAGGAGGCCGCCTATATCATTGCTGAGTCGAAGCAAGCGGAGATGTCTAAGATACATGTCTATGTTTCTTAGATATCTTATTTTGATGACTGGGTTCGATAACGTCTCCTTCGCCGTTATAATCCATGTTGTCTCTCGAACGTCAGCGAGAGAGTAGTATAATCAATGGACCTGGGGATTCCAGGTAAGTTTCTTAGATATGTTTCTTAGATATGGTCTATTGGGATCTTACTTAGGCATCATATTTGTATGGCTTATTTGGAGAACATTCATATCAACGTAGACCATCAGGGTTTCTTATGCTCTCGTACACCGTTTACAGCGAAGCTGGAGGCGTCGGGAAATCGTCTCTCACGGCGAATCTCGCTGCCGCGCACGCTCGAGCGGGGCTCGACGTCCTCATCGTCCCGCTGGATCCCCAGGACGGCGACCTCAGCCGACTACTCGGCGTCGACGACGAGCGCGCCGATCACGAAGCCGACAACCTCGTCCGTCACATGGTCGGCAGTCCTCGCGGATCGTTCGACGATTTGATCCAGTCTGCCGAAGGGATCGACGTCATTCCGGAACACAACCTGCTCTCGGACCTCTCCGATTTTCTCACGCGCGAAAAACAGCAAGCCGAGAAGCTCGGTGACGCGTACAACATCTACGCTCAACTCCAGCGCGTTCTCCAGGAGGGCGGCATCGCCGAGCAGTACGACGTCCTGATCTGTGACCCGCCGGCGACCGAATCGGATCACCTCTACAATGCGATTTACGCCACGCGGAACCTCGTAATCCCGGTCGAGCCCTCCGCGAAGGGCGAAGCCTCCGTCGACGGCCTTCAGCAACTCGCGACGAACTTCGCCGATCAGATGGGTATCGAGGTCGGCGTCCTCGCTGCGGTGCCGAACGGATTCAAGGGAACGAACGATCAGGCGGAACTCCTCGAGGAAATCTCGTTCCCGACGCCCGAGGTAATCGGCGACCGAACGTCGCTGATGGAAGGCTGCTGGAAGCAGCAGTGCTCGGCGTTCACGTACCAGCGCGAGCACCGCGACTACCCGCGAGATCACGAACTCGAGACGCTCGCCCAGTTCGATCGTCTCGCCCGTTATCTCGAGGAACAACGCGGAATCGAAGCGCCGAATCCGCCCGAACCCGGCGCGATCGAGGACGAGGTGACAGCATGACCGGGTTCAAGAGCGGTGCGAGCGCTGACGATCCGTTCGGCGACGCTGACGAGACGGATGACGAACCCGAGACCGAGTCAGGGTCGGCGACCGAGTCGACCGACTCAGCGTCTCGAGATGAGTCCGAATCACTGGAGTCCGCTGGTCGCGACCAGCGCCAAGAGACGGACAGCGAATCGACGGCTGATAGCGAACCGACGACGGACGACGACTCGGCGACCGATAGCCGCGGCTTGCCGTGGATCTACGAGCGCAACAGCATCACGGACGGCCGGAAGAAGACCGTCCAACTGCACCTACAGAAGTCCTCCCTCGACCGCGAGCGCGATACGCGGTTGGAGATCGAGGACGTGCTCGACGAGTCGGTCAAGAAGGCCGATCTCCGCGAAGCCGCGTTGCTCGTCGGCCTCGAGCACATCGATCAAGTCGCCGATCAGCTTCGCGAGTGGGGGTACGACTTCGACTAGCCTCGCTGTTTGCCCCGTTTTAACAGCGAATTAGCTGTACTCCCTTTGCGCTAGTCATCAAGTGCGTCCAAGAATCCTCTTCGTCTATCTGATCGCCAAATCACTATTCGTGCATAATCCTTTTCAGACACTACATAACTGAAACCGGAGTGACGCTGACACCCCTCAACGGTCGCGAGAGAGGCCAGCCGACCGTCCGATCTTCATCCGTAGTGAGACTCGAGTGCGTTCCGAACGCGATTCAGGCGGGAACTGAATCGCTCGAGTCGACGGTCGATTGAATATACCGTCGACCCACGAGCGTAGCAACGACGACGACCAGCATGATGCCGAGCGAGAGCGGAAGCGGTTGGCTCCCGACCAGCCAGTCCCCCGCCGGAGTTTGGTAGAGAATTGTCGCCGGGGCTGCTCCGCCGAGTGCGACGGCGGCGAGTCCGACCAGACTCTGGAGAACGTACTGCTCCGGTTCGACATACAGGTAGACGCCAATCAGGACCGGCAGGCTACCGAGTACGAGTCCCAACACCTCTCCGGTTAGCGGGTCGATGTACAGGATCCAGTACAGTGCGAGAACGGCACCGATAACGATCGAGAGATCGAATTTTTGGTCAGTAGATATCGTTGATACCATACGATTTCAGACGGGAGAGTGATGTATAGCTCTTCGCGTGGTTCAAAGAGGGATTGTAGTTTATCTGGATTGAGGCGCTAAGACCCCTTCCTCAGTGAGCGCCGAAGACGCGAGCAGGGAGGGGATACAGCGCCGCTCGTGTTTCTTACACTGTTCTACCACCCTCAAGCGCGAGCCGAAAGACGAGCGGTAGGGTGGGGTAGTTCACCAGCGCGTTCTCCTTACTTCACACGTTTCGCCTTCAGCAGCCGGCCGAGTACCACTCAATATCGCCGAAATTTCACCGACAAGCTCCTTCGCGACCATACCAACTCTCGAGTCGTGACCAACTAGAAGACTGGCTCAAGACGCCCCAGGTGAAGAACAGGTACCTTCAATACACAGTTCAGACGACTACTACTATGCCTGATGTTATTGTTATTATTACATTATCGCTTGGCGCACTCGTGATCCAGTTTCCGATAGGAATCCTACTGTACCTCGATGCGAAACGGCTCGATCTCAAAAATCCGGAAATGTACGGGCTGGGTGTAATCGTCCCCGCAGGAGGTTTTGCGGTGATCCTGTACTACCTCTCAGAACGAAAAACCTTCCGAAGAACGAACCCGAGACGTCATAGACGCCTTCGATCGTCCGTGAGAGGGACGATCCGAGCGGCTCGCTGGGAATCGTTCACGCGGCCGGAAGCGTAAAGGTGAACGTGGTCCCCTTCCCGGGTTCGGAGTCGACGCGGATCTCGCCGTTGTGGCGCTCGACGATCCGTTGGCAAAGCGAGAGTCCGATACCAGTTCCCGGATGTTCATCGCGGCCGTGAAGCCGCTGAAACACCTCGAAGATCCGCTCTTGATCGTCGGGGTCGATCCCGATCCCCTCGTCGCGGACCGAAACTTTCCACCTCGAGCCCCGTCGGTCGGCCGAGATCCGAACCCGCGGCGGCTCGTCGCCGCTGTACTCGAGCGCGTTGCTCACTAGGTTCTGGAAGACCTGCTGAAGCTGGCTCTCGTCGCCGCGGACCCGTGGGAGCGATTCCGTCTCGATAGAGGCGCTGGTCTCCTCGATCCTCACCTGCAGGTTCCCGATTGCGTCGTCGACCACCTCGTCGAGATCGATCGGTTCGAGCGGTTCGCCCTGTGTTTCGACGCGGGAGTACTCGAGCAGCCCGTCGATCATCTTGCGCATGCGCTCGGCGCCGTCGACGGCGAACTCGATGAACTCCTCTGCGTCCCCGTCGAGCTCGTCGGCGTAGCGACTCTCGAGCAGTTGCAGGTAGCTCGTGACCATCCGGAGCGGTTCCTGCAGGTCGTGGCTCGCCGCATAGGCGAACTGCTCTAAGCGCTCGTTTGACTCTTCGAGTTTGCGCTGGTACTCCTTTCGCTCGCTCACGTCGCGGAAGTAGACCGAGAGCCCCGTCTCGGAGGGGTAGACGTTGAACTCGAACCAGACGTCATTGCTTTCTTCATAAATCTCGAAGGTGACGGGCTCTTGGGTCTCTAAGGCCCGTTCGAACTCCGCTCGATGGCGGTCTTTCGTTCCGTCGGGAACGACATCCCAGACCTTCAGATCGAGGAGTTCGTCTTTCGGCCGTCCGACGAGTTCCGCGGCGTGATCGTTGAGGTGGGTGAATCGGAACTCGTCGTCCAGCGCGTAGAAGGCGTCGGAGATCCGGCCGAGGATCTCGCTCAGTTCGGTCTCGAGTTCACTCTTTCGTTGTTCGAGCTGTCGCTCTCGCTCTTTCAGTTCGGTGATGTCCTTGCTGCCCGTGATGATGCGTTCGATCTCGCCGTCGGGTCCGAAGACCGGCGCCGTATTGACCCGGAAGTACAGTCGCTCGCCGTCCGGCGGTTCGAATATCAGTTCCTCGTCGAAGATCGGCTCACCCGTCCGCAAGACGCGGCCCGACGTCGTCTCCTCGGGCTCGAGGAGTTCGCCGTCGGCGTCGTAGATCTTCCACCCGCCGGTGTCCACCGGATTGTCGGTGAACTCCGACTCCGAAAGTCCGAATGTCTCCTGGGCCCGCCGGTTGGCCAGTATCGTCTCGCGATCGGCGTTCTGGACCGCGATCCCCACCGGCGCCGTTCGCAGGAGCTTTTCGGTCTGCTCGTACTCGCGGCGGAGTTCCCGTTCCCGTTCCTTCTGCTCGGTGATGTCGTCCACCGCGAGGACGACCCTCGATTCGTCGTCCTCGGTGTGCTCGAGCGGCACGGCGGTAATCGAGAGCCACCGGGAGCCGACCTCCGGCACGTCGACCTGACACTGGTAGTTCTCTATCGGGCGCCCGGTCTCGAGGACCCGCGTCCAGGGCCGCTCGTCGGCCGGAATCGGCTCCCCGTCGACGTCGTAGAGGTCCCACGAGTCGATCGATGATGACTCGGACGCCCTCGGCTCGATATCGAATCGGTCGGCCAGCCGCTGGTTCGCCCGAACGATGTCGCCCGACGGCGTGAGCAGGCCGATACCGACCGGGACTGTCTCGAGGATCTGCTCGGTGAAGTCGCGCTCCCGCTGCAGTTGCTGCTCGTAGGCCCGCCGCTCGGTCATATCGCGAGTGACCTTCGTAAAGCCCTGCAGCGTTCCCTCCTCGTCGCGGACGGCCGTGATGGTGACGGTCGCCCAGAACCGGGAGCCGTCGGCGCGGACGCGCCATCCTTCGTCCTCGACCCGGCCGTCGTCCCGCGCAATGTCGAGATTTCGCTCGGGCGCTCCGTCGGCGATCGCCGCGTCGGTGTAGAACGTCGAGACGTGCTCGCCGATGATCTCGTTCGTCTCGTAGCCCTTGATTCGGTTCGCCCCCTCGTTCCAGCTGGCGACGGTGCCGTCGGGATCGAGCGTGATGATCGCGTAGTCCGTGACGGCGCTCACGAAGGCCTCGAACTCCGCGCCGTCGTCTCGCTTGTTGGTCGACTGCTCGGATCGCCACCACACTGGAGTCCCTGGCTCGAGTTCCCTCGTCTGCAGTTCGTCGCGTTCCGCGAGTTCCTCGAGGACTCGGTGTGCGGTCTGTGGCGTACACGCTACCCGGTCGGCGACTTCGGGTGCTGTGATCGGCGTGGACGGCTGGTCCAACCCCGCAAATACGCTCCGGACGTCCTCGCGGGTCACGTCCTGAGCGGAATCGGGACGGTCCATGAATATGTGCTGCGTACGAGTCGGATCCGTAAATCCTTGACGTGAGCGATGATTGCGGAGTGAGCCGTGTGCCTTCGTCCGAGCTACCGTACTTGCAATGCCATCGCAGTAACGCTGGTAACGGGTGCCGATCGCTGATCGATGCGGCGTCGAGATCGTCCGGGATAGTAACGAGATCGCCCAGCTGCCGCCGGCTGACAGGCACGTCGACACCAGCGGGGTGATCACGGTGCCGCCAGCCTTGAGCAATACTCTCCTCGCCGAGGAACTGTCGAGGTTCTGGACGTCGCGCCGGACGCTCTCCGAAGTCGTGACGCCGATCGTCCGTCGACTAGCGATGACTGTCCATCCTGACAGCGCCGACCCCAACGTCGAGAAGTACAAGTGGATCAAGAAAGCTAAGGAGGCAATGCTAAACGACTGATGAGGACCTCCATGGCCTCGGACGGGTCGCTGGTGCGAATAGTTCTCACCGGTACGTTCGGAATACCATAGCTCGAGATAATCATCTAATCACATATATTCGGAAGTGGATCAAAGCGGCTTGAATGATGTGCGCCCGGATGAATAACGGGCAGACATCACTCGATGAGAAGAAGTTAGAACTCTAGGAGGCCTTAGCGATAGTGACAGGTCTAGATCAGCAACTCCCCAAGTCTCTGTCTCTGAATGCTTCGATCAATGAACTCAAATGACGATTCTTATCTGCGATTGGATCGACTCGGGACTTGAATGAGGCGTATTTACTCCTCGATAGTAAATGATCACCTCCGGATCAAATGTTCCTTCGACAACTAAACAGATGTGTCCCGATGTCACTCCGTGAGAGTACGGCCGATTAGTTCGAACGGATTCAAAACCATCTCGTGAACTAGCGTGGTCACGAACTTTCACGGCCGACCGCTGGGACCTTCATGGCGGATTTCGAGCAGGACCTCGAGGAATTCGAAACGGTTCCGTTCGACGACGTAGCGTGCCGTGAACTAACGGTCTCCGAACTAGTGATCTGGCCTTCTCTCGAGAATGTCGAAAATGTCGATCGCTTTGTACTCTTGATTCCGCTGTTTGCCAGTCGCCTCAACGAGAACACCGTCGGATACTAACTCCTCGATGGCGTTATATGCGGTTTGCCGACTGACATCGAACTCGTCTTGGACATCGGTAGCAGTGAAGTACGGCATGTCGAAGACGCCCCGCGCAAGGCGATGACTCGTTTTCTGGTGTGGATACCGTTGCTCGTAGTCACGCCGAAGTTCCATCAGCCGCTGTGTCCGCTCGTACGAGTCCCGTGCCTGCACCTCGATTCCGTCGATGAAAAACGCGATCCAGTCGTGCCAGTCCCCGGTTTCGCTCACAGCACGCATCTTCTCGACGTATTCCTGCTTGTTGCGATTGAAGTAGGCACTCGGATAGAGATACGGCTCGCTCAGATATCCTTCAGCGCAGAGCTGTAATACGATGAGAATGCGACCAAGCCGACCGTTCCCGTCCGCACAGGGATGAACCGTCTCGAACTGATAATGCGTAACCGCGAGATCAACGAGCGGGTGATATTGGCCGCCCATTTGGATATACGTCTCTAGAGAGTCCATCAGCTCGGGAACCGATTGGTGCGGCGGGGGAACGAACGGCGGTTGACTGGCGTACGGAGAAGGGAGGTGGACATCAGTCGTCCGCCATTCTCCGACGACTTCACCTTCGTTTCGAACGTTTTCGAGGAGCAATTTGTGGAGCGACTGGAGGAGTTCGAGCGTTATCGGCTCGCCCTCTTTGATCGCGTTGAATCCTTTTTGAAGGGCGCGTTCGGCATTCAGGACCTCCTGTAAGTCCCGACTCACATCGACGTTCTCGTTTCCGCTGGTCCGCGTGTGATGGGCGTATACTTCGTCCACGTCGACATCGGCCCCTTCTATTTCGGCGGTTTCGACGGCCTCGAGTCGAACGAGGGACGTATAGAGGACCGGCGAGAAATCGACGGTTGGACTGATTCCGTCGATTCGGCCGAGCTGAAAGGACGCCTCGGCGATACGTTCCGTGAGTTCGTCGTCGATATCGATTCGTGTCGAGAGGGGGAGCTTTTCCGGAATGTAGTATGGATATGGATGAGATTCGCGATAGTGTCCGGGTGCCTCTTCCGGAAGTTCTCGAGTCCGCATTTGACTATACCACGAACTCTGGCCTGTTAATCATATCGCCCTTAAATCGACTTGACTACTGGTGTCTGAGACGGCCCTACTCAAAATACAAGACGAGAGTTTGGAGAACGGGTCCTCTTGCGACAGCGATTGACTGCAGATCAGGCCACACAGGTCCCTTTGGCGGATCGGCAGCTCGAGGTCTTTTTGACCGCTCTCGACGCGGGGTACTACGGTGTTCCTCGCGAAGCGACGCGAACGGACGTCGTGTCGGAGCTCGGCGTGACCAAACCACCTGTAGCGACATCCTGAATCGCACGGAGAGCACGATTACCCGCTGGTTCGCAGACGAATACGTCGACGATTGTGCACGAGACCTATGAGCCCCGGAGTGGGGCGAGTCGGTTTCGGCTCGCCGCCGTCAGGTCATTCGTTCCGCCGGAACGAGCATGATGTTCCCGTTCGCCCGTGCGACGACGTCTTCGGAGACGCTCCCGAGTAACAATCAGCGGAGCCTGCTGTGACCGCGCGAGCCGACGAGAATTGCCGTCGGCTTGTACTCGGCTTCCGCGGCGAGGATTTCGTCCGCCGGATCACCCTGGCTGACTGCGGTCCGCGTCTCGATACCCCACTCCTCGAGTCGGGTCGCCAGCTCCGCTAGTCGCGCTTCCGGATCGGCGCCCTCTGGGAGCACCGGGTCCTTCGGCGTCTCGACGTGGACCAGCGTCGCTTCCCGCGTCGCGTGACGAAGGTACGAGAACGCCTCGAACGCCCGCTCAGCGTTCTCCGAGAAGTCCGTCGCGTACAGCATCCGCTGGAACAGATGTTCGCGGACGACGGACGGCTCGTTCGCCCCGCGTTCGATCCGGTTGACCAGCAGCGGCACGACCGTCGTCTGCGCGAGGTTGCGCGCGGTCGACCCGATGACGCGGTTCTCGAGCGGGCTCTTTCCCCGCGAGCCGACGACCGTGAGGCTGGCGCCGATTGCCTCGGCGACGCTGTTGATTCGCCAGTGGGGCGTGCCGCGGACGACGTGCGCCTCGACGTCGAAACCGGCGTCTTCGATGACGCGATGGTAGCGTCCTAGTGCCTGCTCGCGCCGTTCCTCGAAGTCGATCCCGGGCATCCCCTCGTGGACGTTCGACGGGATTACGGTCACGAGGTGGATCTCCTCGACGCCGATTCGACCCAGGCACTCAAGGCAAGTCTCGCTCTCGATCGTCGCACCCTTGCTCGTGGGGAGTGCACTCGGTGCTCGCATTGGATCGGCCGCGACCGGTATCGTCGACGAGGGCGACATCAAGATCTACTTCGGGCCGATGCTGCTCGGTGGATCGATCGCCGTCGCGTTCCGCCAGGTCGGCGACTACCTCGGAATGGAAGTCCTGAGTACGATCAGCTTCGCGCTGATCCTGCTCTCGGCGTTCATGGTCAGCGGGGCTGTGATCTACAGCACGATCGCGACGATGCGATCGGAGTCGAAGGCGTCTGCGGCGTCCGCGGACTAACGTCAGAGACGCCGCACACCGCGTTTGACCGCGGCGCATTAAGATTGCGCAATATTCACACAACCCTTATACCGGTGCGGTCCTTATCAGCGGATAGTAAAATGGCTAATTCGATGGCGGAACAACTGCAGCAGGATATGGAGTGTGAAGGGCTGTTGGAGTGTATCCACGGGCTCAAGCAACTCGACAAGGAGTGCTTTCGCGTGCTGGTCGAGAGCGAAGAAGCGCTGACGATCGACGAGGTCGCCGACCAGGTCGACCGGGAGCGCTCGACCGCGTACCGCTCGATCCAGCGACTGCTCCAGAGCGGGTTTATCCAGAAAGAGCAGATCAACTACGATCAAGGTGGCTACTACCACGTCTACTATCCGACGGACCCGACCCAGATCGCGAGCGACATGCAGCGGATGTTAAACGACTGGTACGCGAAAATGGGCCAGCTCATCCAGGAGTTCGAGGACAAGTACGAACACACCGACGCCGGCACCGAAATCCCAGCCCAGAGCTAACGAGAGCGGCTACAAGACACGTTTACGATCCTCGAACGGAAACTACTCACCGCAGATGCGGTGCCGTTCACAGTTGTGACGTTCTTTTTCGATTTTTCTTCGAAACCCTATCCCCGTATCGAATGCGACCAGAGCCATGGACGCATCATCAACAGAAACGAAAACAGTCTAATCGGACGTAAAATTAAGTTTATTTATCCGTTCGATCTGACCGACGGATTTAACAATGCGTGTTGTGTAGTATTGGGTGTAATGAGCAATACCAATCTCGATCCAGCCGACGTCGCTCGACGCATCGAGGAGGACGATGCGGCGGACCTCTTCGTCCTGGACGTCAGAAACGAAGACGACTACGAGGAATGGCGGATCGACGGGAGTACGAACGTCCCGATCTACGACGAGTTGCTGGAGTACGACTACTCCGGGCTCGAGGAGCGTCTGGACGACCTCCCGAAAGACACGGAGATCGCGGTCGTCTGCGTCGCCGGCATCACGTCCGCACGGGCCGCGGAGTTCCTCCGCGAGCACGGGTTCGACGCAACAACGATCGACGACGGGATGAACGGCTGGGGACGCGTCCATCGCCAGTACGACCTCGAGGACGCGACTGATGTCGAGGGCGTCGTTCAGGTCGTCCGTCCTGGAACGGGTTGCGTCTCGTATCTCGCTTACGACGGTGACGAAGCGATCGTCGTCGACCCGAGCCAGTACATGGATCAGTACCTGAACGCGGCCGACGAGCGCGACCTCGAAATCGTCGGCGTCGCAGACACGCACGCCCACGCCGACCACGTCTCGGGAGCTCGCCGACTCGCGGGCGAACTGGACGTGCCGTACTACCTCCACGGGGACGACGCCGGCGACCTCGAGAACGTGACGGAACTCGAGGACAGCGAGACGATTCTCGTCGGCGAACGCAAACTCGAGATACTCCACACGCCAGGTCACACGCCCGGCAGCGTCTCGTTCCGATTCGGCGACGCGCTGCTCTCCGGCGACACGCTGTTCCTCCGCAGCGTCGGCCGTCCCGACCTCGAGGACGGCGCAGAGGAGGCCGTTCGGGAAGCCTCCGGTCAGTTGTTCGACAGCCTCGAGCGGCTGACGGCTCTCGAGGACGACACCGTTGTGCTGCCCGGTCACTTCAGCGACGAATCGGTACGCCCCCTCGCGACCGAACTCGGTGACCTCCGGGCGGAGGCCACCAACGAACTCCTGAGTTACGTCGGGGACGGTGACGAGCAGGCGTTCGTCGAGACCATCGTCGAGAGCCTCGCGGACGAACCGGCCAACTACAACGAGATCAAGCAGATCAACTGGGGCAAGGAGCAGCCCGGCAGCGACGTTGAGGCGCTCGAACTCGGGCCGAACAACTGCGCAGCCAACTAACATCCACATCGAATCCCGACACTGATCGCACCTGGTTCGGTTCGCGAGCAGGGACACGGTTCGATTCGGCGTGACGCTCCTAATTCGATCGACGCGAGCAATGGACCGGAGGCGACCACTGATAGATCGTTTCGCCACTCTGGTTTAGGCAAGCCAAAATAAATTTTCTATTTTAGAAAAACTCTTTGCCACCACGTTCATACATTGCATATGGCACTCGCGGAAAACCTCGTCGTCGTATTCGTCGCGGGCTTTATCACCGCGTTAGCGACGGGAATCGGCGCGTTGCCGTTCTTCTTCGTCGACGACTTCAGCGATCGCTGGAACGTGGGGCTGTGGGGGATCGCGTCGGGAATCATGGTGACGGTCTCCGTGTTCGGTCTCGTCGACGAGGGACTCGCATACGCTTCGGGCGGGTTTCCGACGCTGATGGTCGGCGGCCTGCTCGCGGGCGTCGCGCTGGTTGAACTCTCCGACAGGGTCCTCGACGGGGTTGACCTCCACGGGAACGGGGAACACGAGCACGACCGTGAACGAACCCGCAACGACGAACACGGATCCGATCTCGAGGCGACGGACTCGAGCGAGGTCCGAGCGAACGGCGCCGGTCACGGACACGGTCACGGGAGTGCGCCAATCGAGGCGACGGCGTTCGCCGAGGGAGACCTAAAGAAACTCGTCCTTATCCTCGGCATTCTAACGGTCCATAGCTTCCCCGAGGGCGTGGCGATCGGCGTCTCGTTCGCCGAACTTGGACTCGAGGGCGGCGTCTCGATACTCGGATTTTCGATCCCGCTGCTCGCGGTGTTCATGACGATCGCCATCTCGATCCACAACGTTCCGGAGGGAACCGCCATCGCCATTCCGATGCGGACGATGGGACTGTCTAACTGGCGGATGGTCGGTGCGGCGGTCTTCTCGAGCCTTCCCCAACCAATCGGCGCGGTCATCGCGTTCGTGTTCGTCTCGTGGGCCGAGGCGTTCCTGCCGTTCGGTTTCGGATTCGCCGCCGGCGCGATGGTCTATCTGGTCGCGACGGAGTTCATTCCCGAGGCGCTCGAGACCGGCGCGGACCTCCCGAACGGCGGTCGTCGAGAGTTGCTCATCGGGTTCGGTGCGGGTGTCGTGGCGATGGCACCAGTCACGCTCGTGTGACGTCCTCGCCTACCTAACTGGCGGGGCTTCCGACAAGACGTACGAGACCGGCATTCGCTCGGCGACTCAGCGCTTCTCGTCGGATCCGAGACCGGAACGCGCTCGCTCGAGTAGTTCGAGGCAGCCACGTCGAGCATCGTCGAGGATATCCGCCCGATACGCACGGTTTTAGGTGTGTAGCGGCGATGGGGTGCTGTTGTCCGGAGTCGCCCGTCATCCGCACGGCGATATATTCGACGATTTGCTGGGTCAGCAAATCGTCACTGCCGTTTTGCTGTCGTCTGAGTTTGGGTAGAGTACGGTTACTTTCACGAGCCATGACTGACTATCGACTCGCGTTCAAACCCGCAATCGGACTCTACGGCCAGCACGATCCGAGCGCCGTCCTCTTCGAAGACGGCACGCCAGTCTTCGGCGTCGAGGAAGAGCGATACACGCGGGAGAAACACGCGACGAACACCTTTCCGGAGCGCGCGATTCGAGCCTGTCTCGACCACCGCGATCTGACGCTCCCGAACGTCGATCGAATACTCCTCCCGTACGAGCCGCGGCTCCGGGGCAAAATCGCCTCGCACTACGTCACCGACGCGGTCCGAGCACCCGGCGGCGCACGGAAACTCTCCGCGCTCGAGGAGACGCTCGTCACGCAGGCCCGGAGTCGGTTCGTCCCGACCCGACAGATCGAGAACCGCCTCGAGTCCATCGGCGCGCCGGTGCCGCCGATCGAGACAATCTCTCACCACCGCTGTCACGCCGCGAGCGCGTTCCACCCGTCGGGATTCGACGAGGGCGTCGTCCTCACGATCGACGCGAAAGGCGAGTACGACTCGACGGTCGTTTGGCACGCTGACGGGGACGGATTGACGCGCGCCTACACCTACGAACATCCGAACAGTCTCGGTCTCTTCTTCGCGATCGTGACGGAGTATCTCGGCTACCGGATGTTCAACGGGGAGGGGAAAGTGATGGGACTCGCCCCGTACGGAAACGACAATCCGGAAATCGAAGGCGTGCTGCGCGACCTGATCGACACCGGCGCCGATTACGACGTCACCGCGCTGACGAAACGGTGGGGGACCGGCCACGGCGTCGAGGTGCTCGAGGACGCGTTCGACCGTCCGCGTAACGAGACGCCCGGCGAGTTCGATCAGTGGGAGAAAGACCTCGCACATACCGCCCAGAAACTGCTCGAGGAGACGGTCGTAGCTATCGCGGAGACGGCCATCGAGAAGACGGGGACGGACAACGTCGCGATCGCTGGCGGCGTCGCACTGAACTGCAAGCTGAACAAGCGCGTGCGCGAGTCGCCGCTGGTCGACGACGTCTTCGTCCAGCCGGTCGCCCACGACGCGGGCCTCGCGCTCGGCGCGGGCTGGTCCCAGCAGCCGCCGTCGGCCGTCGACCGCCAGACCGATGTCTACCTCGGACCCGAGTACGACACGGCGGCGATCCGATCGATCCTCGAGACGAACAAGCTCGCGTACGCGGAGCCGGACGACGTAGAGCGGTACGTCGCCGAACGGCTCGCGGACGGCGATCTCGTCGGCTGGTTCCAGGGACGGATGGAACTGGGGCCGCGGGCGCTGGGTGCCAGAAGCATTCTCGCCGATCCCCGCACCGCCGCGTCTCGCGACCGAGTGAATCGGTTCGTCAAACACCGCGAGGAGTGGCGCCCGTTCGCGCCGTCGATACTCGAGTCGGCCGCCGAGGAGTACCTCATCGACGGCGGTCCGGCGCCGTTCATGATCGACGCTTACGACGTCCGGCCCGAGAAGACGGACGACCTCGAGGCAGTCCTGCATCCAGCCGACGACTCGACGCGCCCGCAGACCGTCCGCGAGGACCAGCACCAGCGCTATCACCGGCTCATCTCCGAGTTCGCCGACATCACCGGCGTGCCGGTCGTGCTGAACACCTCATTCAACGACCACGCCGAACCGGTCGTCCGGACGCCGACGCAGGCCATCAAGGATTTCTACGGGATGGGGCTCGACGTGCTCGTCCTCGAGGACTTCGTGATCGAAAAGAGAACGTCGAAAGCGGATCGGGACTCGGAGCTCTTGTTCGAGGAGAGCGACGGATCAACTCCGATCCCGGAACAGTAGCGAAACCGCTCCTCGAGGTCGGTTAGCGCAGATTTAGTGTGCTGCGTGCGTTTCGAGCAGGTCGACGATCGTGTCGGCACTCTGGAAACCGTCGTCGAGGCGAGCGACTTCCTCGCCGTCTTTCAGGACGACGAGCGTCGGGACGCGCTGGACGCCGAATTCGGCGGTAAGGGCCGGAACGAGGCCAGCGTTCACCGTCGCCACAGCACCCGGCGCGCTGCGTGCGACTGCGCCGAGGACCGGTTCCATCGACGCGCAGATTCCGCATCCGGACGTGACGAACTCGAGCAGGACGAGGTCGTGTTCCTCGAGCTGGTCCTCGTAGTCGGCTACGTCGTTCAATTGGACGGGTTTTTGCGCCGGCCGGCCGTCGTCGGTGGGCTCCGAAGCTGTCGGCTCAGTCATTACCGCTGTTAGGGACCGGAGGTATTTTAGTGTTATGTGGGTGTTGTACAATACTATTGCGTCGATCGACGAACGACGGTCAGTCGACGATAGCGTTCTGCCGATCGCGTGTCTGCGGAACATATTGCTTCTATCTGAGACGATCAGATTTCGCGATACGACCCCGAGAATACGCTCTAGTGTGTCCGCTTCGCCGCTTTGGCGAACGATCGATGATCTCGAACCGGAATAATTCTCGCCGTATTGCACAGTGGAATATGTTCGGGCCACCGAGGGGCTAACAACTGCGACTTCGTGTCGTCTTCCCTCGTCTTCGAACTAGTATGAGTGCTCCCGAATCCAGAGTCGACGTCGAACAGTTCCTGACTAACCTCCTCGAGTTCCGCTATCGCGAAGTGACGATGTTCGGCGCGGCACTGACCGTTCTCGTCGCCTCGATCGCATTCTTTCCTGGATTCGAGAACGTCGAGCAGGGCGTCCAGTCCGACCTCTCGGTCGGCTTGCTCGCCGGGCTGGTCCTGGTGGCGATCGTCGCCGGCGCCGTCAAGGGAATGACCGGGTTCGGCTACTCGCTCATCATGACGCCGATCTTCGCGTCGGTGATCGATCCGACCGTCGCTGTCGTCGTCCTGGCGATTCCGCCGTGGATGCTCAATATGTTCCAAATCGCTGAGACCGGTACCGGGCGGTCGTTCGTTCGCGAGGAGTGGGCGCTGCTGGTGCTCGCTATCGTCGGGACCGTCATCGGCGTCGCGGCGCTGGCGACGTTCAGCGTCGGACCGGTCGTCTCGTTCGTCATCGGCCTCGTCCTTCTGGGCTACGTCGCCTTTCAGGCCGTCCAGAATTTCGTCACGGTCGAGGAGGCCCACCACCCGTTCGCTCTCGGTACAGCCGGCTTCTCCCAGGGCTTCCTGCTCGCCTTCGCGAACCTCGGGCCGCTACTGCCGGCGTACTTCCACACCTTCGAGCGGGATGCCGAGCGCTACATCGGCGGGCTGTCGATGGTACTCGGGACGATTTTCACGGTTCGGATCGTCCAGATGGTGCTGTTCACCGACCTGCTCACGACCTACCGGCTCTGGCTCGGTTCGGTGATCGCCGTCGTCACGATCGTTGGCCTCCTGCTGGGCACGTATCTCCGGCGCCTCGAGTTCGACGAGCGGACGTTCAACTGGTTCGTCGTCGGACTCCTGTTCGTGATCTCGCTCAATATCTTCCGGAACACCGTGCCGGTGCTGTTCTTCTGATCAATAGACGACCAGCGCCAGGTAGAGTTGGCCGATTCCTGCGACGATCATGATGGCGCCCGCGAGTTGCTTCAGTCGCTCCGAGTACGCCGCGAACCGGCTCGCGCTCGCTACCAGTCCCATCCCGGTCGCGACCGTCACCGCGATCATCAGGGCGACGACGCTGCCGACGTAGGTCGCGAGGACGAGCGCCGCGGCATCGGTCGGCAGGGACAGCGAACGGGCGACGACCGCGAGGAAGACGGGCGCGACGCATCCAGCCCCTGCGAGCGCGTATCCCGCACCGAAGACCCCGAATCCGAGGACGCTCGAGCGCCGTTTCGGAAGCGGAATCGACAGCGAGGGGGCGCGACCGGCGACGACGAGCGCGCCGAAGACCACCAGCAGTCCGCCGACGAGCGACTCGAAGATCGTGAGATTCGACAGCGTCGACCGACCGAGCCAGAACGTCACGCCGATGAGGGCCGCGAACGTCCCCAGGACGCCAATACCGGCGACGACGCCACGGAGGGTCGCACCGCCGAGCGACGCGTCATCCCCGTCCGTTCGACTCACGTAGAACCCGACGTATCCCGGTAACAGCGGATACGCGCAGGGGCTGAAGAAGGTCGCAACGCCGGCGGTGAGCGCGAAGCCGACCGCCGACAGGTCCGTCGCCTCGATCACGCGTCGGCCTCCGCCTTGAGCGCTCGTTTGATCCCCGCTACGAGCTCGTCGGCAGTCTTGACCCCGGAATCGGACCACTGGACGCGCCCGTCCGCGTCGATCGCGACGGCGGAGGGATAGCCGCCGGCGAGGTACCGCGCGGTCAGTTCAGCGGTCGGATCGAGCCCGAGGAGCCAGTTACCGTCGTGGTTCTCCCACCAGTCGATCAGTTCGTCCTCCGTCACGGACGAGCCGACCGCCTCGCTCGTGACCGAGAGGAACAGCACGTCGTCACCGAGTCGGTCGTTCGCCTCGGCGAGGGCAGGCATCTGTTCGATACACGGCGGACACCACGTGCCGAAGAAATCGACGAACGTCGCCCGGTCGGCCGCCGGGACGCGGACCTCACCGGCCTCACTCCCCGGTGCGTCGACCGTTTCGATCGTGATCGAATCGGTAGCTACCGATGCCGAGCCGTTCGCGTTCTCCGGGTCGTCGGTCCCGTCGAACGACGGCGGGCCGCGAATCGCCAGCGTGCCCGCGGTCCCGATGACGCTCAGGCTTCCGATGCCGGCGAGGACGTCCCGTCGCCGCATCTATGCGGTCACCACCGTTTCGAAGTCCTCGACTAGCTTCGACGTCGCGATGGTTGCTCCGTCCGGATAGACGCGTTCGACCAGCCCGCGCTCGTTGACGAGGAAGATGTACGAGAAGTGCGGGAACATGTACTCCAAGTTCTCGTACTCGTCGGCGTCGCGCTTCTCGAGTGGGAGTCCGTAGCGGCCGTCGACGATCGATTTCGCGTCCTCGTAGCGCTCCGGGCGCAGGAAGTGCCAGTTTCCGGCCTCGAGGTCGACGCCCTGCTGGTCGGCGTACGTTTGCAACACGCCTTCGGTGTCGCGTTCGGGGTCGAACGTCATCGCGAGGAACGCGGCGTCGTCGCCGTATCCGCCCTCGGCCGCGACCGCCTGTGCGCGTCGCAACCGCAGCATGAGCGCGGGACAGACGCCGTCGGGACACGACGTGTAGAAGAACGTCACCAGCATCGCCCGCTCGCCCTCGAACTGATCGGTCGAAACGGTTTCTCCGGACAGGGGATCGGGGACGCTCGTCGTGGGAAATTCGTCGCCGTAACTCGGATGCGACGCCTCGCTCAGATCCCGTTCCGGCGGCTCGAGGATCGTCCCGTCGACGGGCTCTCGCTTACTACTGTTACTGTTGTTCGCACCCTCGTCGCCGCTCGAGAGAGTATTTAGACAGCCCGCAGCGGCGCCGATACTCGAGGCGGCGATCGACCGGAGATACAGCCGTCGGTTCATAGGTCGGCGTTTCGGTGCCATACCTAAATCTGAGACGGCGATTCCTCGAGTCGGAAAAAGTACCAGCGGAGGAAAATACGGGACGGCGGTGCGCTCGAGGGGCCGCGGAATCACTTCGTCAATGAAATGAGGACGAGCACCATCCCGCTCGAGACGATGACCGCCTGCACGAGGGCGGCGGACGCGATGGTCGTCCCGAACAACTGGTAGATGAGTCCCTCACAGATCGCGCCGGCACCGATGAAGACGAACCCGCTGGAGACGTACAGCATCGGTGTCTGTCCGCTCCGGCGATAGCCGTGGTACGCCAGATACGCGACGACGAGACTTAAGACGAACGTAATCAGTTTGGCGAGCAGGAAGGACGCTTCCATCACTCGTCACCTCGGAGTCCGCTCCAGAGCGCCGTGAAGTTGTCCGCGAGTTCGTCGCGGGTCTCCATCGTCAGCGAGAGCTGACCGTCAGTGATGTCGACGTGGAGTTCCTCGAGCGCCGTCTGGAACTCGCTCCGGTGGGAGCCGTCCGAGTCGACGGATCGCCGTTCCTCGATGAGACCGTGTTCCTGCAGCGTCGAGACGCGGCGGTAGATCGTCGTGAGCGAGGCGTCACACTCCTCGCTGAGGGTTTTCGCGGTCTTCGGCCCGTCTCGATCCGCGGCGAGAAGGATCTTCCGCGCGTAGTCGTCGGCGAGGATCTGGAAGATTTCCGCCGAGTCCGGAGAGCCACCGTGTTGCACAGGATAAACCCCGTCGTTCAGCGGCAAATAGGCCACGATTCGCCGACCCAGCAAATCACCGTCACTGTCTTGTATCCTTCTCAGGGAGCCATACTACTATCGTTTGTCGTTCGGTTCGTCTCTCGGCGGTACCCAGGCAACGTCGAACCAGAACTTCCCGAGTGTGCGGACGACGTCGACGAACCTGTCTCGATTGTCCGGCTTCCGGACATACGCGTTTGCGTGATTCGCGTACGACTGTGCGATAGATTTTCGCTCGTCCACTGCAGTGAAGACGACGACGGGAACGTCCGTCCACTCGGGGTCGGCATCGAACTTCTCGAGAAGCGTTCGCCGGTCCATCTCCGGGAGGTCGATATCGAGCACCACGAGGTTCGGACGGGAACGGTCGGGATCTGAGTTACACTGCCGAACGAATTCAAGCCCTTCGGCGCCGCTGGCAGCGGTCGAAACGGTGTTCGCGTTCGCTTCGTCCTCGAGTGCTTCGAGAAGGAGCCGAACGTCCTCACTGTTCGGATCGATGACGAGTGCCTCGACGGGTTGTCGGTCAATCATTGGCTAGCAACAGTAGCTCGCTGAATATTGCGATAATGTAGACCATCTATACAATAGTATGATCGTTTCGATGGTGACCGGCGGTGGAACCCATCACGTTGCGCAAGTCGGACACGACCGACTGTGGCGAACGTATATCAATCCCGCAAGAAGCGCCACGGAGACCGCCCCGAGAGCGGGTCGTAACGGATCGAAGTACGTCATGAGCGCGGACGAACTGAACAGCGCGAGCAGGATGACATTACAGATCGGACAGCCGACCGCTAGGAACCCACCGACGAGACCGCCGAGTACCCAGCGGTCCTCGCTCCGTGAGTCGCCGGTTCCGCTCCTGTCGGTGTCCCTGCAATCGGATTCGACTACCTCTGTCGCCAACCGCTGTGCGGCGTAGATGCCCGCCAGCAGTGCGGTCAGCACCAGAAACAGGTAGTCGACGGGCGTCCGCGGGACCATTCGAACGTAAAGCGGGTTCGGGACGAGCCCGGTGACAAGTCCGAACAGCAGGAACACGCCGATTCCGGCGGCCGTTCCCCATGCCATCGCTCGCCGGTCCGATCGGATCGATCGGAGGAAGTCCTGTGCCGTCATTTCGCTCTCTCTGTTGCGATCGCACACCGTTTGGGATGGCCCGCCCGTCCGAGGAAGAACAGTAACAACAGGAGACCGCCGAAACGAAGCAACGCGCCGTCGTACGGTAGTGCCGAGAGTCCCCCGGCGAACCCGAGAAAACCGAGGAGGCCGGCACCGCAGCTCGCACAACCTGACGCGAGGAGCCCGGGAACGACGCCGGAGAGGTCGGTGAGACTCGAGAGACCGACGATCTGCAGTTGGGCGACGGCATTGACGACCGCGATTCCCGAGAGCAGGGCGTAGAGGACGATGACCGTAAGTCCGGTCCAGCCGTCGGTGCGGTACACCGTCTCCGTGAGCGAGACGACGACGTACTCGAACCAGTGGAGGCCATCGCCGAGCATCTGGAGCGAGAACCCCGGCATCGTACTCAGGATCAGGAGGATGTAGGTGGCGAATGCAACGACGACGAGTCCAATCGTCCCTCGCCACGTCTCGAATGGGTACGAGACCGCTTCGGAGAGGTTCATCAGGTGCCCATTGACTGAATCGCTCGTGAACATCTATCTGCACTGATGCAGGACTGACTGAAATTTTCGGCTCCGATTTGCTGGGTCAGCAAATCACCGGTTCCGTTTACGCTGTCGGAGAGAACGTAACAATGAGTAACCTATCGACAATGGCTCACGAACGTGACGAAAACGACGGTTCGTCTCGGCGGCGAATGCTCACCGCACTCGGTGCCGCATCGACTACTCTCGCTGGCTGTATGGACGCGCTATCAGACGGCGAATCCGAAGCGAACGGCAATGGAGTCGGCAAGCGGGAGATGGCTTCCGGCCCCTCGCACTGGCCCGCTATCGAGGCGGGGCAGGGGCTCTCTGACTTCGAGGATCTCGACGAGTGGTCCCCCCGGACTGGCGAACTCTCGGCCGCTCCTGACGAGGCGCGACTCGGATCGCAAGCGGCGGTCATCGAGAGCGATGAGGCGACGGCCGGCCTAGAGATTCGGTTCGATAACGGAATCGATTTCGAGGGCTGGGACGCCTCACTGGCGGTCAAACCGGAATCCGCCGATCGAATCATCGTCGAGTTCCTCGCACCGACGCGGAGCGAGCGCCTCACCAGTATTCGAATCGTCCCGGACGGGTACGACGGCTGGTTCCGAATGGACTGTGGCTACCAGCAGAAGCCGGGGGAAGATCCGGACCTATCGAACGTCACCGGTCTCAATATTACCGCGGACGGGCCGGACGGTGGACCGACTAAGTTGCTGGTCGACGACCTCCGCCGAACCGAGTCGGCCGCCAACGGCGCGGTGATTCTCGCCTTCTACGGCGGGCACGAGTCCCATTACGACGTCGCGGCCGAGATGCTCGCGGAGCGCGACTGGACGGCGGCGGTTCCGGTCTCCCCCGAGCAGATCGGCGAGGCGGGACGGATGGGACTCGACGAACTCCGGGACCTCCGTGATCGCGGATGGGACGTCTGTTCGCTCCCGCAGGTATCGACGCCACTTCCGGAACAGCCCGCGGATCGCCAGCGGCAGGTTCTCGAGCACGCTCGAGACGCGCTCGCGAGCGAGGGCTTCGAGGACGGAGCACGCCACCTGTTCGTTCCGGACGGAGGGATGGACGCGGAGACCTATGACGTCGCCCGTGACGTCCACGAATCGGCGTTCCTGTACAGCTCCGGGACGACCGGCGTGCCGCCGACCGAGATGCACATGATTCCGTACATCTGGGGGCCCGCGCTCCACACCGGCGTTCGCCGCCACGCCAACCTCTCCGATCAGTACGGCCTGCTGACCGTCCTGCGCGTTCCGCGGATCGTCGACGAGGACGACGTGGGCGTCGACGAGAACCGGATGTCGCTGGACGACTTCGGACTGCTCCTCGATCACCTCGAGCACCGCGGGCTCGACGTCGTCACGCCCTCCGATCTCGTCGACGGAGATTTCGAGCGTGCCGACGGCGAGAACGAGACGACGAGCCCGAAGCGTCCGAGCGGCGTCGTCCTCGAGGCGGGCCAGTCCCACGCGTTCGAGGGATCCGGATCGACCGACTCGCAGACGGTCGGCCTCGACGGCGGCATCCTCGTCGCGAACGTCTCTCACGACGGGTCGGCGATCGCTGTCGACGTGACCGGCGTTGACGGAAGCGGCCGCAGCGAGAACCTGCTGACGACGGCGGAGAACGCTATCGGCGAGTCGATCATGGCCGTCGAGGGAGGATCGTATGGACTTGAGGTCGACGCCGACGGCGCGTGGTCGATCGAACTCTCCCAGCCGGCGGTCCGGGCCGACGACCTCGCCGACCTCCCCGTGCAGGCGTCCGGGACGGGATCGGCGTTCGTCGGGCCGCTGTGGACCGAGGGCGACGTTAGGGTCGTCGCGACCCACGACGGCGACGGGCAGTTCGTCGTCGACGGCCACGGCGCCGACGGCAGTCGCGAGATACTCGTCCACCGGACCGGGTCGTTCGACAACTCGCGGTCGTACAAGGCGGGCGGGGTCGTCTGGCTCGACGTCGAGGCCGACGGCGACTGGACGCTCGAGGTCGTCGACTCGTAGCGACGCCGTTCGGCACCGTTTTGCTGACCCAGCAAATCCACGGACCGGTTTTGGCCCGGCGGTGTGAACGTGATCACGAATTCGATCAATGGCACTTGATCAACCATCCCGTCGCGCCTTCCTCGCCGGCTCGGTCGTAACAGTCGGTGCCGGCGGCGCCTACTATCTCTCGCGATCCGACGACGCGGCTCACGACCTCTCCCCGTCGTTTCACTCGAGCGACGAGACATCCGCGTTCGGCGTTGACCTCGCCGGAAAGCCGATCATGGGGTCGCCCGAGGCGCCGATCGAGATCTACTACTGGACGGACTTCCAGTGCCCGTTCTGCGAGCGGTTCGAACGCGAAACGCTCCCCGATCTGGTCCGGAACCACGTCGGCCCCGGCGACGTTCGCGTCGTATTGATCGCGTTGCCGTATTTCGGCGCGGACTCGATGACCGCCGCGGTCGCCAGCAAGTGCGTCTGGGATCGGGTCCGCGACAAAGAGCCGTCCGCCTACTGGGACTGGCACGCGACGATATTCGAGAAACAGGAAGGGAAGAATTCGGGATGGGCGTCGGCCGAGAACCTCCTCGAGTACACCCGTTCGGTCGACGCCGTCGACGCGGACGCCCTCGAGTCGTGTCTCGAGGATCGACGATCGGAACTCGAGGACGCGGTCGAGACCGATGCAGATCGGGCGACCAAACTCGGTGTGTCGGGCACGCCGACGTTCGTCGTCTTCGATCCGAAGTCCGAGGCAGCCGGGTCGCTCGTCGGCGCACAGCCGCTGGAACGCTTCGAGGAGGCGATCGAACGGATCGAGGACGCGTGAGTCGGTCACTGCTCCGGGCCGGCGACTTGCAACGGCATGCGCGACCTTGATTGAATCGCGTGACGGAGGTAATATTGTAATGTCATTACAAGATCTTGCACACGCGGACGAGGAAATGCACGAGTGCATCGACAACTGTCTCGAGGCCGCACAGGCCTGCGAGTGGTGTGCGGATGCCTGCGCCGACCACGGCGAGGAGATGGCCGAGTGCATTCGGCTCTGCCGCGACGTGGCGGATCTGGCGACGCTGCACGCGCGACTGATGGCTCGCGACTCGGACTATCACGGCGACCTGGCGGCGGTCTGTGCCGAGGCGTGCGAGGCGTGCGCCGAGGAGTGCGAGCAGTTCGATCACGAGCACTGTCAGGTGTGTGCAGACGTCCTGCCGGAGTGCGCGGAGTCGTGCCGCAACATGGCCAGCTAGGGCGAACCGACCCAGCGGTTTCGGTTTCAGGCAGGTCTCATTTCGTGCAGTCCGAATCACGCTTGCAGTAGACAGCAGTGTACGCTTTTCCCTCAACCACAATTATTCGATATGGCCAGTGACGGAGAGACGTGGTTCGGGTTACACGAACGAGTGAAACCGCTCGTTCGAGCGGGCATCGTCCTCGGAATCGGGCTGGGCGGCTTCTTCGACGGGATTGTCCTCCACCAGCTCCTGCAGTGGCACCACATGCTGTCGGCCCGGACGGATCCGACGGTCCTCAGCGATCTGCGACTGAACGTAGTCGCCGACGGCCTCTTCCACGTCGGCACCTACCTCTTCACGATCGCGGGGATCGCCCTCTTGGTTCGCGCGTGGCGACGGTCGGACGTTCCGCCGTCGAGACGAGCGCTCCTCGGGGCGACGATCGTTGGTTGGGGCGTCTTCAATCTCCTCGAGGGGCTCGTGAACCATCAGCTCCTCGGGATTCACCACGTCTGGCCGGCCGGGCCGGGGAGCGTCCTCCTCTGGGACGTCGGCTTCCTGCTGTCGGGCGTAGTCTTCGTCGTCGGCGGGTACGCCGTGATCCGCCTCGACGGGCGGATCGTCTCTGGGACTCGAGGCGAGCGAACCACGGATGACCGCCCCACGTGATCGGGTGACCGCGCTACCGATCGCGCCGGCGGCGCCGCTCACTCGTATTCGAACACGCGGGCCATCCCTCGCTCGAGATGGTAGACGTTGTGACAGTGGAACAGCCAGTCGCCGGGGTTGTCCGCACAGAAGTCGAACATCACTTGGTCGCCGTGAGGCGCGACGAGAACGGTGTCCTTGACCGCGTCGCCGACCTGGAAAAAGTGGCCGTGGAGGTGCATCGGGTGGATCGCCGGACTGCGGTTTACCATTCGCACGCGGACGTGGTCGCCCTCGCTGATCTCGAGCGGGTCAGCGTCGGGAAACGTCTCGCCGTCGATAGTCCATGCGTCGGCGTCTGCGCCACCCATCATCCCGCCCGACAGCGTGAAGTCGAACGTTCGGTCCGGCTCTCCGTCGAGTTCCAGTGGCTCGAGCGCCTGGAGGTCGTCGTACTCGAGTTCCCGCCCGTCGAACCCCGGCCCTTCGGCGGATCTGCTCTCAGGCGCGTCCTCGTACCGCAGTATCGCCTCTGCGGGATCCTCGGTTCCCGCGACGGGTTCCGCGACGACGGCCCACTCGCCGGGAGAGTCGGCCTCAAGGACCGCGTCGTAGCGCTCGCCCATGCTCATTACGAACGAGTCCACGTCGACGGGTTCGACCGGTCGCCCGTCGGCGTGCGTGACGGTCAGCGAGTGGCCACCGACGCCGACGCGATAGGTCGTGGCGCTGCTCGGATTGATGAACCGCAGTCGAACGCGTTCACTCTCTTCGACCTCGAACACCGGCGGTTCCGACGGGAGGCGTCCGTTAGCGAGCAGTCCCTCGTACGGCGGTCGCTGACTCATCATCTGACTACCTGGTCCCATGCCGTCGCCGGGTCCGCCAGGTCCGCCATCAGGTCCCATTCCATTGCCGTCTCCGTTAGGTCCGCCACTGGGACCCATGCCGTCGCCGCTGGGACCGCGACCGTTGCCCGGGCCACCACCTCCACCGCTGGGGCCCATCCTGTCGCCATCTCCCTCCGGTCCGCCGCCAGGCCCCATTCCGTCACCGCCACCCGGTGGGACTTCGATCGAGTCCAGCGCCGGCTCCGCCGGGAGGTAATCGTCGAACTGTAGCGTATACTCGCGGTCGTACTCGACGTGCGGTGACTCCTCCTCGACGATCAACGGCCCGTAGAGACCCCTGTCGAGTTGCAGCCCGACGTGGCTGTGGTAGACGTACGTGCCTGCCGGTAACGCCTCGAACTCGTACTCGAACGTCTCGTCGGACGAGACTGAGTCCTGCGTGACGTCTGGAACGCCGTCCATCGGGTTCGGAACGGGAACGCCGTGCCAGTGAATCGTCGTCCCCTCGGGTAATTGGTTCTCGAGCGACACGCGCAGCGTCTCCCCCTCGTCGACCCGGAGTTCCGGGCCGGGGAACTGCTCGTCGTACACCCACGTCTCGAGGCTCTCGTCCGCTCCGACGTCGGCCTCTCCGCTCGAGGCGACCAGCGTTTCTTCGAGTCCGCCGCCGTCGTCTCCAGCCTCGTCGTCCTCGTTCTCCTGTGCGGTCCGCTCGAGTGCGGCCGCTCCGATTCCGATCCCGTTCGGTAGTCCCACGAGTCCGAACAGCGTCGCGCCGCCGCCGCGCAGCGCCTGCCGTCGCGGGACAGGTCGCTCGTTATCGTACATCACAGAACCGTCCACGACTGCGATGAAAAATGAGGGGCATGCCAGCGCATATCGGTCTCGGTCTGCGTCTGCGAAACGTGACCTCGGGACCGTCCGGGAGGCGCTCCCGCGCGGGCCGCTTGCGTTCTCACCCGAGCGTCGCGATCAGCAGGAAGGTCTCCGGTCGGACGGCCTCATGTTCAATAACGAATCCGGCGTTACGGAGGGCATTCGTCGTCTCCTCGGCGCTGTATCGCTCGTCGACCGGCGGACCATCCTCGCCGGAGCCAGTCGACGCCCAGTCGACGACGACGAGTCGGCCGTCGGGCGCGAGGACTCGTTGAATCTCCGCGAGTGCGTCGTCGCTCGCGAACTCGTGGTAGGTCATCGTCGAGAACGCGGCGTCGAGTGCGCCGTCGTCGAACGGGAGGTCGCTCACGTCGCTGGTCGCGAGGGCGACATTCTCCGGGACGCCTTTCTCTCGGTAGTACTCGCGCATCGCCTCCTGAACGTCGACCGCGTGGACCTCCCCGGCGTGGGGTGCGACGTCGTCGGTGAAGAAGCCGGTGCCGCTTCCGAGGTCGGCGACGGTGTCGTCCGGCGACAGCGAGAGCGCCCACAGCAGTTCCTCGGCCGACACGAAGCGGTATCGCCGTCCGGCCCGTTCCAGCTCGTCCGCTCGCTCTGCGTCGAACGTGTGGTAGCCCACGGTTACAGTTCCTCGAATGCGTTATCGACGAGCTCGCCGGTCTCGGCGACGATATCCGCCATCTCCTCGTCGTCCGGTGCCACGCCGACGAGCCGTGCGATCCGCATGATCGAGACGTGGTAGACGCGCTGTCGTCCCGGCTCTTCCTCCCAGATGACGACGTTACACGGGAACAGCGCGCCGAGTTTTCCGTCGGTGGCCTCGAGCGCTCGGTCGGCCACCGCCGGGTTACACGCGCCGAGGACGTAGTAGGGATCGCGGTCTGCGTCCACCTTTTCGTTGAGCAGTTCCGAAGGGGAGAACTCGACCGGAACGCCGAACCCTACGTCGGTGAACACCTCACGGACGTGCTCGATCGCCTCCTCGTGGTCCATCTCGAGGATCATCTGTTTCGCACCGATGTCGTCTGGATCGATCTGGGCGGGGTCGATAGGTAGCGCCATCATGTATAGTATTGGGTCCATAACGAAAACCTCTTCCGGTTTCGCCGCCGACGCTTCGCGGTACCGTCGCACGACTCGTCGACGAGTCGCGGCGGTGGTTCGCTTGCGAGCGCCCCGTCGTCGAACGACGGTGGGCGGCGGAACTGGAAGCCAGGGGCGTCGAGTTCAGAACCGGACGATCGGTCTCGCCCGACGAGTACGCCGGCATTCTGGATGCGTACGACTACGTCGTCGACGCGTCGGGCCAGCCGTCTCTGACGCTCAAAGCGAACGGAGACACGCACGAGTACACCGGCGACATGGTCACTCTCAATGCGACGGTCGAGGGCGATTTCTCGGCGTATCGGAATCGGCCGCGGATCTTCTTCGAGGGATACGTTGGCTACGCCTGGGCGTTTCCGAAGTCGGACAGCCACGCGAACGTCGGCATCGGCTGGGCGGGCGACCGGCGGCCCGACGACTACTTCGGCGCGCTCGAGGCCGCGGCTGAGCGGAACTCGTTTCCTGTCCCGGACCGGGCGGACGTGAATATCGCCA
>NZ_RQWN01000005.1 GCF_003977755.1 Haloterrigena salifodinae
TACGGCGGACCGCAGGGGTGGAATCCTCATCTCCTTCGGACCTACTCGTAAGCCACGAAGGGTACTTAACCCCTTCGGACTCGAGTGGCCCGGGATGACGGGACGAGTTGAACGTCCCGTCGATCACGCATTTGCGTTCATATCCCAACGCCCTCATACACTTAAGGACATCGGATCAACCTGATGTCCGGAAACCACATCCGGCATCGGGTTTCGCGTACTACAGTGTACGACGCCAGCCCATATAAGGCCGTCGTCTCACGACGCCAGTCAGCGTCGGTCGCGAGGTGATCCGCGTGCCCTCGAGCGAACCGATCGATCGAATCGACGGTTCGCGACGAGAGGCGGGATATTGTGCCTACCTCCGCGCCGGAATGCGGCCGGAGGGGACGTGGCGGCGTGGGCCACGTCGTTCGCATTAGTGACGGAAGCCGGGGACATATATAAGGCCGTCGTCTTGAAAGGTGTCTGCCGTACGTTGATCAGTACCGGGGAACTGTCAGGAAGACGAAACTGTCGGGAACGAATCGAAGTCCGGGATCGCTAGCGGCGGCCGGTGGACTCGTCGAATCGGCGATTCCCGACCACGCCAAGGAGGAGTCGGCGAGAGCCACGGAGGAGGTTCCGAAGCACGGGTGCGCCGTCGTAGAGCCACAGGAGGGCGGTAAAGACGGCGAGTCCGATCTGGAGCCAGCGGTACGTCGTGAGGTCCCCCGCGAGCAGTTCGTCCCGATATCGAGAGAAAAACAGCAGGAACTGCTCGACGAATCCCTGGTTCACACCGTGGTCCTGAACGATGACGACGGGCCAGAGCATCAGTTCCGGCTGAAAGATCCCCTCGCGGACGTAGGAGTCGAAGACGTCCGCGGGCAGGTGCAGGAGGTAGCCGAGCGCGAACGCGATCCCGACTCGAGAGCGACCTGTCGAGCGAGCCGCGAGGCCGATACCGATCGAGATCGGAACGGCGGCGAAAACCGAGTGACCGAGCGCGTAGCCGGCGTCGAAGACGCCGAACTCCCAGGCCAGCAGTTTATCGACGAGATCCGGGAAGACCGACGCGAAGACGACGGCGATCGCCTCGAGTCCGGAGGGAGAGTCCCGATAGATTGCGTGACAAAACGTCGAGTAGGCGAGGTAGGCGACGATCGCGTGTTCCCACGGCCACATACGAGGGCGGTGCGGTGGGGAGTGGATAGTTATGCAGCGCCTGTTGACCGCGCGGGTGACGGTCCGCGCGGCGCCGGCCGGAAGACACGTATCGCTGATTGGGGGCCACGGTACCGAACTGCCGTTCGAAACGGTCGATTTACCGCGCCCAGTGGAACGATTCGAACTGTACGGAACGGCTGAAAGTATCACGGATGAGAGGTGAAACGCGGAGCAGTCGGGTCGGACTCCGGCTAATCGATACGATTTACCGATCGGCATCGTATGCTCGCGTATGGATCGATCGGGATTCGTCAAGCTCGCGGTCGTCGGGATCGGGCTGGTCGTGCTGAGTTTCTTCGTCCGCGGGTTCGGTCAGCTGGCCCTCGGCCACGACGTCGCGGAGATGCTCCAGGCACCGTTCGCGGTCGTCGGCTTTCTCATCGTCGTCTACCTGTTCGTCCGGGCGACGCTGGACGCGGTCGGCGTCTGGACGGTCGAGAACGACGAGGCCTGAGGCGGGACTAAGGAAACCGTTTTTCCGCCACCCCACGAATCGGATGGTATGACTGTGGACGTACGGGAACTCGCCGACCTCGGACCGGCCGATCGGACCGCGTTCTTCGACCGCGACGCCGGTATCGACGCGATCAGCGACGACGTTCGAGAGATCGTCGACCGCGTACACGAGGAGGGCGACGTCGCCGTTCGCGAGTTTACGAGCGAGTTCGACGACGTCGAGCTGGGAAACATCGAAATTACCGACGCGTGCGAGCGCGCGTACGATGATCTCGAGGACGACGTCCGGGAGGCGATCGAGACGGCCGCGGACAACGTCAGGGAGTTCCACGAGGCCCAACTCCCCGAGGACTGGCGCCGCGAGTTCGGCCCCGGACGGGAACTCGGCCGGCGGTTTCGCCCGATAGAACGGGTCGGCGTCTACGTGCCCGGCGGCTCTGCGGCCTATCCCTCGAGTGCGATTATGGGCGTCGTTCCGGCGGTCGTCGCGGGCGTCGACCACGTCGCGGTCGTCACGCCGCCGGCCGACGAGCTGAATCCCGTGACGCTGGCGGCGATCCACGTCGCGGGCGCGGACGCGGTCTACAGCGTCGGCGGCGCGCAGGCGATCGCCGGGCTGGCCTACGGCACCGAGTCGATCACGCGGGTCCAGAAGATCGTCGGGCCGGGCAACAAGTGGGTGACGGCCGCGAAAGCGGCCGTTCGAGGCGACGTCGAGATCGACTTCCTCGCGGGACCCAGCGAAGTGGTCGTCGTCGCCGACGAGACCGCCGATTCGGGCCTCGTCGCGGCGGAGCTGGTCGCGCAGGCCGAGCACGACCCGAACGCGTCCGTGGTCGCCGTTACGGACGACGCGGACACCGCTGACGCCGTCGCCGCGGCCGTCGACGAACAGACCGAGGCGCGCGAGCGCGAGGACGTGATACGCGGTGCGCTCGATAACGACGCGAGCGGCGTCTTGCTCGCCCGGTCGATGAGCGAGGCGATCCTGTTCACCGAGGAGTACGCCCCCGAACACCTCTCGATCATCGCCGACGACGAGGAGTCGGTCCTCGAGCGGATCGACAGCGCGGGCAGCGTCTTCCTCGGGCCGAACACGCCGGTGGCTGCGGGCGATTACGCCAGTGGAACGAACCACGTGCTGCCGACAAACGGCGGCGCGCGCGTGACCGGAGGGCTCTCGATCGAGACGTTCCTCCGGTCGACGACGGTTCAGCGTCTGTCCGCCACGGGACTGGCCGACATCGGGGACACGATCACGACGCTGGCCGACGCCGAAGGGCTCGAGGCCCACGCCGAAAGCGTTCGGCGCCGGATCGAGGACCGCGAGAACGACGTGTAAGCAGTAGTTACGGCGGCCGACCGAGTTCCGGACACGGCCAACCGAGTTTTTACGGTGCTGGATCCGCAAGTACGAATTAAGATGTCACGGCGTGAATGCGACCGTGAGCCCGATCGCGAGTCGGTGGTCGATCCGACCGACGGACGCGTACTCGAGCGAAACTATGACTACGCTCAGAAGAACGTTCGGCTCCTGTCGATGTGGTACGACTGCGAGCCCAAGCGAATGCTCGAGCTACTGGCGGAACACGACATTGAACTGTCGCGCAACGACGAACGGCAGTTCGGGACGTACTATCGGACAGTGAAACGACACGCGAACGGCTAAGGCGAGTAGCCCCGTGGCGCCCGTCACCGACCCCGACCCGACGACCACACTCGAGGCGGGCTGTATCGAATGTCTCTCCGGACGATCACAGGTCAAGGAGCGGTGCCGGTGGCGTCACAGTTAACATCGTAGCGCCGGTACGGAATACACATGAGCACGGACAGCATGGATGGCGGGGAAGCGGAGACGCGTCCCGAGATCGAAGTAACCGAAGACGCGGCCGAGCAGGCACTGTCGCTGCTCGAGGGAGAAGGGCTCGACGACGGCGAAGCCGGGCTGCGCCTGTTCGTCCAGCAGGGCGGGTGTGCGGGACTGTCCTACGGGATGCGCTTCGACGACGCGCCCGACGAGGACGACACGATCTACGAACACCACGACCTGCGGGTGTTCGTTGATCCGGCCAGCCTGAAGTACATCGAGGGCAGCGTCCTCGACTACGAGAACGGCCTGCAGGCCGAGGGGTTCCACGTCGAGAATCCGAACGTCGTCAGCGAGTGCGGCTGCGGCGAATCGTTCCGAACGTAACGCCGGTCGACGTTTCTCGCCGTCCGTTCACTGCGGTCTCGCATGCTCGACCAGCGGCGGGACCGCCGCGGGAGGCGTCGGTCGAAAGCGGCCGTCCGTCGATACCGGCTGTCGCTCGGACGGGCTACGCTGGCCGGTGTGCCGGTGCGTTACCGACCGGACGCGACATCTGCGTAGGCACCGGCAGGTCGACGACTACTCCTCGAGTTCGAAGGCGACGGTCACTTCCGCCTGGTACTGTCGCTCCTCGACGCTGGCGAGTTCGACGCCGAGTTCGTCGACTTCGATCCAGTAGAGGTTCTGCAGGGTGTCCTCCGCACGGTCGATCGCGTCGTCGGCGGCGTCGTCGAAGCTCTCCGTGCTCGTACCGATCAGGGTGATCTTTTTGAAGACCATGGCCCGGATCGCTACACCGTACGCGGACGTAAAGCTGGTCGTCAGTTTCGGCACGTGAATCGGGCCCGAGATATCGGCCCGCCATCAATCGGCCCGGGCCTCGAGTCGCTCGCGGATCGCCCCGGAGACGTCCGCGAGGTAGGCGCCGCCCCACAGCGCGACGATAATCGCGCCCATCGAGTTGAAAACGAAGTCGAGCATCGTGTCCTCGAGGCCGTACTGCGTGAGCACGGCCTTAGTCCCCAGTGCCTGCGCTGCCAGTGCGATGGTGAACTCGAGGATCTCCCAGAGGACGCCGAACGCGAGGACGAACAGCAGGATAAAGACGGCGACGAATCGCCGGGGGAAGTGGATCCCGTCGGCGTGCTCGTGGAGCGCGCGGACGGTGGCGTAGCCCGCGCCGGCGACCAGCGAGGCCGACAGCGCGTGGGTCATGTGGTCCCACCACCAGATCTGGCTGTAGAGGGTGACGGTAGCACCCGGCAGCCCGACGGTTCCGAAGGCGTGGAGGAAGACGGCGGCGGTGATCCACAGCGTGAGTCGCGGATCCATCGGAATCTCGTAGTCGCGCTCGAGCAGCGGGGGAAGTTGGGTAACGAGCAGTGCCACGCCAGTGTTGATCACGATGCCGCCGTTACCGCGCTCGATACCGACGAACAGCATGCCGATCAGCCCGATCTCCATGAGGTAGGTGAGCTGTCGCTGCCGGCGCTGCGATCGCAGCCCGCGAACGAGACTACGCATCGTCGACCTCCGCGGCCGGCTGGACCGTCACCGGAACGCGCCGTTCCGGACGGGCGTACCGCCTGAAGTACAGCTCGAAGACGACGCCGGCGCCGAGTCCGGCGAGGGCGGAGTAGACGAACTCCCACATGACCGCGTCGTGGTCAGCCGTAAACGGGATGCCGAGCGTCTGGGCGGCGCTCCATCGGAGCAGCGCCCACAGCCCCGCCGCGGCCATCGTCGTCACAACGACGAAGACGACGGCGAAGCCGGAGGTCATCCGGACGGTCGTAAATGACTGCAGTTCGACGGCGAGAACGAGCGCGATAGCCGCGACCGAGAGGTAGGATGCGAAGTGCCCCGTTAACCGCTCCGCGCCGACGGCCATTCCGAGTACCGGCAGCGCCGCCATGAGCAACACCTCCCAGGGAACCATCACGACCGCCGATCGGTAGGCGATCGAAGGGAGTACCGCAAGCGCGACGAGCACCGCAGCGAACGTCGCCCACAGGAACCCGCCGGTCACCAGTTCGCTGATGCCGACGACCGCGATCGCGACGACCAACGCCCACGCGATCGCCGCGTTGGTGCGGCCGTCAGCGAGCAGTTCCTCGAGTGAAGTTTGAGACACAGTGACTGGTACTGACCGTTCTCACAAAAGCGTATTTCGTCTTGTATTGAAAGGAGCGGACGGCACGGGGGACGTCCGTCGCTACCCGGCCGGAGCGATGAAGAGGTACACTGCGGCGTACGCCGCGAGCGCGACAGTCACGGCGGCCAGAGCCGTGAGCGAGACCTCGAGGGTCGACTCCGTCCGGGGGAGTTGACGGCCCCGTAGCCGGCGGACGGGCATCGAGTTCCCCCCTCGAACGACGCCGCAGCAGAGGCCGACGCCGAGAATCGAGAAGACGAAGTGGTACGAAACGTCGAGGGTCGGCGGCGCGACCGCGAGCGCGGCGAGCCCGTAGGCGACGCCGACGCCGGCGCGGCGGTCGACGGACGCGAGGATCGATCGGTCGGTGAGCCGGCAGACGACCGCGACGGCGAGCCAGATCGCCGCGAGTTCGATCGCGAACGCGCCGAGCAGGTGCAGCGTCGGGTCCGGGTGCAGGACGACCCGCGACTCGAGCACGGGGGAGTCGAAGGGGAAGAACCAGTCGGGCGGCGAGCCGGTGACGAGGTCTCCCCACGGGTGCGACCAGAGGCCCCAGAGCGCGGCGACGGTGACCGTCGACGGCGAGAGCGTCGTCCGTCGAGCGACGCTGCGGGCGACGAGCACGCCGCTCGCCGCGAACAGGACCACGACGACCGCAGTCAGGGGCCCGTCGGCGAGAAACGCGACCGCGACGAGCGCCGCGAGGATTGCGAGCGCGCCAGTACGAGCGGCTCGAGCGCGATCGGAACGGCCGCGAACGGCGAGCAGTCCGAACGCCGGCGCGGCGATGGCGCCGAAGACCAGCGAGTGGGTAGCCGAGCGGTGGACGGCCCGGCTCGCGTCCCAGAAGGCCGTCGACGCGCCGAGGACGCCGTCGGCGACCTGCCACCGGAGGAGCCCGACGAGGGCGTAGGCGACGTCGATGTCGGGAATCGCGGCGAACGCCCCGGCGACGGCCCCGACGATCAGCGCCGGGCGGCGCTCCCAGCCTCGCCAGTCGGCGACCAGCGCCGCGACGGCGAACGCGAGGAGGGCGTGACCGACGAACACAATGGCTCGATTATGTGTCGGGGAGGCTTAAACGGCTCGCAGCCGTGAGGAATGCTAGCGATCCGCAGAACTCGAGTCGCTCGGCGCTCGCTCGATCAGGGGTACAGCCGAGAGCGGATGAGACCTGCCGTCCGGCGTCCAGTACTTCCGATGCCGGTAGGCCTTTGCAAGTGGCACTCGATCACACGTTCATATGGCTCAGACTCCGTTGAACGAGTCGGCTCGCGCGCCGTCGGTCGGCGAACTCACCCCACCGGATCGCACGCTGATGGGTCCCGGACCGAGCGACGTGAACCCGCGCGTGCTCCGGGCGATGAGCACGCCGCTGGTGGGCCACCTCGATCCGTCGTTCGTCGAGATCATGGACGAGGTTCAGGAACTGTTGCGCTACACGTTCCGAACCGACAACCAGTGGACGATCCCGATCTCGGGGACCGGGTCGGCGGCCATGGAGGCCGCGATTGGCAACGTCGTCGAGCCGGGGGACACCATGCTGGTGCCCACGAACGGCTACTTCGGCGGCCGCATGGCGTCGATGGCCCGCCGAGCCGGCGGCGAGGTCGTCGAGGTCGACGCGCCGTGGGGAAAGCCCCTCGATCCCGACGACGTCGCGGACGCGCTGGCCGAACACGATCCCGACGTCTTCGGGTTCGTCCACGCGGAGACGAGCACTGGCGTCGTTCAGCCCGACGTTCCCGAACTGACGGCGGCAGCCCACGATCACGACGCGCTCGTCATCGCTGACACCGTCACCTCCCTTGGCGGCGTAGAGCTACGGGTCGATGAGTGGGATATCGACGTCGCCTACTCGGGCCCCCAGAAGTGTCTCTCCTGTCCGCCCGGCGCCAGCCCCCTCACGCTCTCGGACGAGGCCATGGACAAGGTCCTCGCGCGCGACGAAGAGCCCCGCTCGTGGTACCTCGATCTCTCCCTGCTCGAGGGCTACTGGGGCGACGAGCGATCCTATCACCACACGGCGCCGGTCACGAACGTCTACGCGCTCCGGGAGGCGCTCCGGCTGGTCGCCGAGGAGGGAATCGAAGAGCGCTGGGCGCGCCACGAGCGACTGGCCGGCGCGCTGAAAGCCGGCGTCGAGGGAATGGGTCTGGAGATGAACGCCCCAGACGAGTACTGGCTTCCCAGCTTGAACGCCGTCCGCGTCCCCGACGGCATCGATGACGGCGCGGTCTGTGACGCCTTGCTCGAGCAGTACGATCTCGAGATCGCCAGCGGGCTGGGCGATCTGGACGGCGAGATCTTCCGGATCGGCTGTATGGGACACTCCGCGCGTCCGGAGAACGTCATCTACGTCGTGACGGCGCTGGGCGATGTTCTCGAGTCGATGGGTGCGGACGTCGATCCCGGCGCCGGCGTGTCGGCGACTCGAGACGCACTGTAGCGGCGAAAAAAGCGGTTCGGATTCTCGTCTGCGTCGTTACGCGGAGACGCGCGGTCCTGGCGGGGCTCGTTCGACCTGATAGTCTTCCCCGTCGACGACGATGATGGCCCACTCGTAGTCCGGATTCTGGCTCCGGAGCTTGTTCTCGAGGTCGTCCGCGTCCTCGGGTTCGGCGACGAAACAGTGGAACTGCCCCGACTCAGAGGGCAACTCTCCTGTCTCGAGGACGGCGTTGACGTGGACGACTTTCCACTCGCGTTCGGCGCGGAACGTCGGGCCGTTTCCTTCGACGGTGTAACCGAGCTCTGCGAAGATCGACCTGGCCTGCTCGACGAGTCGCATGTTAACAGGACCCATTCGATACTCCCTACGACGGCCCCCACCATAAATGTTAGTCCGTGACAAGGGCTGCGGGATTCTCCGACGAACGGCACTCCGTGCGCCTGTTTAGAGACGGTTAGGAACTTATTGACTCGATTAGTGGCAGGAAATCGACCGTCTCTCCAGAAATGTGACGTATCGACGGTTCGCGGGGTACCAGGTTCGGTACCCGTCGCTCGCCATCGTCCGCACCGTTCACGTTCAAGTGGTGCTCCCGCACGGCTGCGGGCGCGCGACAACGGTTACTCGTGTGCGGCGTCCCACTCAGTCGGCTTTCGGAAGTTGCCACACTGGTTGCACTTGATGCGGCCCATCGAATCCATCGCGTTGTCGAAACTCTCGCAGTTGGTACAGAACCAGCCGTACCGCCGGTCGGCGTCGGAAGACTCGTAGGCGACGAGGAACGGTCCCTTCGAGCCGCGGTCGCCCTCGGTCTCCGTCACGTAGACGGTCGTCCCGTCCGCAGTGGACCGTGATTGCATACCACCTGCTATCGTCGCTCGAGATAAATGACTGTCCTTCCGTCTTCCCCGCTCGGAGCACCGGGAACGGCCGCGATCCGACTGTGATACACGTTCACAATCGTGATTGTCCTAACTGAAAGGTTTACCCGGACGGGAGTCGTTCGCTTGGGTAATGTCGCTGGTCGTCGTCCCCGTTCGGTATCCCCTGTCGAAACGCTCCAAACGCACGCTCGAGCGAGCTATCGAGATCGCTCGCGAGCGGGAGGCGGCGCTGACGGTCCTCCACGTCGATCTCTATCAGAACGGGCGGAAAGTGACGCGGGTCGACCTGAAAACCGCCGTCGAGCGGACGTTCGGCCACCTCGAGAACGCCCGCTACGTCGTGCGGACGGGCTTTCTCGTCGAGGAGAGCATCCTCGACGAGGTGGCGGCGGAGGAAGCCGACGCGGTCGTCATCGGCAGCCAGCAGGCGAGCCGACTGCGCCGGCTCTTCCGGCGCTTTACCGACAACCCGAATATCGACCAGTATCTGCGGAGCCACCTCGACTGCGAGGTCATTACGGTCGAAGGCGCCCGCGCGTAGAACTGCGACTCGACCGCATCCGATTCTTCGCCGGCGGCGCTCGCGTTACTGCCGTCGTCCGAACGCGCCGCTAGTCGGCGCCGCCCACATCGCGGACGACGAACACTGGGATCTCGGCATTGTCGACGACCCGCTCCGAGACGCTGCCCAGCGAGGCGATCTTTTCCCGCGGACTTTTCCCCCGCGTCCCGATGACAATGAGGTCGATGCCGTGCTCGTCGGCGTACTCGAGGATCGCCTTCGACGGCGTCCCCTTCCGGACGTCGGTGACGGCCTCGAGACCCCGTCGGTCGGCCCGGTCGGCGACGTCGGCGACGGCTTCGCGACCCTCGTCCTCGAGGGAGGCTTCGAGTTCGGGACCCGTCTCGTCGGTCGCTGCGGCGGTGACGCGGCTGTCGACCACGTACAGCGAGTGGACCGTCGCGTCGTTGTGCTCGGCGATCGGCAGGCCGTGGGCTAGCGTCTCGGAGATCGTCTCGCTCCCGTCGGTCGGAATGAGGATGTCGTCGTACATCGTCGGCTACCGCAGACTTGGACGGGAACCCGGATAAAAGACGGTCACAGTTCTCCCGCGGCGGTAGCGTGTCCGATGGAGCGGCGACGACGCGCCCGGTCGACCCGGGGTCACTGATCGGCCGGTTCGCCGATGTCGGTCCCGTCGCCCTCTTCGCCCTCGCCCTCGGACCGCGGGTCCCGCTCGACCGACGACTCGGGTGCCGGCCGCTCGGCGCCCCGCTCCTCGATGGACATGCGGGCGACGCCGCTCGTCTCGTCGAAGACGTGATGGCGTCGCGGGTAGGCGAACTCGACGTCTATCTCGGCAAACCGGTCGCGCAACTCCGTTTGCACCTCCGAGCGAGCGACGTTCAGCTTGTAGGGGTTTTTCACCCAGAAGAAGAGTTCGAGGACGACGCCGTGGTCGGCGAACTCGGCGATGTTACAGAGGGGCGCCGCGCCGTACCGCGCGCTGCCGATCCGGATGTCCGGACCGCCGGAGATGACCGTTCCGACAGCTCTGGCGGCCCGTTCGGCCTGCCGACGCGCGGCCTCGACGTCGCTCCCGTAGGTGACCTCGAACGAGAGCGAAATCCGCGTGCGCTCGTCTTCGGCAGAGTAGTTGATCACGTCCCGTTCCTGAATCGCGGAGTTCGGGATCACGATGAACGTATTCTGGAGGGTGAAGATCTTGGTGTACCGAATGGTGATATCCTCGACGAACCCGCGGTGGCCCTGATCGGGGACCTCGATCATGTCGCCGATTTCGTAGGGCCGGTCGGCGAGCACGAAGAAGCCGTTGATCAGGCTGCCGACCAGGGGCGCGAGGACGACGGCAATGACCGCCGAGATGACGGTCACCGAGAGGAGGATCTGCGTGTCGCCGACGCCGAGGATGCCCGCGGCGACGAACAGGGACAACAACAACACGGAGAGTCTGACGCCGCGAAGGACGGTCCGGGTGACGCTGGGGCGTTCGATCCGGCGAGCGACCGTCCGTCCGGCGATCCGAACGACGTACTTCGAGAGGTACCAGCCGGCGACGACTACGAGAATCGAGAGGGTGATGTCGACCGTGGTCTGCGAAACGTCGAACGGCAACACGCTTCGAACGCCCTTGGCCGCTTCGCTGGCCTCGCTCTCGTTTCCCTGTAACACCCCGCGCATAGCAGCACACTCTGGACCGCTGTGGTTAAGAGTTCTGACTGTCACGTCTGTCGTGCTAACTGGGAACCACTCCCACTGACCGGAACTACCCGATTTCGAAAACAGGTGCTACTCGGGTTATAATAAATCATATATCCGTCGGGATCGTAGGGGCTCGTATGGCACCAGACGAGCTCCGCACGACCGTCGAAGGGGTCGGCGAGCGATTCAATCTCGGCGAGTACGAGATCGACGCCTATCTCACCGTTCTCGAGCAAGGACAGCTCACCGCGAGCGAAATCGCGGATCGGACCGACATCCCGCAGCCGCGGGTCTACGACACCGTCCGCAGCCTCAGCGACCGCGGGCTCGTCGAACTCCGGGAATCTCGCCCGATGAAAGTCGTCGCGATCGATCCCGAGGAGGCCTTCGAGAACGTCCAGCAGTCCTTGGAGGAGATGATCAACGAACTCGAGGCCCGATACACCGCGCCCGCCCGCGATACGGAGGCCGTCTCGCTGGTCAAATCGCGCTCGACGATCCTGCGCTACCTCGAGGAGGTCATCGACGCCGCCGACTACGAGCTCTCCCTGTCGCTGACGCCGGACCTGCTGACTCGCTTCGAGGACGAGCTGAAGGCCGCCGTCGACGCCGGCGTCAGCGTCGACCTGATCGTGACGCCGGCCGGCGAGGCGCCCGATCCGTCCGAGTTTGACTACCGCGAGATCGCGACGACCGCCCGCGCGCGACGCGGGATCACGACGCCGGTGATCGCCGTCGCCGACGGCAACTACTCGATCTACGCGACCCAGGACGCCCTGCGCGACGATCAGGACCGCTACGGCGTCATCTTCAACCGCTCGGCGCTCGGCTTTCTCGTCTCCGGCTTCTTCGGGACCGTCCTCTGGACGACCGCCGAACGGACGCTGGGCGAGGACGGCAGCACGCGGACGTATCCGCGCAAGTACGCCACGATCCGCCGCTGCGTGAAGGACATCATGGAGGCTGGCGGCGAGTTCTACGCGACGATCGAGGGTCGAGACGTCGACGTCGGCGGACCGCGCGTCGTCCGCGGGCGCATCCTCGACGTCTCCTTCGAGGTCAGCGAGGAAGTCGCCAGCCTCACCATGGAGACCGAGGAGGGCGAGGAAATCACCGTCGGCGGCCGCGTCGCAGCCCTCGAGGACGTCGAAGCCCACGAGATCCACATCGGCCGCAACGAGCCGCCGACGCTCGAGGACTGAGCGGTCGACGGTCGGTCTCTCCCGACCTAGGACGGGGCCGGCCCACATCGGTCGTCGGCCGGCAGGTGCCGACCAATTGTCGGCAATGATCGATTGAAACCGCGACATGACGAGTGACTCGGGAATCTCTCTATCTCCACCCTCACCCGTAATACTGCAAAGGCGTCGTAATAGCACCGGATTCCGTACGTTCACGCCTTATTATACCATTTATTGCCAACAGCTAAGTCCCAGAACGTGGACGGCCCACAGGTCATGGGACGTGATACCGCCGGTCGTGACGACCGGGGTCGCCTCGGACGGCGATTGTTCCTGAAGGCCGCATCAGCCTCGTCCGCGGCCGGAACGATCGCTGTTGCCGGCTGTCTCGGGAGGGGTCCCGGATCGAACACAGTGGTGATGACCGCAGATTCGGGTGTCGAGGGGATCATACACAGCGACGGAGACCAACCCTCTGTCCAGCAGGCGCTCTGGGACGCCGGTCTCGACGAGGACATCCGTATCGAGATTCAGACCGTCGTCAGCGACTCCGCATCGCGGATGCAGACGGCGCAATCAGCGCTCGAGGCGGGTCGCGCCCCGCCGGACATTCACATGATGGACAGCGGGTGGACGGTCCCGTTCGTCCTGCGCAATCAGACGGTCAACCTGACCGAAGAGCTTCCCGGGGAGACGCTCTCGTACGTCAACGAGAACTACCTCGACGCGATCCTCGAGACGGCTCGCCATCCCGAGTCCGGAGACCTCCACGGGCTGCCGCTGTTCCCGGACCTCGGGTTTACCCTCTACAGACAGGACCTGATCGAAGACGCCGGCTACGACACCAGTGGCTGGGGGACGGAGCCGCCGCGGTGGGAAGAGTTCGCGAACGCGGTCAGCGACGCGAGGGACCAGGCCGGACTCAACTACGGGTACACGACGCAGGCGGCCGCCTACGAGGGGCTGTCCTGCTGTACGTTCAACGAGGTGATGACGAGCTGGGGCGGGGCGTACTTCGGCGGCGTGGACAACCTCTTCACCGCCGGCGACCGGCCGATCACCGTCGATGAACAGTCGGTCGTCGACGCGATTCGGATGATGCGCTCGTTCATCGAGGGAGAGAATCAGAACACCCTCGACGGGTACTCCCAGATCTGTCCGTCGCCGATCGTCCAGTGGACCGAACAGGAATCGCTCAGCCCGTTCGATGCCGGCAACGCCGTCTCGAACCGGAACTGGTCGTTCGCGATCGCCCAGACCGGCGCGGAGGAGGCCTTCGGCGAGGACCTCGGGGTCACGACGAGTCCGATTGGGGTCCCCGAGGACGAGGCCGAGTTCGAAGGTACCGGCGGCACCGCCGCGGCGCTTGGCGGCTGGAACCTGGTCGTGAGCCCGTTCTCGGAGCGCAAGGAGGAAGCGCTGCAGGTCCTCGAGGCGTTCGCCAACGAGGAGGTCATGCTCACGGTCTTCCAACTCGGCGGATACCTCCCGCCGAATCTCGATCTGGTCGCGGAGGCCAACCCGGACGACGTCGGCCCGGTCGCCCGCTATGGCGAGGTCGTGCAGGCGGCCAGCGACAACGCGATTCCGCGGCCCGCGACCGATCTCTGGCCAGAGCAGTCGGCGCTAATCTATCAGTCGGTCAATTCGGCCTACCGCGGCGCGAATGCGCCCCAGGCGGCGATGAACGACCTCGCGCAAGAACTCGAACAGAGCGAATCGGAGGTGCAAACGAATGGCAACTGATACCGATACGGATGGATTGACCGGCGGTGAGACCGGACGGACCAAGGACCGAGAACGGACCGGTAATGCGGTCATCAATTGGATGGAGGGCCTGAGCGAGGCGGCCTACGCGTATCTGTTGTTGCTGCCGGCGTTCGCGTTGTTGACGCTCGTCGCGTTCTATCCGATGATTCGGACGTTCGTGATGTCACTCCGGGCCGACCAGACGCGGGGCATGGACCCGCTCGGCGGATTCGTCGGCATCGAGAACTACGTCGACATCCTCACCGGGAACGCGCGGCTGGCCCGGCAGTTCCTCGACGTGGGGCTGACGTCGTCGTTCCCCTTTATCGAACTCGGTACGCCGTTCTTCCAGCAGGCGCTGTTCGTCACGCTCGCGTTCGCGATCATCAGCGTCATCATGGAGACGCTGATCGGGTTCGGACAGGCCTACGTGCTCGATCAGGACTTCACGGGGCGCCGCTGGGTCCGCGTCGCGATCATCCTCCCGTGGGCGGTGCCGATCGTCATCCAGGGGATGATCTTCTTCCTGATGTTCCAGCCGACGGTCGGGTTCGGCTCCGATCTCATGCAGAGCATCGGGCTCTTCAGCTCGACGCCGCTGGCCAACAGCCGGGACGCGTTCATCATCATCCTCGTGGCGGACATCTGGAAGTCGTCGGCGTTCATGGCCCTGCTGATCCTCGCGGGACTCCAGAGCGTCGACCGGAGTCTGTACGATGTCGCGCGCGTGGCCGGGGCCTCGCCGTGGCAGCGGTTCAAACTGATCACGCTTCCGCTGGTGATGCCGGCGCTGCTGGTCGCGATGCTGTTCCGAACCATGGACGCGATGCGCGTCTTCGGACTGATCGAGTCGACGGCCGGCTGTACGACCGTGCCGTCGCTGACCTGCCTCGTCGTCGAGGCGATGTTCGGCGGCACGCGAATCTACGCGACGGCCGCCGCCGTCGCCTTCTCGACGGCGCTGGTCATCGGCCTGATAATCGGCGGCTACATCGTGCTCTTCCGCGACACCGAAGGAGGGATGTACTGATGTCCGATCCGAACGCACCCACCGACCCGAACGATACTAGAGGTACCGACGACGGTGACCGACCGAGAGACCCGACGCTCCGCCGACCCGACGGGGGCACGAACGTCCTCAAGGAGGGCCGCGACGCGGAACTCGACCGCGGCCCGCTCCAGCAGTGGGCCGCCGACTCGATCCAGAACCCCGAACGGGTCTACCGGGCGCTGTTCTACGTCGCGGCGATCTTCTTCCTCTTTACGACGCTGTTCCCGTTCTACTGGCTGCTCATGGTCGCGCTGACGCCCGAAGGACAGCTCCAGGACATCGTCTTCACGCCGAACGGGTTCAACCCCGGCGCCTTCGTCGAGGTCTTCGAGGTCATCCCATTCCATGTCTACATGTTCAACAGCTTCGTGATCGCGCTGGCCTCGACGGCCGTCGTCCTCGTCATCGCCAGCCTCGCGGGGTACGCCTTCGGTCGCCTCGAGTTCCCCGGCCGGACGCCGCTCATGCTGCTGGTGTTGATCATTTCGTTCTTCCCGCCGGCGGCGTTCTTCATCCCGCTGAACGACCTCTTTAACACCTCGTTCTTCTTCCTCGAGCCGATCACCGGCGACGGGACCCTCTACAACACGCCCTACGCGCTGGTGACGCCGCTGTCGGCGATCTTCATGCCGCTGGCGATCTTCATTCTGACGACGTTCTACTCACAGATTCCGGACGGGCTCGAGGACGCGGCCCGCGTGGAGGGGACGACCCGACTCGGCGCGCTGTTCCGGGTCATCATCCCGCTGTCGGCTCCCGGCGTCGCGACCGCCGGTGTGCTGACGTTCATCGCCGTCTACAACGAGTTCTTCTTCTCGTTCCTGATGACCGACGGGCAGCCCCAGAACTGGGCGCCGATCCTCGACGGGATCCTCGCCTATCAGGGCCAGTACGAGGTGCTTTACCATCTGATGGCCGCCGCGAGTATCATCGGGGTGATCCCCGTCGCGATTCTCGTGGTTATCGCACAGGAAAAGATCGTCAGCGGGCTCACCGCAGGAGCACTCAAGGAGTAAGACAATGGCACGAGTACGACTCGAGAACATCACGAAACGGTACGGAGACGAAACGGCAGTCGACGACATCAGCCTCGAGGTCGAGGACGGCGAGTTCGTTACCTTCGTCGGCCCCTCGGGCTGTGGGAAATCGACGACGATGGAGACGGTTGCGGGACTGACGGAGCCCACCGAGGGACGGGTCTACATCGGGGACGACGACGTCACCGGCCTCGCCCCCAAGGATCGCGGGGTCGCGATGGTCTTCCAGAACATCGCGCTGTTCCCGCACATGGACGTCTACGAGAACATCTCGTTCGGGTTGCGCCTCCGGAAGTACGACGACGAGGAGGTCCGGCGCCGCGTCGAAGAGGCAGCCGATATCGTCCAGCTCGAGGGGATGTTAGACCGGATGCCGGCGGAGATGTCCGGCGGCCAGCAACAGCGGGTCGGCATCGCCCGCGCGATCGTTCGCAACCCGGACGTGTTCCTGATGGACGAGCCGCTGGCGAACTTAGACGCGAAGCTCCGAGTGCACATGCGGACGGAACTCCAGCGGCTCCACCGGGAGCTGGACGCGACGGTCATCTACGTCACCCACGACCAGGCCGAGGCGATGACGATGTCCAACCGGATCGCCGTCTTGAACGACGGGAAACTCCAGCAGATCGCCCCGCCGCTGGTCTGTTACAACGAACCCACGAACCTCTTCGTCGCGGGCTTCATCGGCTCGCCGTCGATGAACTTCGTCGAGGGGACCCTCGTCGAGGGCGGCCTCGAGACGAACAACTTCACCATCGATCTCGATCCGGGCCGGCTCTCTGGCGTCTCGATCGGCGACGACGTCACACTCGGGGTCAGGCCGGAGGACGTCCACCTAACCCAGTACGCGGACTCGCTGGCCGCGCCGACGGATCCGATCGACGCCCGAACCGACGTCTTGGAGCCGATGGGCGACGAGGTCTTCGTCTACCTCCTGCTCTCCGAAGCGGCAGGGGGCTCGATGGATCAGGACCCCGCCACGTCGCCGAACCAGTTGCTGATGAGCGTCACCCCCGACACGGAGATCGAGGCGAACGAGAACGTCGATGTCGTGCTCGATCGATCGAAAATCCACCTCTTCGACACGACGACCGGCGACGCCTTGCTCCACGGCCTGACCGACCGTTCGGAGCGAGAACCCGGAACGACGCCGACGGAAGCCGATAGCTGACACGTCTCGACCACCGGCAGCGGGCGGCCGCCGACCCGCTGATCGGCTTATCAGCCGCTGCCGTTTGGCAACGGACAAAAGACGTTCGAGTACGAAGATTCGATATCGCGGCACCGGGTGTATCAGTACGAGAACAGACTGCAGCTATCGACACTCCGATGACAACAGATCGAAGCGACATCAGAACGGGAATCGTCGGCTTGGGGAACATCGGTCAGTACCACGCGGAACGCCTCATCGAACTGGGCGTGCCGCTCGTGGGTGGGATGGACGTCGCCGCCGAGGCGCGATCGCGGTTCGCCCGCCGCTACGACGTCGACGTCTACGAGGACCACCACGAACTGTACGACACCGTCGACGCCGTCGTCATCACGACGCCGAACAAGTACCACGAGGAGTACGCCGTCGACGCCTTCGAGCGCGATCTGCACGTCCTGCTCGAGAAACCCCTCGCACACTCCCTCGAGAGCGCCCAACGGATCGCCGACGCCGCCGCGGACTCGGACGGCCACGCGATGGTCGGATTCAACAACCGGTTTTCGAACACGGTCCAGATCGTCCGCAACCGGATCGAACGCGGCGATCTGGGCGAGGTAACCCACGTCGAAGCCAACTACGTTCGCCGCCGAGGCATACCGGGGCGGGGCTCGTGGTTCACCCGCCGACAGATCGCCGGCGGCGGGTCGCTCATCGATCTCGGCGTCCACGCTATCGATCTGGCTCTCTACCTGCTGGGGTATCCCCCCGTCTCGGAGGTAAACGGCGTCGCTCGCGGCGAGTTCGGGTCCGAAGAGGAGTACGCTTACCTCGACATGTGGGGCGAGGACGCCGGCCCGGCCGGCTTCGACGTCGACGACTCCGCGAGCGCGTTCATCCGGTGTGAGGGCGACCGGACCATCTCGCTGGAAGTCGCGTGGGCGACCAACCGGCCGGCGAACCACGAGTTCGTCGTTCGAGGTACCGAGGCGGCCGCGCGGTTCGACCTGCTCGAGGGGGATCTGACCATCCACTCGGCGAGCGCCGCCGGACCCGACCACCTCGAGAACACGTCCATTGAGACGCGACAGAACGACACGCACTCGGCGGAACAGGAGGAGTTCTTTGACCAAATCCTTCGGGACGATCCCGACGACAAGAGCGTCGATCACGGACTCTCTGTCCAGCGGATCATCGACGCGATCTACCGCTCCAGCGACGACGGCCACACGATCACGATCGAGGAGTGAGCCGCACCTCCGCCGACGGTGCCTGCGATTGCAGATACGCCGTTTTCTCCGCAGTCGGGGTAGTACCTCGCATGCAGATCGAACGATCCCTCGTGCTCGAGATCAGCCGTCACGAGGTGCCCGTCGGACGGCCGATCACCGTCCGGGTCCGCGACAAGGGGAACAACCCGATCGAGGGGGCGCTCGTCGAGGCCGGCTCGAAGCGAAAGCGAACCGACGGCCGCGGCCGGTGTGAGATCGCGTTTCGCTCGCCCGGCTTCTGGAAACTCGTCGCGACCAAGTCATCGACCGAACGGGTCCGCTACCGGTCGACGTCGACGCTCGTCCGAGCGATCCCGCGATCAACGACGGACCGGCGGTCGCGACGGGTCGGTCCGCCGACGAGATAGCGCGCAACCCGGTAGCGCCGCTGAACGGCGAGCGGAACCGAGCCGCGAGTCTCGCTCCGCCGGAGAAGGATCGAACCCCCGCCGGAGATTGCGGGAATCGGGACCCCGCGTTGCCGGCCCGCGTTTTATTTCTCCCGCCGTGGTTGGTGGTCGATATGGACATCGGCGTACACACCCCGCCGCTGGCGGACGAATCGCTCGAGGGGGCACTCTCGTACCTCGACGAACTCGGCGTGAGCGCGATCGAACCGGGCGTCGGCGGCCATCCGGGACAGGACCACCTCCCGCGGGCCGAATACCTCGCCAACGACGTCGAACAACAGGAGGTTCGAAACCTCCTCGACGAGCACGACATGCGGATCAGCGCGCTCGCGACGCACAACAACCCGCTGCACCCGGACGACGAGCGGGCCGAGCGGGCGGACACGGAACTGCGCGAGGCGATCGAGTTGGCCGATCAGCTCGACGTCGACGCCGTCACCTGTTTCTCCGGCCTCCCCGCCGGGGGGCCGAACGACGAGGTCCCCAACTGGATCACGGCCCCCTGGCCGCCGGAACACGACGAGGCGCTCGAGTACCAGTGGGAGCAAGCGGTGGCCTACTGGAGCGATCTCAACGAGTACGCCGACGAGCACGGCGTCGACGTCGCGATCGAGATGCACCCGAACATGCTGGTCTACGAACCCCACGGGATGGCCCGACTGCGCGAGAAGACGGGGGAGCGTATCGGGGCGAACTTCGATCCGTCCCACCTCTACTGGCAAGGGATCACGATCACCGACGCGATCCGCTACCTCGGCGAGCGCGACGCGATCCACCACGTCCACGCTAAGGACACCAAGATCTACGACGCCCAGGCCCGCGAGAAGGGCGTCCTCGATACGACCGCCTACGACGACGAGCCGAACCGCTCGTGGCTCTTCCGCTCGGTCGGCTACGGCCACGGCGAGGGCCACTGGAAGGACATCGTCTCGACGCTACGGATGGTCGGCTACGACGGCGCGCTGAGCATCGAACACGAGGATTCGCTGACCAGCTCTCGGGAGGGCCTCGAGAAGGCCGTCGACCTGCTCGAGCGAGCGGTTTTCGAGACGGAACCGGGCGAAGCCTACTGGGCCGAATAGGAGGGCGGTTCTCGCGCCTCGAGTGCGGGCCTAGTCCTCAAGCGAGAACTCGATGGAGCCGTCGGCGACCGATCGGTCGTTGATGTCGACGCGACCGTCGCTGCAGACCGTGATCTCGTACCCCTCGTACTCGAGGACGACCCGTGCGGTCGTCGAACCGGCTGCGGGCTGGAACAGTCGGTCTAGCGCCTCGGGGTTGACCACGGCGTACAGCGGCTCGTATGCCGGCGGTTCGACGTCGGTGACGTCGATGCCCTCGTGGGCGGCGATCGCCTCGATGACGGCCTGGCTGGGTGCCACCGCATCGGACGACGGGTCGGACGAAGCGGACATAGCCGTCGCTACATCGAACGGCCCGATAAGCGTAGCGGCTCTCAAACCCTCGTGACAAAGCGCCCGTACAATCCGTTAGCCGACGGTATTTCGCCGTTCTGAAATCCGTCGTCGGATATTGTCTGACGAAATCGGCGGTCCGAACAGACGTCGCCGGAGACGCCGGGCGACTACTCGGCGGCCTCCGGACGAATGAATCGATCGACCGCGGTCCGGAACTGCGGGCTCACCTGATACCAGAGCCAGCAGCTGACGCCAGCGGAGATCAGCGACGTGGCGACGATCCCGAACGTCGCCACCAGATAGGCCGTCGAGCCCTCGCCGCCGACCGCGAACACGTTCGCCGGGTTGTCGTGGACGAAGAAGAAGTAGCAGACGAACCACGCGGTCGGCAACAACGCGCCCACGAGCAACGGCGCTCCGTAGATGTAGTTTCGCAGCCAGACCAATCCGAGCGCAATTAGGGGGCCGATGACGCCGACGACCAGCAGAAAGGCGGGCTGGCCCTGCGTAAACGTCGCGCCCACCGTCGACTGGGCGAGGGCGAACAACCCCATGATGACGTAGTACGTCAGTACCGGGACCGTGACGATGAGTCGGGGATCCACGTACTACGATGGCGACCTATTCGTCTTAACCGTTATTACCATCGTTCCGATAGGTTCGTCGTCGCCCGGCGACGGAACACAGTTGGGAATTTCGTCTCCTTCCGAGCGCTCCGTCGATCGAACGGTGCGGCTTGAGACAGATCGACGTCGTTCGGCGGTGTTCGACGGCGGTAAGCGCCTCATTATGCTGTGGCCGGCCGTGAGTATTGTGAGTACATTTCTATCATATCTCGTGTCATTCATAGTAACAAGACCATAACGAAACCGAATACGGTGGGACCGCTGCGTATGCGAGGTCAGGGGAGACCGAACCGGGAGTCGGCATCGGTGGGACTACGGATCGTCCTCGAGATTGTCTTCGGCCGCGACGACGGTGGGACGATCGTCGAGGAGTGCCGGCGCTGCGGGACGAGCCGCGAGCCAGATGGCGTGTCCTGCCCGACCTGTGGCTGCGACGGCGTCGCGCGGTACCGTATCGAGTGACGGACGTACCCGACTGTACTCACTAGTTCTCGGCCGTTGACGACTGAACGACCGCCGTCGGCGCTTCCCAGACGGTCCGCTATCCGCCGTCGTTCGAACGGGCCGTCACTCGAGGGGTAAGGCACTCGTGTCGATCGCGTTCCGCCGGCCGTCCAGCACCGGGAAACGCTCGGCGCGCCGCGACTCGAGCCAGTAGAGCAGTCGCTCGGCCCATTCGAGTTTGCGCGCTTTGGGCGGGTCGACAGCGGGGTCCTCGAGGTCCCATCCGACAAAGGTGAGTTCCGCGGCGCCGAGGTGGTCGGTGAGGAAAGCCGCTCGGTCGCCGTCGGTGAACCCCCCGAAGTTCCGGACCGGCCCGCGCGGCGCGGCCTGCGTCGTCGGGAGGACGAACTCGCTCGCGCAGTCGGGGACGACGTCGCGAACGAGGGGGACGTTGTCGCCGTGGGCGTGGACCGCGACCGGCGTCCCCTCGAGGGTCAACCGACGGACGGTCTCGGGGTTCTTGTCTAAATCCGTCACCATGCAGTCGGCGTCGATCCCGTTCGCTGTCAGCGTATCGACCGCCGTCGAGGCCGCGACGACGGCGTCGGCCGCCCGCGCCCGCTCGAGGGAAGACTCCGACTCGAGGGACGGGCCGGCACCGGCGACCGCCACCGTGGCGTCCCGAAGGTTCGAGAGTTGGTCGAGATCGAAGTCGTCGGTCAGCGAGGCCAGGACGTCGCGGGCTCGTTCGTCGCCGGTTCGATCGTAGCCGAAATCGCGACAGATCGCCTCGTAGACGGGCACCCACTCGTCGAACTCCATGGTCGTACTGGCGGCCGGAGTCCTATCGGTGTTCGGACTCATCGCTAGCCGAGACGAGAACCGTCGACCCGGTCGAGCCGTCACTGGTCGACGTAAGGCCACAATAATTCCGTGTTGTGGGCCGGGAGTCGCCTCCAAAGTACCCCTACCCGGGAGGCCGCCCGGCGTCCACTCCCTCTTTTTGAAGCCTCCGGTATAAGCTTTCTCTTACTCAAGCATTTGCGCGAGCGACTCCCCGACCGAAGAAAGATCTCCGTCTTCGTCACGAAGACACGTTTTGACGGCGGAAATTCCAGTTACCGAGCCGACGATCAATACCTGGTTATTGGTACCGCGATACGCGGATGCGTCGGCATCGTCGACGATCGACCGAATGCGGTCTCGATCCTCGCTCTGGAGTCCGTCGACCTCGATCGCGAGCGCGTACCAGTCGTCGGCGACGGCGGGATCGACACCGCGTTCGTCGAGATACGCGCGCAGTTCCCGACTCGAGTGCACGTCGAGTCGGGTCACCGAAAGGTCGTCGTCGACGCTCCGCGAGCGCTCGGTGAACGCGTCGCCGATCAGGGCCGCGTCGCGCGTCTCGGCGACGTCGTGGGTCCGGATCACGTGCGCGCCGCGCTCGACGGCCATCGACGTGGCCGCGAGGCTGACCGGGAGTCGCTCGTCGGTCTCGCGGCCGGCGATCTCGCCGAGGAAGTTCTTCCGGTTGATCGAGACCAGCATCGGCCGGTCGAGCGCGCGGAACTCGCGCAGTCGGCGGAAGGTCTCGCGGTCGTCCTCGAGGGTCTGGGCCTCGCTCCAGCCGCCGAAGGCGGGGTCGACGATCGTCTTGTCGGTCAGGCCGTTCTGCTTGAGGGCCTCGTAGATCTGGTCGACGTAGTCGGCCCGCTCGGCCCAGTCCGCTGACTTGCGCGCAGCCCAGTCCGTTTCCTCTACGGCCCCCGGCCGTTCGAGGTTCGGCGGACTCGCCATCTTCGCGACGGCGACGTCGTACTCCTCGCAGACGGTCGGCATCTCCGGATCCGCGAAGCCGGCGATGTCGTTGACCATGTCGAACCCCTTCGAGAGGGCTGTGTCGGCCACCTCGGCGTAGCGGGTCTCGATGGAGAAGACGGCGTCTCCGGAGACGCTCTCGATCGTCTCGAGGGCGACGTGGAGACGCTCGAGTTCCTCGTCGGCGGAGAGCACGTCGAACCGTTTGTTCGCCGACTCGAGGCCGATGTCGACGATATCGGCGCCGTCGCCGATGAGTTCCTCGTCGACGTACTGGGCTGCCTCGCCGGGGTCGTCGTAGACGCTGGGATCGTAGGGAGACTCCTCGCTGACGTTCAACACGCCCATAATGCGGGGCGGATGGTCGTCACCGATCCCCAGCCCCGCAGCGTCGACGTTGTGCATACCCGATCTGAGGAGAGGAAACGGAAATGACCCCCGGTTCCGGCGTATTCGGCGACCGGGCGATACGGAAATCGTTCTCGGCGTGCAACTACGCAGCGTCGTCGCCGTCGTCCTCGAGGACGGCAAGCCGCGAGTCCCGCAAGAGCACCTTCTTGACGATCGAGGGGTTCTCGAGCAGTCGGTGTTTGGCGTGGGCGCCGCGGCCGCGCCCGCGACCCTCGCGTTCGGACTGGATCACGTTGAGGAAGTTCTGTTCCTGGAGGATCTCCTGGACGCGCCGTTCGGAGAGCACGTCGAAGTCGAGTTGTCGGGCGACCTCCTTGTACTGGTTGTAGATAATCTTCGTCGGAAACTCCTTCTCCGTGCTGTTCTCGGTCAGCAGCGTCAGCGAGTAGAGAATGGCCTTGGCCTGCTGGGGCGAGCCCTCGATGAGTTCGTTGAAGCGGTCGGCCTCGGTCTTCTCCTTGGCGTCGCGGACGTGATCGGCGGTTACCCGAGTCGCGTTCTGTTTCTTCGCGATGCGACCGGCGTTGCGGAGGATGTCAATCGCCTTGCGCGCGTCGCCGTGTTCCTGTGCCGCCAGCGCCGCCGTGAGGGGAATGACGTCGTCCGAGAGCACGCCGTCGTGGAAGGCGTCGCGCCGCTTCTCCAAGATTTCGACCAGCTGGTTGGCGTCATACGGCGAGAAGACGAGTTCGTCGCGAGAGAGACTGGATTTGACGCGTTCCGAGAGGTGATCGGGAAAGTCGATCTTGTTAGAGATGCCGATGATGCCGATACTCGAGTCCGATATCCGCCGGTTTTCTCCCGCACGGGAGAGTTTCCGGAGGACTTCGTCGTCCTCGAGCATATCAATCTCGTCTAAGATGACGATGGTGACGTCGGTGCAGTGATCGATCGCCTGCCAGAGTCGCTTGTAGTAGTCGCCGGTGCCGAGGCCGCGATCGGGGATGGAGACGCCGCTCCGATCGGGTTCGTTGACGATCTGGGCGATCGTCTTCACGATCGACGCCTCAGTGTTTTGCTCGCCGCAGTCGATGAAGGCGTACTTGACGGTGATGTCGTCGCGCTGTGCTTCGGAAATTACCCGCTGGGTGATCGAACGGGAGATGAGTGACTTGCCGGTTCCGGTCTTGCCGAAGATGAACAGGTGGTTGGGTTCGCTCCCGAAAATAGCCGGGTTCAGGGCGTCCGCAACCCGTTGCATCTGCTCGTCGCGCCCGACGATCCGATCCGGACCGGGCAGGTGCGTAATCTCGAGCAGGCGCTCGTCGGCGAAGACCGGATCGTCGTACCGAAAGAGCGGGTCTCGATCGTCGTTTGCGGACATTGCGGTACCCCGTGGCTTCCCGCTGGATTGAAATAAAGGTATGGAGATCGCTCGCGGATGTAAATGTCGACTGTAAGGCCGTAAGACGGTCGCAACTGTCCGCGTCAGTTATTCTGATAGGAGACGGCGGCCTCGCGCTTCTAACCGCGGCGGCGACTCAGGCGTGTCAAACACAGACACCCCCGTCGCGGATGTAACGCTGACATCGGTCAACCGCCGAACTTCGATTCGCCGTCGAAGCCGGGAGAATCGAGCGGAGACATCACGGAAGTGAGAAGAACCCGTTCGAGAGCCGGGATAGCGGGTGATTTTGCCCCCTGTGCGACGCGCGTCTGACACGGAGGGGACACACACCCCCGTCGCGTTTGTAACGGGAACAGTGGGGAGGGGGTTGCAGAATTATCCCGGATTTCGACGAGATTCGGGGCATCGACCCGCCGAATTTACATCCGCGACACTGGTGTGTTCCACGAAGAGACCCCCACACCTAGATGGCGTTACAAACGCGATGGGGGTGTGTGTCCCCTCAACAACTCCGACGGACACCATCGTTCGAGGACGGATCAGCCCAAAACTGCTCAGATAGTCCACAGCGTCGGGAAACACGAATCCAGGAACGCCAGTGAGCCAACTCATTCCAGAAAACGTGGATCCGACGACTCCACCGATCGTCTTCGAACCCGCCTAGACTAGTTCTAGATCTAGTTCTAGCTAGTCTAGAACGAAGTTAGTTAGATAAAGTAGGTTAACAGTCGCTGCCAACGTGATCCTCCTAAGGGGGAGTAGACGCTGTTCAAACGAAACCATCTGACCTCCCGAACGCGTCCCTTTTGCCACCGCAGCAGATAGTCGAGGTATGATCGACGCGTCTCTCGAGTCGCCGCCCTCTCAGTCCGTCGACTCGAGTTGTGGACTCCCGTGGCGACGTGTGCGGACGGACGGAACCGAAACGGATACACGGCTCCTCGAGCCGATATCCTCCATCGAACGATGACTCCCGAGCCGTCCGCGACCGAGCCGCCGTCCGATCGGACCCCGCCAGCGGTCGCCGTCGTCGACGCCCAGTTCCCGGGAAACGTCGGCACCATCGCTCGAGCGATGAAGAACTTCGGATTCGAGGACCTCCTGCTGGTCGATCCGCCGGAACTCGATCCCGACGGAGAGGCCTACGGATTCGCGGGCCACGCCCGCGAGGACGTGCTTCCGAACGCGACGGAGATCTCGTTCGACCGGCTCGTCGCGGAGTATCACACGATCGGCTGTACGGCGGTCACCAACGAGGACGACCGGAGTCACGTCCGGTTCCCGTTTTCGACGCCCGCAGACCTCGCGGAGCGACTGCCGACCGTCGAGGCGCCGACGGCGCTGGTCTTCGGTCGCGAACGCGTCGGGCTGACGAACGAGGAACTCGCCCGCATCGACGAGATCTGTTCGATCCCGGCCAGCGCCGAGTACCCCGTCCTCAACCTCGGCCAGGCCGCGACGATCACGCTGTACGAACTGCGCTCGCTGGCCCTCGACGACGACGAGACCCAGCTGCCGGACGTCGAACGCGTCCGCGCCCCAGAACCGACGGTCGATCGTCTCTACGATCAGTGGGCAGACCTCCTCGGCGAGATTAACCATCCCGAAGAGAAACGCGACAAGACGATGCGGATGCTCCGGCGCGTGTTCGGCCGCGCGGATCTGACCGAACGCGAGGCGAACACGCTGCTCGGCATCCTTCGGCGGGCGACCGAACGACCCGCCGAGAACCGAGGACGCGAGTAACGGCCTCGAGACGAGCTTCGAGAAGAGAAATTCGGACTCGAATCCGGCTGATCGCCGAGTCGAACGTCTTACTGGGATTTGGCCGCCGCGGTCTCGTGTTCAGTCGTTCGAGATGCTTCTTCCCTGGCAACCAACTGCCCCGTCTCGGTGACGGTCCCGAGCCAGCCGCACTCGGGGCAGGCGAACAGCCCCTGGCCGTCGATCAGCGAGGCGCCGCAGTCCGGACAGCCGTCGGTCCCCGAATCCGCGGCCGCCGTCTCTTCGGGTTCGCCGCCGAGTGGCGTGGGAAGCTCTCCGGTTCGGAGCGCGGCGATAGCCTCGTCAGTCGTGTACGTCTCGTCGGCGTTCTCGTCGGTATGCGGGAACACGCCGACCAGTTCGTCGTCCGCGTAGAGCTCGAGACAGAGCATCGGCATGATCAGCACGTCGGTCGTCTCGCCGCTGATCTGGTTGGTCGCGGTGCGCTCCCGAAACGGCGGTCGGATGCTCACGCCTTGGCGGTCCGCCCACCCATCGAAGCGCTCGACGCTCTCGAGGGCCTCCTGATAGGGCGTGTCGTCGGTCAGCGTGACCTCCTTGGGCCAACTGCGCAGCAACAGGTCGTCGACAGCGCCCTCGGACTCGCAGGCGCGGAGGGTCTCGACCTGCCTGTCGACCGGCTCGAGCAGCAGCGGTGCGCGAACGTGGCAGACGGCCGTGATCTCGGTTGATTGTGTGTCTGGCGTCATTGGTTCAGTGTTTGTTCGACCAACGTGTGTCCTGATAAAGATTTTCGACGCCGCAGATATCCGACACTAGCCATCCAGCGGGACTGTTCGTCTCGATCGAAATTCGGCAGTTGTCGGAATCTGACGGTCTCTCTCTTCCTCACGTCGACGAGACATTCCTACTTCGAGGTCGTAGTCGAGCGCGTTTCGAGTGCCGACCGCAGCAGCGTCCGGAGCGCGCCGCGCTTGACGATGGCGAAGCCCGCGAGGATCGTCACCAACCCGAGGAGCATCACCGAGTCGACGACGTAGCCGAGCGCGATCCAGCTAACGCCCATCGCGACGACCGGTTCCGCGTAGCTGACCAGGCTGACCTGCGTCGCCCCGCTTCGGTCGAGCAGTTCGAAATAGAGGAGGAATGCGAACACGCCGGAGACGAGCGTCAGATAGCCGTAGGAGACCAGCGCCGATAGGGTCGGATCGATCGCCGCGACCGATTCACCCCGGAGGGCCGCCCAGCACAACAGCACCGCGCCGCCGACGAGCATCGCCCACGCCTGGAGCGTCTCGAGCGGAAGCTCCGAGTCGATCGGTCGCACGAACACGCTGCCGAGGGCGAACGCGACGGCCGAGGCGAACACCAGCGCGGCCCCGACGGTGACGTCGTCGCCGAGCGACCCGGGGGACGGCTGGACCACGGCGATGACGCCGACCAGCCCGAGCACGAAGCCGACGACGCCGCCGAGAGAGAGCCGTTCCTCCGGAAGGACGAGGCCGGCGAACGCCGCCGTGAGGATCGGGGCCGTACTGACGAGCGTCGCCGCGACCGCGCCCGAGACGTACAGTTCGCCGAGGTATAACAGCCCGTGATAGAGCGCGATGACGAAGACGCCGGCGACGCTTACCGCTAGCCACTCCGCCCGCCCTCGCGGCCGCGTGCGATCGGTCACGACGGTCGCGTACCCGAAGACGACCGCGCCGGCGACCGTGTAGCGGAGCCCGGCGAACAGCAGCGGCGGCACGTGCTCGAGTCCGATCTCGATCGCCACGAACGACGTTCCCCAGCAGAGCGCGAGCATCGAAAAGAGCACCGCTTCGCGGTACCTGCTCGGCACTGAATCGAACAGTTTCATATCCGCTTCGGAAATCGTCGCTATATTTAGGCTCTTCTACAAGCGAGCGGATTTCCCTGGATTGAAAACCACACATATGGATGTCTTCCGAGTAGCCATCCACAGCTGGCACCGATGTTGTAGATAACTCCAATTACTTCGGTCGGAAGACACATCCCGCTACCCGGCCAACCCCCGTTCATGGCCATCGACGAACGCGACGTGCGCCTGCTGAAGGCGATCGCCGAACTCGAGACGGGGAGCCCGGAACGGCTCCACGAGGCGACCGGCATTCCGGTCTCGACGATCCACTACCGGCTCAACAACCTCCGGGAGGAGGGGATCATCGCGAACGATCGCTACGAAATCGACCTCGAGGAACTCGGGCTCGGCGTCACCGTCTTAGTCGAGGTTCACGCCGACTATCAGGGCTCCTACGAGGAGTTCGCAGACCGATTGCTGACCGTCGAGGGGGTCACGAACGTCTACTTCACGATGGGCGAGACGGATTTCATCGTGATCGCGCGACTGAGCGGCAGCGAGATGGTCGAGCGATTGATCGCCGAGTTCGAGCAGCTCGAGGGCGTCGAGCGGACTGACTCGACGTTCGTCATCTCGGCGATCGAGGAACGGGACGCGCTCCAGAGCTACGAGTTGGAGACGCTGCTCGAGGAACTGACTGACGAGTGAGAATCGACTGACTCGATCGAAGTACTGAACCGAATTGAGACGGACTCGAGGCGGGGTCGGGGTTCCTACGCGCGCTTCTGGATCTCCTCGCGGAGGAGTTCGCTCACAAGGTCGCCGTCCGCCTTGCCGCGCAGGGCGCCCATGCACTCGCCCATGAGGCCCGAGAACGCCTGCATCCCCTCTTCTTCGACCTGCTCCTCGTTGCGCTCGACAACCTCGGCGACGGCATCGCGGACCTCCTCTTCGTCGGCGCCCCCGAGGCCGGCTTCGTCGGCCGCCTCCTCGGCGGTCCGATCCGGCTCCTCGGCCAGCGCGGTCAACAGGTCCGGCACGCCCTCGTTGGGGAGGTCCCCGCTCTCGGCCATCTCGAACACGCCCTCGAGGTGCTCCCGCTCGAGGTTCTCGACGGGGACGTCGTCCCGGCGGAGTTCGGTCAGCGTCGACTCGAGGGTCGACGCCGCGAGCGTCGGATCGATGCCGTCGGCGACGACATCCTCGAACAGTGGCATGTACTCGCCGTAGGCGACCTGCTCGGCCAGCCCCTCGCCGAGGCCGTACTCGTCCTGGTAGCGCTCGACCTTCTCGGTTAGCAGTTCGGGTTCCGGAACCTCGCTCGGATCGGGCTCGACCGGCGGGACGTCGGTCTCGGGGTACATCCGCGCCGCGCCCGGGAGCGGGCGCAGGTAGCGGGTCGTCCCGTCGTCGTTCGCGTCGCGGGTCTCCTCGGGGACGCCCTCGAGGGCGGTCGCGGCGCGCTCGGCGGCGGCGTCGATCGCCGACTCGGCGACGTCGGTGTCAGCGGCGACGATGGCGACGGCGTCCTCGGGCCCGGCGCCGACGGCCTCGCGCAGGTCGTCGACCTCGTCTTCTGTCACGCCGTAGGCCGGCAGTTCGTCCGTATGGAAGATCCCGCCGGCGCCGTGGCGCTTGGCGTGATCGGAGAGTTCGGTCCCCAGACGGCGGTCGGGGGCAATCTCGCGGCCGACGATGCCGTCGAAGCCGTAGAGCGGCACTGCGGTGACGGAGCCGCCCGAGTTCAGCGCCCCCGAAATAACGCCGCTCTCGGTGTCCTCGAAGACGTCCGTCACGTCCTGGACCTCACCCACGGAGGCCTCGCGCTCGGTGAGTTCCTCGGCGATGTCGACGAGTTCGGCCTGCCGGCCGACCTCGTTGCGGACGATGTCGTCGATGTCGTCGAGACTCTGGACGCCCTTGATCTCGACGCGGGCGCCCTCTTCGATGGAGACGTTGACGTCCTGGCGGATCGTCCCGAGCCCGCGCTTGACCTTCCCCGTTGAGCGCAGAAGCATCCCGATCCGCTCGGCGGCCTCGAGGGCCTGCTCGGGCGTCGAGATGTCCGGACTCGTGCCGATCTCGACCAGCGGAATCCCCAGTCGATCGAGACTGTAGCGCACCCCGTCGTCGGTCTCCTCGACGCGCTGGGCGCTCTCCTCTTCGAGCAGCATATCCTCGATTCCCACGGCACCTTCGCTGGTCTCGATCTCGCCCTCGGTGGCGATCAGCGTCGAGCGCTGGAACCCCGTCGTGTTCGAGCCGTCGACGACGATCTTGCGCATCACGTGGGCCTGATCGACCGGTTTCATGTCCATCAGCTGGGCAATCTCGAGGGCCGTCTCGAGGGCCTCCGCGTCCAACTCGTGGGGCGGTTCGTCGTCCTCCTCGACGAGACAGGTCGTATCGTACGCGAGATACTCGAACTCGCGGTCGACCTTGCTTTCCTCTAAGGCGGCCTGGTCGATCTCGCCCAGTTCGCTCCGCGTCGGGTGGAGATAGCGCGTGAAGCTGCGCGTCGACTCCTCCGGTTCGCGGAGCTCGGTCGGACACTGGCAGAACAGCTTCGTCGCCGTGTCGAGTTGCTGGTGGATCTCCAGCCCGGCGACGAGTCCGAGCTCGTCGTAATCGTACTCGCTCATTGACGGCCACTCGGAGGCGGAACGGTAAAAAACCGTCCAGTTACGGTCGGACCGACGGTGGTCCCGTTTCGTCCCTCGTCGGAGACTCCCGTGTGCCGATAGACTCGAGGCCGAGGCCTCTGCACGGGTTCGTGTGTTTCTTCGAGTTGACGCAACACCCCTCCTTCAACGAGCGGATCTGCGGAACGAGCGAAGTAGGGAGCGGTACATTCATTAGCGCGTTCCGACGTACGCTTGCCTATCATGGGGCAACGGGACCAATTCAACGGGGACGCGAAGGTGCTGCATCACCGCGCGGTGAGAACGCCGCTGCCGAATCTCGAGGCCGAGCGGGTGTTCCACGAGAACATGATGACCGTCGCGGCGGCCCGCGAGCGGAAGGCGGACCTGCTCGCCGACCCCGATGTCCCGCTACTGGACGCCTACGAGGCGGAACTCGAGCGCGTCGCCGAGAGCTTCGAGCGGCGGCTCCGCCGGATCGTCGGCGACGACTACCGCGAGGTCGCCATGGCCCACCACCGCGGCGAGCGCGACGATCGACTCGGGGAACTCGCCGCGTACTACGTCGAGGGGCTCTGGCGCATCCAGCAGCGAACGACCGTGACGGACATGCTGTTCTCGCCGCTCATCCTCCGCTACCCCGACAGCTTTACGACGAACATCCGATTCGCCGGCAGCTACACCACGCCGAAATCGATCCGCTACGAGTCGCCGGAGCACTCGTCGGAAGTGTTGACCGACGATCACGCGGAGATCTACTACAGCGAGAGCGTCTACACGCAACAGTACGCAGCGGAGTACCTTAGGGAAACGGCGGCGCTCATCCGCGAAGCGTTTCCTGACCCCGACGAAACGAGCGTCGGGGAACGCGAGTATGGCGGTATCGTCTCCGCGGGCGGTCGGCGCGGATCGGAATTCTCTGCGATGCTCGAACGCGTCGAACCCGATCCGAATCGCTTCTCGGAACCGATCGACGAGCCGACGCTCGTCGAAGCGGGGCCGGAAGCGAGACGGACGGAACGAGCGCTCCGTCTCAAGGGGGAGATCGTCGGCTGATCGCCGCGTTGCAGTCGCACGAGCAAGCCCAACGGCTACGCCCCGCTGTCCGCTCACTCGAGTATGGTCAGGCTCTCCACGATCGTACTCTTGCTCGCGATCGTCCTCGGTATCGGTCTCATCCCGATCCCCGTCATCCCCGGCGTCGGCATCGTCGTCGGAATTTCGGGAATCGTGATCGGAATCATCCTCCGCGTCCTCGGGCACTGAGCGCAGTCGTTCGAGTCCCCACTGGAACGCCCACACTCGACACTCGAGGAAGATCACGCTAAACGAGCGGAACCCAGTCTTCACCGTTTGATCACTCGCTCGAGTTCTCGTCCGCCGACTCGTTGTTTTCCATTCCGTGATCGTGCTCCTCGTGGCTGCTGTGGGACTCGAGGTCGAACCCCTCGCCCAGTTCGACGTCGCCGCGCATCGCCTCGGGGTGGTACTCGCAGTAGTACTCCGCGGCGTCCTCGCTGGCCTCGAACGTCATCGATACCGCCTCGCCCGCTTCCTCCGAGGAGTCGGACTCCTCGAGTTCCTCGCCGTCCGCGGTCTCGATGATCAGTTCGTGTTCGGCGCCGTCGACGTTGATCCAAACCAATTCGTACTCCGTCCCCGCAGCGAGGTCCAGCGTCGGGTTCTCCTCGCCTTCGATCTCCTCGGGCGCGATGCCGTACCAGTACTCGCTCCGGCCGGCGAGGATGATTGGTGTCTGGTCGGCGTCGTCACCCATACCCTCGTGAGCGTCCCCGCTGCTCTCGTTACTCTCGTTCTCTTGGGCGGTCGCCGCAGTTGCCAGTCCGCTCGCGGCGGCCGTCGCGCCGATGAGCCGCAGTGCCGTCCGTCGGGTCGGATCGTAATCACTCATGTGTTGCGAGATCCGGCGACTGGAGAAAAAGCCACGCACCCGTCTCTCGAGAAACGACGTTCTATGTCCGGTTAGAGCGCGATTTGCGCGCAAAACTGCGTTAAACTAGCTCTAGCTCGGAGAAACGGCCGCGATTTTCGCCCGAGTGCGTGCGCGTTGCAAGTGGTCTCGACGACAGCCCTCGGTCCGGTCGACTGCAGGATCGATCGGCGTCTCCCCGCGAACGCCTTCGGGCCGACTGCGAGTCGACGATCGCTCGGTCTTCCGCCCGAAACGTATGTCACTAACAAATCAAATAATGGACGATATTGGCGATTGTATTGAACGGTGCGGCTTTACACCGATTTCCAGTCAAGTAAATTAGGTAATAGAACGAGCCGTCTCATGAAATCTGTTCTCGAGTCTGGATATCTTCTAATTGAGGCCCAAAAGCAATATATAAGGGTGGAATTTGCCCGGACAATGTCCGATCGCATCTACAGCATAGATGCAATGCGCATCATTGCGATGGCGTTTATTATCACAATACACACAGACCCGTTCAGAGGGGTCGGTGCACGCGGCGATATCCTCAACTTCGTTATAGATTCGTCGGCGCGGTTCGCGGTGCCGTTCTTTTTCGTGACGTCCGGATACTTTTTCGCCCGCAAGATCGCTCACTGCGATCCGGTTGAGTATTTCGCCGAGCGAGTGGCGACAATCTCGTCGATCTACGTGTTCGGACTGTTACTCTCTGCGCCGGTGTTCCTCGCGGGGTGGGTCGTCCGCGCCGGTATCGAGAACCGAGACATCGCGAGCACCGTCGTGCTCAAACTGACCGAGTTCGTCTCGCCGCTCGCACTCCTGTACTACGGCAATTCGGTGAGCGAGATCCTCTGGTTCCTGCCGGCGCTGCTCTTCTCGCTCGCGATCATCTGTTTGTTCGTCGTCTTCGACGCCACGAAATACCTGGTTCCGATTTCGCTCGGCCTCCACGTCGTCGGCCTCCTCGGGTCGAGCTACACGATGTTCATGGATGTTCCGTTCGAAGTCAGAGACGCGCTGTTCTTCGGATTCTTTTACACCAGCCTCGGGTACGCGCTCCACTCGAGCGAGTGGCGACCGAGTGCCGATCGAAGCGCGCTCTTTCTCGGCGCAACCGTCCTCTTCGGCGCACTCCACCTGGGCGAACGATACGTTCTGGGATACGTCGTGACGGACGAGACGTTGGGTCACGGCGTCTATACGTCGAGTTACACGATCGCGACGGCGCTGGTCACGCTCTCGCTGTTCCTGTTTCTCCTGTCGCGCCCGACGCTCGGCGCACGGACGCCGCTCCCCGACTGGGGGAAGTACGCCGTCGGCGTTTACGTCGCGCATCCTGCCGTTCTGTTCGCGCTCGAGACGACGGCCGACGTGCTCGAAGGGATGGGATACGAGATTCAAACCACGCTCCTGTGGCACTTCGCGTTGACTCCGGCGACTTTCTTCGGGGCCTTGGTCGTCTATATCGGGGCACATCGCGTCGGTGCGATCGAGATCGGCGGCTCCCACCTCCCGAGCGTTCGATCGATCGGGAAATACGTGCAGCGTCAGTAGGCGTCGGCGTCGTCGCGGTCGGCGTCACCGACCGGTTCAGTCGTTCGAGGACTCGGCCGACACGCCCGAACCCGAGTCGCCGTCCGACGAACTCGAGCTGGTCTCCGACGAGTCGAAATCGACGACCGAGCGCGCCGAATCCCGGTCGCTTTCGAGCGCGTTCCGGATCGCCTCGAGGACCGTCTCCGGGGTCGCCATGACCCCTCGCTCCCGTTCCGGAGACGCGATCGGTCCCTCTCGAGACGTGTCGTCTTCCGCCCGCGTCGCGATGACGACCGCGTCGGCCATCGTCTCGAGCGACTCGAGGAGCCGCCGCGTCCCCGTGCCATCGGAGTCGACCACGCTCTCGGTCACGACCGTCGCGTCGGCGTTCCGAACGCGGTCCTCGAACGCCGTCAGGTCGGCCGGCGAGAGCGACTCGAACGGCGCCACCTCGAGCCGGTCGATCTCGAGCGAGCGAGCGGTTTCGGCCGCCGTATCGCCGCTCGTGACGGGCCCGACGGAAACGTCGATCCACTCTCCCGCCGTCACGAGTCGAGCGACGACGCCCGCGGCGGTCCGTCCGGTTCCGAGGACGTGGACGGAAACGCGACGGTCGCTTTCGTCCTCACTGTGATTCCCGATTCCGGCGTCGTTCGGGAACGCCGTCACCGTCTCCGTCCCCGTGATCGGATTCCGCGTAACCGTCGCGGTCGCGTCGAAGACGTCCGAAAGCGACTCTCCGGTCAGGACGTCCGCCGGCCGCCCGTTCCGGTAGACTTCGCCGTCGGCGAGCATCACCAGCCGGTCGCAGTAGCGCGCGGCCAGCTCGAGGTCGTGGATCGCCGCGCAGACGGTCCGGCCCTCCGCGACCAGCTCGCGGACCAACTCGAGGGTCTCGAGCTGGTGGTTGACGTCGAGGCTCGCCGTCGGTTCGTCGAGCAGCATGACGGGGGTCGCCTGCGCGATCGCCCGCGCGAGGACGACGCGCTGGCGCTGGCCGCCGCTGACCTCGTCGATCGGCCGGTCCGCCAACTCGGCGGTGCGGGTACGCTCGAGGGCCCGTTCGACTACCGCGCGGTCCTCCGGCCTCGGTCCCGAGAACCGCGAGCGGTGGGGGTGGCGCCCCATCTCGACGACGTCGCGAACGGGGAAGGAAAACGACAGCGTCGTGTCCTGCGGAACGACCGAGACCAACTGGCTCGAGCGCTTCGAGGGGACATCGTGGACGTCGATGCCGTCGACGGTGACTGTTCCCGAATCGGGCTCGAGCGCGCCGCTGATCAGCCGCAGGAGGGTCGTCTTCCCGGCGCCGTTGGGGCCGACGAAGCCGACGAACTCGCCGGGGTCGACGGTCAGCGAGACGTTCTCGAGTACCGGGAGGTCGCCGAAGGAACGCGAGATGCCGTCGACGGCGATCGACGCCGGTTCGACGGACGATTCGGGTTCGGGATCGACGGGTGGGTCCCGGTTGGTGCCATCGTCGCCGCGTTCGTCGTTTTCGAAGCTCCTCACACCGAATGCACCTCCCGGCGGGTCAGCAGGAACAGGAAGAACGGCGCGCCGAGCGCGGCCGTGATGATGCCCACGGGAACGATCGGGGTGTCGATCGCGGGGCCGAAGGGCAGCGGAAGCCTCCCGAGTCGCGCGATCGTGTCGGTCGCGACCAGAAACGACGCGCCGGCGAGGGCGCTAGTGGGCAACAGAATCCGGTGGTCGGGACCGACGAGCAGCCGCATGATGTGTGGGACGACGAGGCCGACGAAGCCGATGACGCCGGCGACGGCGACGCCGGCCGCCGTGACGAGACTCGCGAGCGCGAGCAGGAGGAGTTTGGTCCGCTCGACGTCGACCCCGAGGTGGTGGGCGTCCTCCTCGCCGAGCAGGAGGACGTTCAAGTCCCGGGCGTAGGCTAACAGGATCGTCACGCCGACGACCGTCACCGGGAGCGCGAACTTCACGTCGCCCCACGTGCTGTTGCTGAGGTGGCCCATCATCCAGACGACGGCCTGTCGGAGGTCGTCGCCGCTCTGGACGAGCATGTACGAGATCATCGCGCCGAGAAACGCCTGGACGGCGACGCCGGCCAACAGGAGCGTCGCGACCGGCGTCCGTCCGCCCTCGGTCGCGATCGCGTAGACGAGAAACGCCGTTCCCAGCGCGCCGACGAACGCCGAGAAGTGGAGGCTTCCGAACGGGACCAGCGCCGGGAACGCGATCGCCGCGACCGCGCCCGCTGCGGCCCCCGACGAGACGCCGATGATCGACGGATCGGCTAGCGGATTTCTGAAAAAGCCCTGCATCACCGTTCCCGCGGCCGCCAGGGAAAACCCGACCGTCGCTGCGAGGGCGATTCGGGGCAGTCGAATATCCTCGACGATGATCTGGTGGGTCGACTTGACCTCGAACGAGAAGATCGGCGTATACTCGAGGCCGGGGGCCGGCAGTCCGATTCCGATACCCGGAACGATCACCTCTCTAACCACTACGCCCGAAGGAACGACGACGGCGTTCAGTATCGCTGCCGCGACCGTTACCGGATCGATACTGACCGCGCCGAGAGCGGCGCTCCCGACGACGACAGCGGCGAGCAGCGCCACGAGGCCCCCCGACCACGCGACGGTCCGGATCGGGCGCGTCATACATCGCAACCTCGGTTGGGTTAGACAAATATTTGTTGAAGAGCCGCTATTTATCAGCTAATGCGACAAAAAATCGCCGTTCTCGCTGCAGCCGTCCTCGTTCTCTCTCTGCTCGCTCCCGCCGCGGCTGGGAGCAGTGGAAGTGGAACCGCAACAACGACCGCCGCGGAGGCGACCCAGGCGGAGTGCGAGTACCCGCTCGAAGTAACTGACGCGACGGGCGAAACGATCACGCTCGAGGAACCGCCCGAATCCGTCGTCGCGTTACAGCCGAGCGACGCGCGGACCGTCTTCGAGATCGGCGCCGAGGATCGCCTCGTCGGCGTTCCGGACAACCCGGGGGTCTCTGACCTCGAGACGGACGGCATCGAGTCGGTCACCGACGGGTACGAAATCCAACACGAGACGGTGATCGATCTCGATCCGGACATCGTTCTGGCCGCGAACACCACGTTCGATTCGGATATCCAGACGCTCCGCGACGCGGGCCTCACCGTCTATCAGTTCGACGAGGCCCGGTCGATCGACGACGTCCGCGAAAATACGAACCGGACCGGCGCACTCACCGGTGAGTGCGCCGGCGCCGCGGAGTCCGTCCAGTGGATGGACGACCGCCTCGAGATCGTTACCGAGACGCTCGAGGGGACGGACCGGCCGCTCGCATACTACCCGATGGGAGCCGACGGGACGACGCCCGGAACCGACTCCTTCATTCACGACGTGCTGACGACGGCCGGCGTCGAGGACCTCTCCGAGGAAGCCTCGGGAACGTTCTACCCGAAACTCAGCGAGGAGACGATCGTCGAGGAGGATCCGGAGTGGATCATCTACCCCGACGACTCGGACGAACCGCGGATGCCCGACGTCGCCGAGGCGACGACCGCGTATCAGTCCGGCAACCTCGTCGCCGTCGACGCGAATCAGATCAGCCAACCTACGCCGCAGGTGATCTATCCCCTCCTCGAGATCGTGGGCGAAGTTCACCCGGAGGCGTACGCGGAGGCGAGTGCTGATATGGACGGCGCGAACGAAACCGACGCCGAGAACGAGACGAACGACGGCGAGAGCGAAAACGAGGACACGATCCCCGGCTTTGGGGCCCCTGTCGCGGTCGCCGCAGCGCTCGCCGCCGTCGGCATCCTCGCGCGCCGTCGGTAAGCGTCGTCTCACCCCGCCCCGTTTTGAAAAGCATTTACCCGTCGGACTGTCGAGATGAGTGTATGGTCGAAAACGTCATCTGGCCCGCCTATCTCGACGCGAACCGCACCCGCTCGGAGGGGCGGCGCGTCTCGCAGGATCTCGCGGTCGAAGAGCCGACGGTCGACGAAATCGCGAAAGCCGTCCAGCAGATCGGCTACGACGCCACGATCGAGCGGGACAAGGCCTACTCTCGGGAGCACTGGGCCGATCGCGGTCGCGTCGTCGTCCGCGGCGCCGACGACTCGACGAAAAACGACCTCGTTCAGGCCGTCGCGGCGTACGTCGTCGCGATGCGGGACTGACGTGCGTCGGATCGGCTCCGTCGTCCGCACCGCGCAGGGACTGGCCGTCCTGCGGGCGGAGGACACCGACGACGGATCGAACGACGACTCCGGCGACCGGTTCCGCGACGAGATCGGGACGTCCGTTCTCGACGACTCCCTCGAGTCGGTCGGTCGAATCGTCGACGTCTTCGGCCCGGTCGACCGCCCGTATCTCGCGGTGACGCCGGACGACGACGTCCACCTGCCATCGCTGGTCGGATCGACGCTGTACGCGCGGTAACGCTACCGCCGTCTCGGCCCCGAGTGGGCGATTCTTCGAGCCGCCTCGAGGGGAGAGGAAAACACCCATACGAGGCGGGTGCGAACCGCGGGCTATGAACGATCGGACGCGAGTCCTTCTCGCCGTCGGATTCACGGTCGCGCTCTTTCTGAGCGTCCAACTCGGCGCGCTGGCGCTGGTCGAACCCTTCTACGAGGGCGGCCACCAGTCCGTCGAGAACCCCGACGATCCGACCAACAGTCTCGTCTACTTCGGTATCATTCTCGTCGCGACCGCGCTCATGCTCGTCACCATCAAGTACGACGTCGAGTGGCTCATCAAGGCCATGATCATCGGCGTCAGCGTGATGATCTCGTGGTACGTCTTCGACGAACTCATCCCGTCCGTGGTCACGGTGAGCTCGGTCAACGTCGCCGCTGCGGCCGCCGCCGTAGCCGTCGGTGGCGCCCTCCTGCTGTATCCCGAGTGGTACGTCATCGACCTCACTGGCGTCGTGATGGGTGCTGGCGCGGCCGCCCTGTTCGGCATCAGCTTCGGGCTCCTCCCCGCGCTGCTGTTGCTGACCGTCCTCGCGGTCTACGACGCGATCAGTGTCTACGGCACCGAGCACATGCTTGAGCTCGCCGAGGGCGTGATGGCGCTCAAGATTCCCGTCGTCCTCGTCGTCCCGACGACGCTCTCCTTTTCCTACCTCGACCCCGAAAGCACCGAGGGCGTCGTCGACGGCCACGAAGCGGCCGACGCCGAGAGCGTCGACGACTCGAGTCCGAACGCAGCCTCGAGCACCAACGGCGGGCCGCGTCCCGACGACGCGCCGACGGCGGGCGAGACCGACGCCGACCCGGCGGCCGACGGGGACGACGCCCTCGAGCGCGACGCCCTCTTCATCGGGCTCGGCGACGCCGTCATTCCGACGGTCCTCGTCGCGAGCGCGGCGTACTTCCTCGAGGTCGGGATGATCGACGTCCCCGTGATCACGTTGAACGTCCCGGCGCTAGGCGCGCTGCTCGGAACGATCGCCGGCCTGCTCGTGCTCATGTACATGGTCCTCAAGGGTCGACCCCACGCGGGACTGCCGCTGCTCAATGGCGGTGCGATCGCCGGCTACCTCGTCGGCGCGCTCGCGAGCGGGCTCTCGCTGGCGACGGCGCTCGGCCTCTGATCGCGGCTGGCGACCGCTCCGGCCTCGAGAATGCTAGTCTGCGGGAAAACGAATCGCGCTGAATTACACCGGCTCGGACCGAGTACGATCGGGGCCCGCTCGAGTTACTCGTCGCCGTTCTTGAGTTCGACATCCACGTCGTCGCCGTGCTGGATCCCGGCGGTCATGGTATCGGCGCGGTCCTGCTCGGACTCCATCGGAACGTTCTCGTCGTCGGGATAGACGGCGACGACGACGAGGTGGTCGCCGCCGTCTTCGGCCCGGGCGACGTCGACGTAGACGTCGACTTCGGTTTCACCCTGCAGCGTCGCCGATCCCTCCCACGTGTCGAACCGCACCGCCGCGTTGAGTCCGTCGATCTCGTCTTTGGTGATGGCCCGGCCGCCGATGTTATCGCCGACCTCGAGGCCCTCGTACTGTCCCTGCAGGTATTCGACGAGTTCGGCCTTGGACATCTCCCCGACAGGGTTGAACTCCTCGCCGGCGACGGAGACCTGCGGCGTCGAGACGAGCGCGAAGACGCCCGCTTCCTGCTCGGAGCCGAGGCCCGGCAGTTCGATCATCCGCGTGTAGTCGGTGAGGTAGTTCGTGACTTCGACCGACTCGCCGGCGAACTCCCGCTCTTCGACGAGCTCTTCGGTTCCCTGGTACTCGTAGCCGGCCTCCCCGGCCGCGTCCTCGCTGACGCGGATCGGCGACGCCTCGAACGTCGTGGCGTCGTCGATGAGATCGCTGAGACAGCCCGCCGATGCGCCGACGGCACCGGCTGCAGCCGCGGCAACGAAACGTCGTCGATTCATACTATTCTGGTCGACCGTATTCTGCAGTATAAATTTCGTGGTCTTCGTCACGTCGTGGAACGGAGAGACGGACGCCGGCGTCGGAATCGACGGTTCGCGGACCGTCGGCCGACCGCTACTCGCCGGAGGGCAGCCGATAGGTCGCGCCGTCGTCGGTGTCCTGGACCTCGATCCCCAGCGCCTGCAGTTCGTCGCGCAGGTCGTCGGCGCGCTCGTAGTTGCCCGCCTCGCGTTCGCGCTCGCGGACCTCAAGGACGAGGTCGACGACGTCGCCCGCGAGGTCGGCCGTCCCGGTCGTCTCGCCGGCGAAGGAGAGCCCGAGCACGTCGCCGAGTTCCTCGAGGGCCTCGACGGCCTCGCGGAGACCACGGTAGTCGTACTCCGCGCGGTCCTCGAGGTGAGCGTTGATCGCCGTCGCGACCGACAACAGCGCGGACTGGGCCTCGCGCGTGTTGAAGTCGTCGTTCATCGCCGCGACGAACGACTCCCGGGTGGTCTCGATCTCCTCGCGGAACGACGCGTCCTCGACTTTCGTCCGCGCGTCGGGGGAGTCGACCGCCTCGACAGCGGCCTCGTAGGCGCGCTCGAGGCGATCCCATCGTTCTTCGGCCTCGGCGATCGTCTCGTCGGAGTAGAGCTGTTTGCTGTTGTACGACCCCGCGGTCAGGAACGTCCGCAGGACGTTCGCTCCCCACTGGTCGACCGCGTCGTCGACGGTCACGAAGTTGCCCATACTCGAGGACATCTTCTCGTCGTCCATCTGGAACAGTTCGCAGTGGAGCCAGTAGTTCGCGAACGCCTGGCCCGTGGCGGCCTCGGACTGGGCGACCTCGTTCTCGTGGTGGGGGAAGACGAGGTCCCGTCCCCCGATGTGGATGTCCAGCGTCTCGTCTAGGTGGGTCATGCTCATCGCCGAGCACTCGATGTGCCAGCCGGGCCGGCCCTCGCCCCACGGCGATTCCCACGTCTGGGACGTCTCGCAGGCCTCCTCGGCCGGCGCCGCGCCCTCGTGGCGGTGTTCCTCGATCGCGCTCTCGTCGACGGCGCCGGCCTTCCAGAGCGCGAAGTCCGCGGGGTGGCGCTTTTCCGAGCGCTCGTCCGGATCGCCCTGAGACTCGATCTCGTCGAGTTCCTGGTTCGAGAGCTTGCCGTACTCCTCGAAGCTCGTCACGTCGAAGTAGACCGAGCCGTTGGACTCGTAGGCGTAGCCCTCTTCGACCAAGGTCTCGACGAGGTCGATGATCTCGGGGACGTGCTCGGAGACGCGGGGGTAGACCTCGGCCCGAAGGAGGTTCAGCGAGCGCATGTCCGCGAGGGTGCGTTCGATGTAGGTCTCGGCGACGTCGAGTTCGTCCTCGCCCAGGTCGTCCTCGCCGACGCGGGCGACGATCTTCTCGTTGATGTCGGTGAAGTTCTCGACGTGACGCACGTCGTAGCCTATGTACTCGAGCCAGCGGTGCATGACGTCGACGTGGACCCACGACCGCGCGTGGCCCAGGTGGGGCGGGTCGGAGACCGTCAGGCCACAGTAGTACAGCAGGACACTCTCGGGATCCCGTGGCTCGAACGGCTCCTTCTCGCCCGTCAACGTGTTCGTCACGTGCAGGGTCATTAGCGATACTTCCCGTGGATGGTAGTTAAAGCGTTTGACCTCCTTCGCGAGCGTGACGGCCGAAACGCCGGGATGCACGCGACATCCATCGCGGCGGCGAGCTTAGTTCCGATCGGCGAGGAACGCCGCGGCCCGCTGCTCCCCCAGCGCCATCAGTTCCTCGAGGAAATCGGGATCACGGTCGAGTTTGGTCGCGTGGTGATACCCCGTGAGTTCGATTCGATGGGTCGTCGTCACCGTGTAGTCGGGATGGTCGAAGTGGCCCGCCTCGATCCACTCGTTGATCCGTTCGATGAACCGAAGCTCCTGATTCAGCGAGATGTTCCCGCCGAGTTCGTTGCGCCGGTCGGCGATCTCCGCAAGCGTCGTCGGCGTCTCCGACCGTCGCTGGGGGTTGATCTGAACGACCCAGAGTTCGTCGGGCGTCCGCTCGCCGGGGACCGACATCAGGTCGTGCACCGGCGGATTCTGCGAGAAGAGGCCGTCCCAGTAGCGCTGCCCGTCGATTTCGACGGCTTCGAACAACGTCGGCAGCGCCGCGGAGGCGAGCACCGCGTCCTCGGTGACGTCCTCGGCGGTGAACGTCTCGAAGTCGCCCCGCTCGAGGTTGACGGCGCCGACGACCAGTTCCGGTCGCTCGGCGCCGCCGAGTTCGGGAATCGCGTCGAAGTCGATGTATCGCTCGAGGATCTCGGCCAGTCGCCGCTGTGCCGCGTCGTCGTAGGGGACGCAGTACGGACTCACGCTCGGCAGCCCGACGCCCATACTGTCGAGACGGGTATAGGTCCGGACCCAATCGTTGAGGAGTCGATCGAACGCGTCGGTCGCCGCGAGATCGCTCCAGATTCCGTCGAGGATCTCGACCGCCGTCGACGGGCCGCCGGTGAGCAGTCCGTACCAGACGCCCAGCGCATTGACGGCGCCGCCGGAGGTGCCGCTGATGCCGACCAGTTCGAACCGTTCCTCGTCCGCTGTCCAGTTCGCGAGGAGTTCGCGGAGCACGCCCGCCGCGAATGCAGTGTGGCTCCCACCGCCCTGACAGGCGATCGCGATTTGTCGCGGCCCGTTCGAGTCAGCCATCGTCGATTCGGGCGTCGCGTCCGACTGACTCGCATCGCCGTTTCCGTCGCTCATCCGCCATCACGCCCGCTCGGTCGTCGAGTGAGGGCCCCCATATCGCCGTTTCGCTCGGCCCGTCGACCCAGTGATCGGATCAGTACTCGGTTCGTGCGCGTCGCCGTGGTTCGAGAAGTCATCCGACAACCACGATAGCCAACGGCCACCTGTAAATATATTAACGGTAACGCGAGCGGCTATTCGGTCGGCACGGCTGCGAGCGCGTCCTCGACGGCCCGTAACGCGTTCGCACCCGCCAGCCGATCGACGACGACCAGCAGCGACCCCTCGCCGACGCCGGCCGCGATCGGTGTGATCTCCTCGAGTGACAACCGCCGGAGGACTGCGGCGAGCGCAGACGCGTCGACGGCCCCGGCCGCGACGATCGCCGTGTGGTCGCCGTCGCCGCCGTCGGGAGCGAAGGCCGCTTCGCCGACGGTGAGCAGCGCCTCCGCGTCGCCGTCGACAGACCCGATTCCGCTTTCCATGCGCACGCGAACGTCGCGCGAGTCCGTTTCGTAGGCCGACAACTCCTCGGCGTAGCGGCGCAGTGCCGTCGCGATCGCGTCGGTCTCGCCGTCCACCTCGAGGAACCGGGCGGCGGCGGTGTAGTTGACGATTCCCGCGCGCAGTGCCGTCACGAGAAACGGATGCTCCTCGGCCGTGCGCCGGGTCTCGGCGGCCAGTGACATACCGCCCATCGGGGCGGCCGACACCATAAATACGACGCCGCTCGCCGATCGCGGGTCGGTCGATCGTCGGCTCCCTCGCTCGGACGCACCGGGACCGCCGTGTTTTTGCCTCGAGCGCCCGTCGTTTCGACTATGCAACTGGCAGACGTCGAGGAACTCATCGAATCGAACCTCGAGGACGCGACGGCGACGGTCACGCACGCGCGAGACGAACACGACGACGATCACCTCGCGGCGACGGTCGTTTCGCCCGCGTTCGAGGGCCAGCCGCTGGTCCAGCAACACCAGCAGGTCTACGACGCCCTCGACGACCACATGACGACCGACATCCACGCCCTCGAGCTGTCGACCTACACGCCCGAGGAATACGAGGAGTACGAGGGCTAACCGACGGATGATCATGGCTGGCGCTCCCCCGACCGTCGGCCGCGCCGTCGAACCGCCGAACCCCAGTTTTATCCGCCGTTCCTGAAAGGTACGCGTATGGAATCGCTTCACCCCCGCGTTCGACTCCTCTGGATCGCCCAGGGAGCGCTCGCGGCGATCGGTCTCGGCGTCGGACTCGCCGCCGTCGACCGGTGGCTCGTCGACGTTCCGACGGTCGCCTTCGGCGTCATCGTTGCACTCGGCTTCGTCCTCGGCGTCGCCTACGCCGTCCGACGCTACGGCGTCTGGCGGTTCGAGATCGAGTCGGACGCGCTCTACCTCGAACGGGGCGTCGTCACCTTCGTCGAGACCGCGGTCCCGTTCGTCCGGGTCCAGCACGTCGACACGCAGTTCGGTCCCGTCGAACGCGTCTTCGGCCTCTCGAGCGTGGTCGTCTACACGGCGGGCTCGCGGAACGCCGACGTTCGCATTCCGGGGCTGACGCCGGAGCGCGCAGAGAAGATCCAGGATACGCTCCGCCAACTCGCCACCGAGAGCGACGCTACCGACGCCGTCTGACCGCGATGAACCGTCTGCACCCACTCAGCGCGGCCGCGTACGCCCTCCAGTACGGGTTCCTCTGGCTGTCGGTCGCGTCGATCCTCACGCTCCTCCTCGGCGGGATCTTCGACGCGATCGAGTCGGCCTGGGTCCCCCTCGCCGCACCGGTGGGACTCGTCGCCGGAGCGGCCTACGGAATCGCCTACTACTACCGGTTCGAGTACGGCATCACCCCGGATACGTTCGACGTCGCCTCGGGGGTGCTCGCCCGCCGATCGCGCGAAATCCCGTACGAACGCATCCAGAACGTCGACGTCCGACAGGGTGTCTTTCAGCGCCTGCTCGGCCTCGCCGTCGTCTCCATCGAGACCGCCGGCGGCGGCAGCACCGAGGCCGCGCTGAACTTCGTCAGCGAATCGGAGGCCACCCGGCTGCAACACCAGATCCGCACGCGAACCGCCGAGGTGAAAGACCGCCGCCGCGGGCGCGGACGGTCCGCCGCGTCGGCGGCCGACGAGCGGAGCCCTGCGACAGACGAGGCCTCGAGCGACGCCGAGACCGAGCGGACGAGCGCTGCGACCGACCTCGACGAACCGGCGCCCGACGCCGACGGACCGACGGCGGAATCCGACTCGACGGACGGGACGACAACGAGCGACTCGGACCCGGTCTCGGACGGTCGCGACCGCGTCGCCGGACCCGACTCGCAGGGACCGCGTCGAGAGCACCTGTTCGCACTCGAAGCGCGGGAACTCCTGCTCTACTCGTTTACGTCGTTCCGTCCCGCCGCAGCCGCGGCCCTGCTGGGGTTGTTCTTCCTCGCGACCGACCTCGCCATCGAACTGCTCGTCAGCGCCGCGCGGCCGTTCGGCGGCCCCGCGAACCTGGGTAAGGGGTCGACCGCCAGCTACGGTATTCTCACGGTGGTGTCGCTCGTCAACGGCGTCGTCTCCGCGTACGTGCTGAGCGTCGTCTACACGTTCGCCGCCTACTACGACTTCCGGCTCGGTCGGGCCGGCGGAGACTTCGTCTACGAGCGCGGGCTGCTCCAGCGCTACAGCGGCTCGATCCCCGTCGAGAAGGTGCAGTCGGTAACGGTGACCGCCAACCCGCTCCAGCGACTGATCGGCTACGCCGGACTGTGGGTCGAAACGGCCGGCTACGGTCCCGAGAGCGACAGCGGCGGCAGCCAGTCGGCCGTGCCCCTGGCTGAACAGGGTCGCGTCCACCGGTTCACCGAGACGCTCACGGGCGTCGAATCGCCGCGCTTTCGGAGCCCGCCGACGACGGCGCTCCGACGGTATCTCGCTCGATACGCCATCGTCGCAACCCTCGTCGTCGCGGCCGCGTTCGCCGTCGCGCAGTTTTCTCCCCTCGAGCGCTGGTACGCCGCCGCCGTCGTCTTCGTCGCGGTCCCGCCCGCGGCCTACCTGAAGTACGTCAACCTGGGCTACTACGTCGGCGAGGACCACCTTGTCGTCCGGCGGGGCTTCTGGAAGCGACGGACGACCGTGATCCCCTACTACCGAATCCAGACGGTCTCGACGCGTCGAACGATCTTCCAGCGTCGCCTCGGTCTCGCGTCTCTGGTCGTCGACACGGCGAGTTCGCGCAGTTTCTTCTGGACGTCGCCGACGATCTACGACGTCGACCTCGAGGACGCGCGCGACGTTCACGGTACCGGCCGAAAACGCCTCCAGACGGCCCTGCACGATCGCGCCCGGGCCGACGACAGCGGGCTGACGATCGACTTTACTTGAGTCGCGACGATCCCGAGATTTTATTGAACAGCACTAACATTTTTCAGCTATGGAAGTCCTCCATTCCCGCATCAGACTCTTCTGGATCGCGAAGGGAGCGATCGGCGCGATCGCTCTCGGCATCGTGCTCGCGGCCGTCGATCAGTGGGTGACCGACGTTCCGACCGCCGCGATCGCCACCGTCGTGCTCCTCGGCCTCGGCCTCGGAATCGCGTACGCGGTACAGCTCTACCGGGTCTGGCAGTACGAAGTCCAGTCCGACGCGCTCTATCTGGAACGGGGTGTCCTCACGTTCGTCGAGACCTCGGTGCCGTTCGTTCGCGTCCAGCACGTCGACACGCAGTTCGGGCCGATCGAGCGCGCCCTCGGACTCTCGAGCGTGGTCGTCTACACGGCGGGCTCCCGGAACGCGGACGTCCGCATTCCGGGGCTGACCCCTGACCGAGCGCGCGACCTGCAGGATACGCTTCGCAAACTGGCCGTCGAAAGCGAGGCCGACGATGGCGTCTGAGACGAACCGTCTCCACCCGCTCAGCGGGGCGATGATGGCTCTTCGGCGGGGCGTCAACGGACTCTCGATTCCCGTGTTCCTCATCGGAATCGTCCCGACCGTCCTCGGTATCGACGCCGACCTCGCCGTCGACCTCCTGTTCGTCCTCGCTCCGCTCGGCTTCGTCGTCGGCGTCGGCTACGGCCTCGCCTACTACTACCGCTTTACGTACGCGCTCACCGCGGACACGTTCGACGTGACGTCGGGAGTATTCTCCCGGCGCGCCCGCGAGATTCCGTACCGCCGCGTCCAGAACGTCGACGTCTCGCAGGGGATCGTCCAGCGACTGCTCGGCCTCGCCGTCGTCTCGATCGAGACCGCCGGCGGCGGCAGCACCGAGGCGACGCTACAGTTCGTGAGCAACGACGAGGCCGATCGCGTCCGCTCGGAAATTCGACGGCGAACGGCCGCGCTCGACGACGCGAGCGACGCGGCCGAGGGGTCCGCGGCGACCGATTCGGTCTCCGAGACTGCGGACGAAGACGTCGCGGAGCCCCAGCCCGACAATGGCGCCACTCGAGGCGACCGATCGACGACGCCCCTGTTTGAACTCGAGGTCGGCGAACTGCTGGTCTACGCCGCGACGGCGTTCCGGTGGGGTGCGGCGGTCTTCCCGATTCTGCTGGTGTCCCTGTTGCTGGACGCCGATTCGGGTGCGGGCTTCGTTCCCGACTTCGTCTTCGAGACCGCCCGGACGGTCGGCGGTCCCGAATCGATCGACGGGGCCCCGGTCCACGCGCTCCTCGTCCTGGCCGCGGTCGCCGCGCTACAGTGGTTCGTCGCCACGTACGTCGCCAGCGCGCTCTACACGATCGTGAACTACTACGGGTTCCGACTCGGCCGGCAGGGAAACGACTTGCTCTACGAACGCGGCCTGCTCCAGCGCTACAGCGGCTCGATCCCGACCGACAAGATCCAGTCGGTGACGATCACCGCCAACCCGCTCCAGCGGCTGGTCGGCTACGCCGGCCTCTGGGTCGAGACGGCGGGTTACGGGCCCGAGAGCACCGGCGGAAATCAGTCGGCCGTTCCGATGGCCGCCGAATCGCGGATCTATCGCTTTGCGACGGCGCTGACCGGCGTCGACCGCCCCGACTTTCGCGGCGCGTCGCCGCTGGCCCGGCGTCGGTACCTCGTGCGCTATTCGCTGCTGGCCGTCGGCGTCGTCGCTCTCGCCTTCGGGGCCAGTCGAGTGACGGGCCTCGAGCGCTGGTATCTCGCCGCGGTCGTCGTCGCCGCGGCGCCGCTCGCCGCGCACCTGAAATACGTCAACATCGGCTATCACGTCGGGGACGATCACATCGTGATCCGGCGCGGGTTCTGGCGACGGCGGACAACCGTCATTCCCTATTACCGCGTGCAGACGCTCTCGACCCGGCGGTCGATCTTCCAGCGCCGCCTCGGACTCGCGTCGCTAGTCGTCGATACGGCCAGCTCCCAGACGTTTACCTGGTCGGAACCGACGATCGAGGACATCGATCTCGAGACGGCGCGGACGCTCCACGAAACCTGCGGCGAACGACTGCAGACGGCCTTGCGCGAGCGGGCCGGAGACGACGTCGGGCTCTCGGTGGAGCCCGGCGACCGGCCGTGAGTTCCCGCGCCGACACCGCGTTCGAGTCGACGCCCGACGGCGCTGCAGTGCCACGGGAGACCACGACGTTTTTGCCCCGACCGTTCGACTCGCAGAGTATGGCTTCAGCCGGCATCGACCGATCAACCGGGAAACGCCACCGGGGACGGTCATGATCAGCGACGCGCTTCGGTACCCGGTCAGCGACGCCCTCGGACGAGCGGCGCTGCTCAGGTGCGGCGTCAGCGTCGTCGCGCTCGCGGTCGGGGTGCGGTACGCGGTCGCGGTCGCGCCGTCGATCGTCGCGCTCGTTCCCGCGGCCGTCGCGTTCGTCGGCGCCGTCGTCCTCTTCGGAACGGCGGCCGTCATCCTCGGATCGGACGAGCGACGACCGATGCCGTCCGTTCGGGCGGTCGTCCGTCCCGGCCTCGAGGCGCTCGCCTTGTCGGTCGTCGTCCTCGTCCCGGCGATCGCCCTGCTGACGCGGTCGCTGATCGAGACGCCGGCGGCGCTTGCACAAGACAACGGCGCGGGGCTGGGACTGTTCTCGCTCGTCTCCTCGACGATCGCGATCTTCTTCTTCGCCGCGTGTGCGTACGTGTACCCGGCCGCCGTGGCCGCGAGCGTCTCGACCGGACGACTGCGTGCGGCGGCCGAGGCGGAGACGGTACTGCCCGTGTTGACCGATCCGACGTACTTCTTGCGGTGGACCGTCGGGTTTTCGTTCGTCGTGTTCGCGGCGTGGCTGGCCGCGACGGCCGTCCGCCGCGGCGACGTACTCGGGTTGCTCGCCGCGGGGGTCGCCGCCTACGCCGTCGTCGCGGGCGCCCGCGCCGTCGGCGTCGGCTACGCTCGAGCGTCGGGCGGCGGGCCGAGATAGGAACGGCCGATCGAACGTCGAGCCATCTCGAGAGAAGGAGTCGCTATCACCGGTCTCGAGAACCGGCGGGTCGGTCGTCGTCGATCAGATGTTCGGTGCTCGAGGCTCGCTGCTCTCGACGCGACGGTTGTGGAGCGTCTCGTTGGTTTTCCCGTCGAAGACGTGAATCGCGTCCTCGGGGATGTGCGCGACCACGCGGTCGCCGGCCTCGATCCGGCTCATCCCGTCGATCGTCACGATGGCCGTCTCGCTTCCGTCCTCGCCGAGATCGAGATAAACGATGTTCTCGTCGCCGGTCGGTTCGACGACGGTGACCGTCGCGGGGACGGTGTGGCCGTCCGCGCGCCGGGGGTTGCCGTCGCTGTGTTGGATGTCGATATCCTCCGGCCGCACGCCGAGGACGAGCTCGTTCCGATCGCCGATCGCCGTCGTAATGTCGTTCGAGACGGCGTACTCGAGGGTCTCGCCGACGAGGACGGCTCCGTCGCCGTCCGCGTTGCGGCGCGTGACGTCGAAGAAGTTCATCGCCGGCTCGCCGATGAAGTCCGCCACGAACGCGTTCGCGGGTTCGTGATAGCACTCGAGGGGCGTGCCGACCTGCTGCAGTTCGCCGTCGTTGAGGATGGCGATCCGGTCGCCCATCGTCATCGCTTCCGTCTGGTCGTGCGTGACGTAGACCGTCGTCGTCTCGAGTTGCTCCTGGAGCTGCTGGAGCTCGGTCCGCATCTGCGCGCGGAGCTTCGCGTCTAAGTTCGAGAGAGGTTCGTCCATCAGGAAGACGGCCGGCTCCCGGACGATCGCGCGGCCGAGCGCGACCCGCTGTTGCTGGCCGCCGGAGAGCTCTTCCGGCTTCCGGTCCAGCAGGGGATCGATCCCCATCATCTCGGCGGTCTCTTCGACTCGGGTGGCGATCTCGTCGTCCGAGAGGTCGGTAGACTCCTCGAGTCCGAACGCCATGTTCTCCCGCACGGTCATGTGCGGGTACAGCGCGTAGGACTGGAACACCATCGCGATGTTTCGCTCCTTCGCCGGCAAGTCGTTGATCACCCGGTCGTCGAGGCAGATCTCGCCGTCCGTGATCGACTCGAGTCCCGCGATCATCCGCAGCGTCGTCGACTTGCCACAGCCCGAGGGGCCGACGAGGACGAGGAACTCCCCGTCCTCGATATCGATCGATACGTCGTTGACGGCGACGATCTCGTTGCCGTCGTCTTCCGTGAATACTTTTCGTACGTCGTCGAGTTGGGTTTCTGCCATCGTCAGAGCCTCCAGTTGCGTATCGTTAGTTGTCGGTCGGTCATGTCTGTACTCCCTCCGCGAACTTGTCGGCGAACAGCACGTAGACGAGCAGCGTCGGGAGCGCCGTGATGAACGCGCCCGCCATCCGGAGCGGGTAATCCGTTCCCTCGAGCGACTGGCCGAGCCCGGACAGGATAAGGGTCGCGGACGCGGCCGGATCGTTGGTGCTCCCGATGATCGTCAGCGAGAACAGGAACTCGTTCCAAATCTGGGTGAACTGGAAGATGAACACGACCGCGAACATTGGGATCGACAGCGGCAGGACGATCCGTCGGTAGACTCGCCAGATCGACGCGCCGTCGAGTCGCGCGGCCTCGATCATCTCCTCGGACATCGTCTTGTACTGCGACCGGAACAGCAGCGTCACGATCGGAATCCCGTAGGCCGTGTGCGTGATGATCAACTCGAGGATCGTCGCGTAATGCGGCTCGAGCAGCGGGAGGCCCCACAGGAACGAGAGCCGCGCGCTCAGTTGCATGTACTGGCTCCAGAACTGGAAGAGCGGGACGATCACCGCCTGATATGGGACGAAGATGCCCGCGATGAACAGCGCCAGCACGGCGATCTGCCCGCGCCAGTCGACGAGCGTCAGCCCGTAGGCGGCCATACTGCCGAGGAGCGCACACAGGATCGTCGACGGGATCGTAAACAGCATGCTGTTGACCATCCCGGGCGCGAGGTAATCGAACGCGATCTGCCACTTCTCGACCGTAATCCCGCTTCCAGCGGGTGGAAAGAACGGGAATGTCTCCTGAAGTGCGGTCGGCGTTTTGATCGACGTCACGAGTCCGGACTCGATCGGGATCAGATAGAACCCGACGAGGCCGATCAGCGTGGTGTACAGTCCGACGCGGCCGATCGAAATCCCGCCGGTCTCGTGCTCCGTCGCCGCCTCTTCGGTGGTAACTGTTTGCTCGCTCATAGGTTCCCTCGCTTGTACTGGTTGTACAGATACGGTGCGATGACTCCCAGCGACAGGACGAACAACATGAGTGCGATCGACGACCCGTAGGCCCATTCGGATCGGCCGAACGACTCACGGACCATCTTGGTCGCCAGGATGTCGGCCCCGCGGCGGGGTCGGTAACCGTCGAAGGTCGCGTACAGGAAGTCGAACGCCTTCAACGCGAACAGCACTAACGTGACGGTCGCGCTGACCATCGCCGGTCGTAACTGCGGAACGATTACGCGCCAGTACATTCGAACCGTGCTCGCACCGTCGACTCGTGCGGCCTCGTACTGGTCGTTCGGGATCGACCGGAGCGCGGCGAGGTAGATGATCATCGTGTACCCGCTGAACTGCCAGACGAGCGCGAAGATCACCGCCCCCAACACGAGGCGGGGGCTCCCGAGCCAGTTGTAGGGGCCAAGGCCGAAGAGCCCGATGAACTGGTTGACGATACCGTTGTTCACGTTGTACATCCACCGCCAGAACTGGGCCGTGACGATGAACGAGAGGGCGAACGGCAGGAGGTAGATCGTCCGAAACGACCTGCTGAACCGAATCTCCCGATCGAGCAGCAGTGCCAGGAGGAGGCCAACGATCAGACAGACGACCGTGAAGCCGACGAGCAGAACGAACGTGTTCCGTGTCGCCGCCCACATCCCCGGATCGTCCAGCATCGCCCGGTAGTTGTGCAGACTGAGGTTGCTGTAGTCCGGATCTCCGAATCCGGAGTACTCCGTCAGCGAGAGCAGGAGGTTCCAGCCGATCGCGGCGTAGACGAAAAAGCCCATCAGCAGGAACGGCGGCAGCCAGAACGGCGACGACTGCACGATGTCGCTGTCGAGCCAGCGTCGGAGCGTCGAGCGTCCCTCAGTCGTTCCCCCGTCGGTCCTGACGCGTCGCTCGCGACCCGTCCGCCCGCTTTCGGGCCCGTCGTCACGGTTACGCCGGACGCTACGCAGTAATGCTAAAAAACGTTTCATGTTTATGGGACGAGTTAGACGCTGTCCATGAAGCCACTCGTGGCGCCGTCAACATCGTAGGGGTCCGCGAAGTTGTTGTTGAGGACGTCCTCGAGGTCGGCCTGGGTGCTCGTGTCCACGGCGAGGCCGTGTGCGAGCGTCGGCGGCTTTTCCGAGGCGTTGTCGAAGTCGTCGATCGTGTCCGTGAGATAGGCGTTGAACTCGTCGGTAGACACGTCCGTCAGCGTCGGGATCGATCCCTTGGACTGGTTGAACGCGACCTGTGCCGGCTCGGATCCGACGAACTGGAGCCAGGTTGCGGTATCGTCCGGCGTCGGATTGTCGCTCGGGTAGATGAACGAGTCGATGTGGAGGGTGTAGTAGTCCTCCGTTCCGGGGTACTGGATCGCGTCCCAGTCTTCGCCGTACGTGAGATCCTTGTCATCTGCGATGTACGCGCCGGCGGCCCAGTTGCCCTGGTGGATGAACGCGGCGTCGCCGCTCATGATGTCCTGGTTGACTTCGGTGAAGTCGACAGAGGACGCGTCGGCGTTGATATAGCCGAGGATCTGCTCGAGCTTCTCGAAAGTGTCGCGGACGGCGCTCTCGTCGCCGTTGCCTTCGATGAAGTTCATGTAGGCCTCGTAGCCGTGTTCGCCGAGCATCGTCTGGGCCCACGTCTGGAGGATACACCACGGCGCGAGCGAGAACGCGAACGGCGTCGCGTCGGTCTCCGACTCCACGGCGTCAAGCGCGTCGATCAGCGCGTCGGCGCTGTCGATCGAACTCGGATCGACACCGGCGCTCTCGAGGACACTGACGTTGTAGAAGAGGTCGTTCAGGCGGTGGGAGCCGAGCGGGACCGCCGAGAAGCCGCCGTTGTGCTGGCAGAGTTCGACCGCTTCCTCGACGTGGGCGTCCTTCAGGCCGGCCTCGTCCCAGACCTCCGACTCGATGTCGCCGACGGCGTCCTCGTACTGCTCCAAGTTTGCACCCGGCCAGCCGGCGAACGAACTCGGCGGATTGCCGCCTTGGAGGCGGTTCGCGACCGTCTGGTCGAGGTTTTCGTTGCCGCCGCCACCGATCGGGTTCTCGTCGTACTCGAGGTCCGAGTGCTCTTCCTCGAACGCCGAGAAGAGCGCGTCGGCGGCCTCGGCGCCGTCGCCGCCGGTCCATCCGTGGAGGACTTCGAGCGTACTGCCGCCACCGCCGGTACAGCCCGCGAGGGCGGTTACACTCGCCGTTCCTGCTATACCCGCACCCTTGAGAATCGTTCGACGTGATAGGTTGTTACCGTCGACCACAGTGAATCACACATAATTAATAGTCCATACCCCCCTTAATAGTTTCCATAATTAATTACATTCTGAGTGAATCTGCTAAACCGGCTGATGAATACCCTGCGGGCTGGCGATACCACGCACAGAGAGGGGCGATCCGATTCCCCGGTATTCAACACTGTGTCTCGGACGCATACCGGTGGATTTTACGCACCCGCCGGTCAATCTCCGCACATGAGTGACGACTACAGAGTCGAACGCGACAGCCTCGGCGAGATGCAGGTACCCGCGGACGCCTACTGGGGCGCCCAGACCCAACGCGCCATCCAGAACTTCCCGATCTCGGGGATCTCGTTCAGCCGTCGGTTCATCCGAGGGCTCGGCGTCGTCAAGAAGGCCGCTGCGCAGGCCAACCGCGATCTGGATCTGATCGACGACGACATCGCCGAGGCGATCGTCGAAGCGGCCGACGAGGTCATCGCCGGCGAGCACGACGACCAGTTCCCGGTCGACATCTTCCAGACCGGCTCCGGCACCTCCTCGAACATGAACGCCAACGAGGTCATCGCCAACCGCGCCGCCGAGATCATGGGCTCGGAGATCGGCGACCGCGTCGTCCACCCCAACGACCACGTCAACTACGGTCAGTCCTCCAACGACGTCATCCCGACCGCGATGCACGTCGCCTCCCTCGAGGCCGTCGAGAAGGACGTCATTCCCGCCCTCGATACCCTTCGAGAGGCGCTCGAGGCGAAAGAGGAAGAGTTCGACGACGTCGTGAAAACGGGTCGGACCCACCTGCAGGACGCGACGCCGGTCACGCTCGGCCAGGAGTTCTCCGGCTACCGAACGCAGGTCGAGAAGGGCCTCTCGCGGGTCGACAAGGTTCGCGAACATCTCGCGGAACTCGCGCTGGGCGGCACCGCGACCGGAACCGGGCTGAACACCCACGAGGAGTTCCCCGGCCGCGCCGCCGAGTACATCACCAAGGAGACCGGCGTCCAGTTCCGCGAGGCCGACAACCACTTCGAGGCCCAGGCCGCCCACGACGCGATGTCCGAGGCCCACGGCGCGCTCCGCGTCGTCGCCGGTTCGCTGAACAAGATCGCCAACGACCTGCGGCTGCTCGCCTCCGGCCCCCGTAACGGTCTCGGCGAGATCGAACAGCCCGAGAACCAGCCCGGCTCCTCGATCATGCCCGGCAAGATCAACCCGGTCGTCGCCGAGGCGGTCAACCAGGTCCACAAGCAGGTCGTCGGCAACGACGCCGCCGTCTCCGCCGGCGCCGCCGAGGGCCAGATCGACCTCAACCTCTACAAGCCCGTGCTGGCCCACAACTTCCTCGAGTCGGCCGAACTCATCTCGAACGCCAGCCAGGTCTTCGCCGAGCGCTTCGTCGCGGAGCTCGAGGCCAACGAGGAGTACTGCGAGGACCGCGTCGAGCAGTCGATGGCGATGGCCACCTCGCTGAACGTCCACATTGGCTACGACAAGGCCAGCGAGGTCGCCAAGACCGCGCTCAAGGAGGACAAGACCGTCCGCGAGGTCGTCCTCGAGAAGGGCTACCTCGACGAGGAGGAGGCCGACGAGGTGCTCGACCCCCGTAAGATGGCCGAGCGCGGCATCCTCGGTCAGGACGACTGAGCCGACCCACTACGAGTACTTCTCGCGGCTCTTCTCTCTCCGGCTCCGTCTCCGTCGCTTTCCGGGTCCGCTTCGGCGGCTACGCGCTGGCTTCACCGCTCGAGTCGATCGTCCCCCGATCGAGCGGCTCCTCGATATCGCCCAGCACCACCTCGAGCAGATCCGTTACGGTCACCGGATCCACGACGCCGCCATCGGCGGTTCGCCTCGGGATCGACGGCCGTCGACAGGACGACGATCTCGCCCGGTGAGTCCATCACGTCGCCACCAACCGCTCGCCGATCCGGAGGGGCTTCATCACGTTCTCTCGGCGTTCCGTCGGGAGTTCTTTTTCCTCGAGTACCGAGCCGAGTCGGGATACTGGCGCGGCCGCGTCAGCCCGAATCTGATTGCGACGAAAAAGGCGGTGAGCAGGACGAGGACCCCGCCGCCGAGCAGTCGACTGACGATCTCGAGGGCGTCCATTATCGACCTCGTCTCGAGGACGGAGTAAGTCATCGAGTCGATACCGGCGCCGGCGTTGCTGGACTCCGACTACTGTCCGGTCGCCGATCCGTTACGTACCCGGGACCTGATAGATGCCTCCGTTCGGTGCTCACACGACCCAATACCCTCGTCACCTACCAGCATTCGGAGTACTCGGTCTCGAGTAATCACGTTTCCGAATAGGTCTTTCTTCACGAATCGTTTCGACTAAATCGGCGTAGTGGAGCCGAATCAGCGCCGGTTAGCGTGGAATAAAAAACCCAAGCAGTTTTGGCGAATGCTCGCGTCTGACGAAATATGCACACTTGTCGCAACTGCAACCAGTCGTTCCAAACCGAGCTCGCCCTCGAACTCCACCGCGATACGTGTCGAAAGGGACAACTCCTCTGTCAGGTATGCGGCGAACGATTCCGGGAGGGCAACGCCACGCAGGACGGATGGCACTACGAGTGCCCGAACCAGGACTGTGACGGCGAGGGGCTCACGGCCGACCTGTATCGCGTCGAAGACGTTCGAACGACGACGACGCACTGAGACCGAGCAGCGAGCTCAGTTCACTCTCGTTTTCCGACTGGATACCGGCTGCGACTCGTGTTCCGTGTGTGCGATCGGGGTGTCACGTGTGTCCGTGCGACGGTCAGCTCGCTGCCCCTCGATTTTGCACATCGATTTCGTCAGTACCGGTGGTACGGTCTGGGGATCAGGGTCGCTCCTCGACAGGATCTGGTAATCGACTGAGCTACCCTCGAGTTACTTCGTCGACTGGAATGACGAGCGTATTCCGGAGTTCGATGTTCGACTCGAGCAGAGAGGAACTCCCGTATTCGGTTGGTGCGATCTCACCGGTTACGCCCAGACAACGAGAGCGAACGAAACGAGATGTGGCCTTTCTACCCTCGAGACCGGTGGTGTCGCCGGTCTTCCGTATTGGACCACAACTTCGGAGATTGGGTTGTTCAGCGTCTGCTTCACGTCGATTCTAACCCGAATGATCTGATTTGGGTAAACTATCCAATCGCTAAGATAGAACGAATACCTCTCCTTAGGTGTTCTATTAGACAGTTTTGGTAGCGAAGTGGGTAACCAAACGGCTTTCTGCACGGTGTCGGAGTCTACTAGCAGCAGACTTGTGGATATCCAGAGCTTCTGCAAGTTCGGTGAGCGTACACGTTCTGGGATCGTTGTAAAATCCCCTCTCAATGCCAGTGTCGATGAATTGCTGCTGTCGGTTCGTTAGTACCGTATCAGTTTCGTGGGAATGAGACAAAGAGATCACCTGATACGGAATCTCCGATGCCGCAAGTTCCTCTAAATAGTCCGACAGGCTGTCATGACCAGCGACGACATGTACTGAGAACCGTCCGTTTTGGAGAATCGTTGGATATATCGAGATACAGCCGGACTCGTAGAGAGGATCGTATGCCTTTGAATCTCTGGTGAGAAACTGGAGAAGTACTATCTTTGAGTCCGCGTGAAGGAGTTCAACATTTGCGGCATCAGGTGTAGTTTTGAACTCCCGAATAACGTCGGACCTATCGGTTGTCCTGACTTCGAGTGTGACGAGCGCACCTTCATCACGAAGTTGCGTCGCGAGAAGTCGGAATTCGGCGGTCGGAAACCCCGTTGAAAGTTCTGCGAGCCATCCCCCGATCGCCGCCCCATTCAATTCGACTTTCAAGTGTGGCATTGCTAGAATCGATTCCTGGGAAGTACTTAAAGACAGCAACCTGTTTCTACTAAAACCTACGCTAGTCGAGGCCCTCTCTCCCCTGTGGTCGAAATGAAATACTCCACGACCTATCCAAGCACTCGCAGAGGGAAAGACCAATGACAGCCGATTCACTCACACCGCAGGAACGAGAGAACGAGCGTATTGCACGTCGTATTCCTGAAGATGTTTTCGGTAACAGTGATCTCGACTTGCTTGACGACCTGTACGCACCCAATGCCGTCGATTACAACCCATTCGGTGCCCAAGAGGGATTAGAGGCGATTCGAGAATCCTATGAATCGTTCCTTTCGGCATTCCCTGACATCAAGCAAACAGTCGAGCACAGCGTTACTAGTGGTGATACGGTCGCACTCCATATCACGAGTCGCGGAACGCACAGGGGAGTCTTCTGGGGGATTGAGCCAACTGGGAAGGAGATTGAGGTACAACAGATGGCGTTCTTCCGCATCGAGGATGGGTTAATCGCTGAGCGATGGTTCCTCTCAGATAACCTGACGCTACTCCGACAACTCGGCGTTATCGATTTCCCACCAGAGTGAGGAAGAGCCCGTCCAAACACCCTCATACATAGGCCTTAGCCGGATGGCTATTTGAGCAGGCCGCCTGACTGATGAATACTTTGACGGACGCGTTCACGGACACCGAGATCTATCGGACGACGAGACTCGCCAGAGAATACGGCTTCGAATCCTTCGACTCTGGACGCGCAGACAACGTGACGTACGAAGATACATGCTTTTTTGAGTTACAGACGTTCATGGGAATGGTTGATTGTGGGACCGCCCAAGGCGCGGCTCGCTTCAAGTATCGAAGAGGCAAAAACTACGGGCCACACAGTGATACCCACCTTCGCACCGCCAAACAATTCTCTCGGGATACGCTTGTCGACGGCTTTGACGACGCCAACAAGTGCATCCTCTCTGTAATCGCATCCCAAACCTCGTTTCCGCGGCCGGTGACCGTCGCTATCGATATAACTACGTTCCATACTACGGTGAAGTGGAGGCCATGCCGATGGTCAGCGGCACAAAAACCCTGATCAGTACGCATACAAATACGCCACCATATCGCTAGTCGTCCGGAACATCCCGTTGGTCCTCGGCGTCGAGCCCGTCCAGCAGAACTCGAAGTGGGACGAGAATCCGCTGATCGGATGCATCGCGTCGTCCGCACCCTGGTTCGACGAGCTCAACGCCACGTCCAGATCGACACCGTGCTCTGTGACCGCGAATTCGACTGAGTAGAGAAAACCTTTCTCTCCAAGACTCATCGAGCCGATCGAGCCTAACGAGAACCAATCCTCCGAACTACTGTATTGGACGCCACTCGGATATTCGGTATAGCGCTATGGTATTTATCTGTCCGTCTTCGACCGTGCTCGTAGCTAGATAACATACAACATTATTGTCGGTCGCTGAATCGAACAGCTGCTTCAGCGACACCAATCCGACTGTGATTGCTCGACCGACTCGAGACTGACTGCGAACTGTCGCCCGTGCATTCGTTACGGGTTCGGAGTCTGTGACTGACCGCCGGAGCGATTTAGCCCGGCAAGTGCAGTTGTTCCTCGGTTTTCCCGAGCACGGTTCCCCGCTCGAGGGGCCAGCTGATATTCACGAACGCAATGGTACGTCACAGGGTACAAGCGGGTCTCGACTACCGTTATCGAGGCCTCGAGTACAGAGACGACGCGGTATCGCAGTCGAGCAGATTCCTCTCGAGAACGCATTACATCGGTTCGTACGGGGGATTACGCCGTGCGATAGCCGCGATAGTGCGGGATTCGAGTGCGTAAACCGGGCCACGAAAATCAGGCTGGCTAGGACGCTAGGAGCAAAGGTCTCTGGCTCCCCGCCGGACGTCCTGGCAGCCGTGAAGAACACGGTTTGCAGATGCGTCTCGTCAGCAGCGTTCTTCGAGTTCCGTTTCGCTCGAAAGCCGCGCCACGATTTTCCGACGCAACCGGCACCGAGGTGACGGTCGCGTACTCCCGGGGTGTTCGAATAGCCTAGCAACGCCGACCTCGAGGCCCACAGGGACGAATACTGTGTCAATAAGCGGACAGCGGGATAGTAGCGTGAACGAAGGACTATTCTCCGGCCACGGGAGTCTCGAACGGAAACCCGCACTGAACCCTACTGAATTAGTCTGACCGGTCAGATCGGACAACCCGTTGGGGACGGGACTACCACCGAACCTCGTTCGTCGATCGACTAACCGAGTCGGCCCGTCCGTGAGCGGGCGAGGTTCGATCGGAGTACGAATGCGATACGAGAAGGCCCCGCTCCACCTCGCTCACTCCGTGACGGGTCACGGTTTCACCAAGCCTTGTATTCGCCCAGAGCTGCCGCTGAGGCCGTTTTCTCAACACACTAGCCAATCCCCAAATTCAATTATCGAGTCGAATGCGACAGCGTCGACGACCGAATTTCGACTTCTGGGAGCCGACCAACGAGCTCGCATTCATCGGGAGACGAGGACGAGACTATCCGGTACTCGGACATCGCACAGTCGGAGAATCCACTAGCCGAACCGTTCGATGCGAGCCCCTCTCGAATCACGGGGACCGATCACGATCGAGAACGGCCCGCGACCATGCCCGACGGTTCCGGAACCGGTGGGCTCGAGTAGCCCTGCACCGCCACGAGTTTCTGTTCGTTTCCTCTCGGCCCTCGTTAACGGGGGCACGGAACGACGTGCCAATGCGAGCCGATCGAGTCGCCTTACTCGGTCCGACCGACACCTCGAGTCGAGACCGAGCAGACGCCGAAGGCGATTGCGTGATCATCACTGATTGGTGGCCGTCCGTCTGATGACGGCCCAACTGAGTCACTCGTTCACAACCCCTTCCAATTAAAAAACTGATGTATAGGGAAGGAAAACAATTTGTTCTGCAAGCCTGTTTTCGAGCCGTAACCCCAAGGGTCTGACCCGGGAAGATGCCGTTCAAATTTTGCCGATTCTAGTCCAGTTTCGGAATCGAACGAGGCTCGGTTTGGACTAGTTCGTCGATCCTCCTCCACTAATCAAATAATTTATGTTATTGTCCTATCTTGTTTTTCTCTCTGACTCCTGGCTCCCATTCGTGGCTCTCCTTTATTCTCTGAGATGGTACTACAGTGGGCTAATTTGTGGACTCATACTCACAAATAAATCTGCTCCACGGCCGGTATCGGAGTCCCTCGAGTACAAATAAATGCCCTTATTTGTGAATGTGGGATAGATTGATGTGGTTCCGCTGAGAGCCACCCCGTATGGCCGACGACGAACGAGTCGCCGTCAAGACCTACGTGCCGCGGTACCAGAAAGAGCTCTGGGAAGCCCAGGCCGAGGAACTCGAGATGAGTCAAAGCGAGTTCGTCCGAACGATGGTACAGGCGGGGCGCACGTCTTACGAGATACCGACGGACGGGACGACCGAGCAGGGTGGCGACGACGGCGCCGCCGGTGGCGACGACTTCGCGGATCGAATTCTCGAGGTACTCCAGCGTCGCGGCGTCCTCGACTGGGACGAACTCGTCGACGCCTTAGTCGACGACATCGAGGCCGACCTCGACGCAGAACTCCAGCGGTTGCAGGACGAAAACCAGATCCGCTACAGCGGCCGCGACGGCGGCTACGTGGTGACCGACGATGAGTGAGGGCCGTCAGGAACCGAACACGGTCGAATACTTCCTGCAGGACATCGAGCACCACGGTCGAAACGAACGGACCGCAGCGGCCTACGAACGGGTCCTCTCGGACTACGAAGCGTTCCTTACCGAGCGGTTCGAGAAGACGCCGCCGGAGGCGAGCTACCGGGACTGCATGGCCTGGGTTCACGAACTCCGAGCCACGCACTCCGAAAGCACCGTCGCGACGTACGCTTCGTATCTCAACCGGTTCTACAGCTACCTCGAGCGGGTCGGACACACCGACGAGAACCCGATGACGGTCGTCTTAGAGGAGATGAACGAGTCGATCGAGTCGAACCCGACCCGACGGGACGTAACGCTGCCCGAGATGCGATCGTTCGTCGGAGAGATTCGCCACCCGCTACATCGGGCTATCGTAACGACGCTGCTGAAGACCGGGATCAGGGCTGGAGAGCTCTGTAACCTGGACCTGATCGACCTCCACCTTGACCACGAGGCCCAGACTTGGCAGCCGCGGGCCCACATCGCCGGCCGCCCGGATTCGCTGTTTATCGCGACCGAACACACCTACGGACGCGAATCCGGCGGCGAACGCCGGACGGCATCGAACAAACGGAAACGCGAGACCGTCGTCCCGATCGACGAAGAATTGAAGGAGGTGTTGATCCGGTGGCTCGCCGTGCGTCCGGATACGCCCTCGAGTGCACCGTCAGCCCCCGCTACGGGGCCGCTGTTCGTCGGCACCGCCGACAGCTGGGGCGAGCGACTCACGCCGGATATCGTCCACCACGTGGTCGAAGGCTATGCGAGGGACCGCGGCTGGTACCGCACCGGCGGCGGCGCCGCGGAGAACGTGACGCCCCACTACTTCCGGCACTTCTTCACGACCCACCTCCGTGATCGGACGGGCGACCGCGGGATCGTCCAGTACCTCCGGGGCGATGTCGCCAGCGACGTGATCGATACCTACACCCATAACTGGGGCGACCGGGTCCGGGAAACCTACCTCGAGCATATCTACTCCGTGACGCCCTGAAATCGCTCGTCTCGCAGCGGTGACTAGTTATCGTGCCGATGACCCGCTGACGGTTGCTACCGGCGAATCTCGTCATACTGCTCGAGATATTGATTGAGATTTACTACTATAGTAGTTGTCTATACTGTCTGGAATCGGTCTGATGAACTGTATGTAGCTATATCTAATCAGAGCTAATCGAAACCGAACCTTCGACCCCAATATTCGGAAAATCGGACGCTAGAGAGCAATACGCGGCCGTCCGTCTCGAGAAGCAGCCGTCGAGTCAGGTCTCGACCGCAAGTTCCGTCTTCAGGTCGGCTCCGTTCAACAGCGCTCGAACGGCCGCCGCGGTGTCGGTTACTTCTGGTTTCGTCTCGAGCAGGACGGTCTCACTGGGGAACAGCTGTTCGCCCAGTAGGAGTCCGTGCTCCCGAGCCGTCGACCCCGTCACGGTCAGGTAGACCCCGAGTCCGGTGTCGGCGATCGCGGCTTCCTCCTCGTGGCCCTCCGCGGGATACTCGAAACCGACATCGTCGAGGGTACGGGTGCCGAGGACGGCCTGGACGAGTCGCTCGTACCGCGGTTCGATACACAGCGGTCCCTCGTAGGACTCGAGGAACGACCGGTCGAGCGACTCGCCCGACGGGGCGACATCGGGTGTGGCCATCAGCGTGTGGTAGACGGTATCGCCGAGGCCGGTGACCACGCGGACGTCCGTGTCCGCGGGGTCGATCCGGGCGTTGATATCGGCGATCCGATCCAGCGGCTCCGGGCGGAGTTCGACGACCTCCTCGAGAATGAGATCAGCGCTGTCGAACCCGAGCGCGAACTCGTGGGTCCGCAGCGCTCGAAACGGTTCCTCGCGGCCAATCAACTGGATGGCCGCGTCGTCGGGGACGCCGTCGACGCCCTCGAGCGGGATCGTGACGCTGTCGAAGACGATCCGGCGGGGTTTCCCGGCGCGGTCGTCGCGCAACAGGGTGTACTCCGGTTCGGTGGGATCGTCGACGGCGCTGTAGTCGGCGAGACGATGGTACACGTGTTCTTCGGCGCCGGGTTCAGAATCGACCGTTCCCTTCGTGACCGCCTTCTCGTGGCGGAGCGTCGACGTGATGTCGTCCGCGAGCTCCGGGACGTCGAGTCGACGCGCGAGTCGGTCCAGCACCGACTCGAGGGGTCGTCCTTTCCGTGGCACTGCGATCGGGATCGTCTCGCCCATCGCTCCGTTCTCGACCGTCGACGGATAAACGAGTTGCGTTTCCAGCAGAACGTCGAACCCGGGTTACTCGGAGAACATCGAGCCGAGCTGGTCGCGCCAGTCCTGAATGTCCGTGACCTCGGCGCGGACGTCCTCGATGTCGTCTTCGAGGTCGTCGACCTCGCCCTCGAGATCGCCGACGTTGTCGGCGACCTCATCGAGATCGTCCGAAACGTCCTCGACGTCCGCTTCGACTGTTCCGACGTCTCTCTCGAGTTCGGTCACGTCGGTCGAGAGCTCGTCGACGTCTCCGTCGACGGCCGCAACGTCGTCCTCGAGGTCACCAACCTCGCTCTCGACAGTCGTAACGTCCTCGGAGACCGCGTCGAGATCGGTCTCGACGTCGTCGAGCCGTCCCTCGTTGTCCTCGACCCGAGTATCCATCGCGTCGAACTCGTCTTCGAGCGCCGCGAGATCCGACTGAAGCTCCTCGATGAGTTCCTCGCCGGTACCGTTCTCCTCGAGGAACGATTCCAGGGCGTCGGCATAGGCGAGAACCTCCTCGACGCGCGACTGGAGATGGTCGACCTTCGCGATCTCCGGGCCCGACGGCTCGAGGTCGAGCGCGGAGCGAAGGGCCGCCAGATCGTCGTCCTCGAGTTCGTCCTCGCGAATCTCGGTTGCGAGGCGGGCGCCGATCGATCCCTCGACGGGTGCGACGGACTCGGGTTCCGCGTCGTCGGCGTCCGCTGTCGACGTCGGTGCGGGGGCCGGCTCGGCGTCGGATTCGCTCGCTTCCGCCTCGTCGTCCTTGAACGAGGTCGCCGCGTCGTCGGTTTCGTTCGACCCCACCTCGAGTGCGTCCTCGTCGTCGACCTCGTCAGTAGTCTGGGCGTCCGTTTCGTCGCCCTCGTCGTCGACCTCGTCAGTAGTCTGGGCGTCCGTTTCGTCGCCCTCGTCGTCGGTCACGTTCGGCTCGGAAGCGTCGGCGTCCGTGTCGGCCACGGCAGACTCGGGAGCGCCGTCATCCGTCTCGGCGGTGTCCTCGTCGGCCCCGTCGGCTCCGAGGTCGATCTCCGGCGCGTCGGCATCGTCGTCCGCCTCATCGGTGCCGGCCGCGGCGGCCTCGAGATCGAGTTCGATCTCAGGTTCGTCGGCGTCGCCGTCGTCTTCGTCCGCTGCAGGCCCCTCGTCGCTCTTGTCAGTCTCGTCGGTACCGAGGTCGATTTCGACGCCCTCGTCCTCGTCGGCCTCGTCGTCGGTATCCACAGCCGTCTCTTCGGTACCGGGAATCTCCTCTTCCCCGAAGCCGAGGTCGATATCCGGCGCGTCCTCGGCGTCGTCCTCATCGACGACCGAGTCGTCGGGTTCGGGATCAACGTCGTCGAGGTTCAGATCGAGGCCGGACGACTCGTCGACGGAGTCGTCTTCGGGGGTCTCGTCCTCGACGTCGTCAGCACCGTCTTCCTCGGCCTCGGCGGCATCGGCCTCGGTATCGTCGGTCTCAGCGTCCGCGGCGTCGTCCGCCTCGAGGCCGGGTACCGCCTCCGAGTCGCCGGCGATCATGTCCTTGACGGGTTGATTCCGGTCTTCGGAGACGATGTTGCCGATGACGTCGTCGTCGACTTCCTCGGCCTCGGAGTCACTCTCGGCGTCGGAGCTGACCTCGACGAGTTCCGGCTTCGTCAGGAACTCGGCGGCCTCGCTCTCGTCTTCGATTCGGATGCCGTAGACCGTTACGAGCTGTTCGTTCGCGTCGAGGCTGCCGGTGAACTCGACGTGGTTGTCCTGGAACGCGGTCCAGTCGTCGCTGTGATACTCGGGGTGAAACCCGACCTTGTCCATCGGGAACGATTCCGGGATCTCCTCGGAGAGACGAAACTCGACCTGATCCTCGCGCTCCGATTCGATCTCGAACCGGATGGCAGGGACGGGAAACTCGTCCGCCGCAAACGTCTTCCGAACGGACAACCCGTCGGCGCTGACTTCGACTTCGTCGTCCGTGTCGGCGGTGCTACTCATGAGGCCAACGTTACCACAGCATTACTATAAATGATACGGACAATATCAGATCTGGTTCACGAATTCAGCGCCCGGCGACGACGATCTAGAGATCGAGCCGATCGCCGATTTCGACGATCTCCAGTTCTCGCGGGTAGTCGAAGCTCTTGGCGTGGTGGTGGAGGACTTTCGGGTCGGAGGTGAGTCGCTTCCACATGTCCCAGTGACTCGGCAGCAGTCGATCGAGTTCGAGCGCCTCGGCGGCCTCGACGATCTGGTTCTCGTCGTTGTACCAGCGCGTCCGCTTGGGCTCGCCGGTCTCCTTGTCGGGGATCATTCCGACGGTGCCGAACGCGAGGATCCCGAGGTCGATGTCATACTCCTCGCCGAGTCGCTCGAACTCGTCGCTCGGCTTCGTATCACCGCCGTGGAAGATCGTTCCGGCCTCGTGTTCGAAGACGTAGCTGACCGGCTGGGTCGAGTCGGGGTCGTGGGCCGCCTCGACGTGGACCGTGAACTCGCCGATCTCGATCGTGTCGCCCTCGCTCACGTCAACGAACTGGTCGTCGTCGAGTTCCCACTCGTCGGTCCAGTTCTCCTCGCGAGTCACCGCGAGGCTGTCGTCGGGCGCGTATAACGGCGAGCCAGTCGACTCGAGGATCGGCGCCTGGCTCTCGCCGTGAACGTGGTCGGAGTGTTCGTGGGTCGCGAGCACGGCGTCGGCCTCGGTGACGTCTTCGGGGTCGAACGGGACGGGGATCATCCGGATCGTCCGCGGCGGCGTGCCCAGCCCGAGGTACGGATCGATGTAGATCGTCGTCCCCTCGCGTCCCTTGAGGACGAAGCCGTTGCAGCCGAGATACCAGATCCCGACGCTATCGGGCGAGGCGTCTTCGATGTCGCGGACGAGCCAGTCTCCCCAATCGCTTTGGACCATGTGCCAGGGTGGGAGGACCGACTGGGTAAGTGTTATTGTCTCGATGGACGCGAGCCGACGCGAGTCTAACGGGGAGCGGAAGCCGGAAACGAAGAGTAATCGGTGGTGTCGCGATCGAGACGTGACGGTTGATGCGGGCTATTAGGCTGGCGTGAGACGTTCGACCGACTCGAGGATGCCGTCGATGGAGCAGATTCGCTACAGCGGAATCTCGAACGCGTCGGCCGCGTCGGTCACGTCCCGGCCGTCGAGTCGCGAGCCCAGCAGCTGTCGCATGAGCACGACGAGCCCGTTCCCCGGCCCCTCGCCGAGGATCGCCGTCTCGTCGTACTCGTCGCCGCCGGCCGGCGTTCCGAAGGTTCCGAGCATCACCGCCTCGCGATCGGCGAACACGAGCCGACCGACCGATTCGCCGTTCGCCGGCAGGTCGAGCCAGTCGAGCTGGGGTTCCCAGAGGGTCGCCTCCGGCGCCCGTTCGCGAACGAGTTCGCGCACGCGCGGGTCTTGCGAGCCGACGTAGACGTCGACGCCCCGGTCGATCGCGTCCTCGACCCGACGGATGCAGCCCTCTTCGAGCAGCCCCGTCGTCGTGAACATCATGAACAGTTCGTCGTCGGCCCGCTCGCACAGCGACTGGCCGGTCGCGATGATCCGATCGCGACCTTCGAGCGTGCGAACGCCCTCGTCGGTCGCCGATCGGTCGTCATCGGCGTCGCGGTCGTCCGCAGTCTCGCCGGCGCCGTCGTCTCGGGCCTCGAGCCACTCGATGCGGAGGTCCGGGTGGCCCTCGTAGGAGACGGTCTCGCTCTCGCCGTCGTAGCCGATCAGCCCGGCGTCGTTCAGCAGCGGGAGGTGGACGTGGCGCAGCGAGAGTCGAACCTTGTCGACGCGCTCCTGGGACACCTCGCGCTCGGCCGTCCCGCCCTCGCGGGCCGCGACGTCCCGAGCGAGCGTCTCGGCCGTGATCGGGTGGTACTGGTTGGCCAGCACGGTAAGGATCGTCCGTCGTCGCGCATCGGCGAGCGCGGCGAACAGCCCGTCGAGGTCGGTCTCGTAATCGGTCCTTTCGCGCCCGAGGAGGGCCACGAGTTCAGCGTCGTCGAACAGCGGGTGGTCGGCCGCGACGAGTCGGTCGTCGCCCGTCTCGACGAGGACGCCGGCCTCGAGTAGGGCGGGCAGGACGCGGTGGGTACAGTCGAGGCGCGCGCGTCGGTGGTCGTCCTCGGAGACTTCCGCGAGCGGTTTATCGTCGGTTACCGCCGCAAGCTCGTAGGCAAGATCCGTTTTCGCGATTCCGTCCGGCGATCGCTCGCGGACGATCCGAAGGGCTTCGCGACGGGTTCCGTCCGCAAGCGCGTCGAAAACCTCGTCTTGAGATATCGATCGGCTGCTGACACCAGGATTACTCATCAACTACTGGTCTGTGTTAGTGGGGCTAAAGAACTGCTCCAAACCACTTTGGAATCAGTGCGAGATTACCCATATTTTACTGAATATCTCCGCTAGAAGTCTAAATTCCCGTTAATAGTAGTACGGTATTTCGATATCGGCTCCATAATAGGATGTTTGTTACTGTATGTCCCCCCTTGCGGGACTATCGTGAACGGACTGTTTCATCGGTAATTACCCAATCTCGCCTGCGACCGACTGCCACGTGAGACGCCGTCGAGTGCCGGGATAACGTTGACGACGCTTTCTCGCGGGAACATATATTGCATGTCAAACGGCCAATTGGATGCCGGATTCCGACGACGAAACGTCTTAGAAACGATCGGCGGCACGGCCGCTATCGCGTTGCTCGGTACGGGTGCGACGACGGTATCGGCGGCCGCGGACGACGATGAGGCAGCCGTAACCGGGGGTTATCCGCGATATCGACTGCCCGACCTCCCGTACGCGTACGACGCGCTCGAGCCGCACATCGACGAGCGGATTATGGAACTCCACCACAGTGAACACCACCAGTCGTACGTCGACAGCACGAACGCAGCACTCGAGGCGTTCGAATCGATGCGATCGTCCGGCGAGTTCGACGGTATCCGGGCCGCGAAGCGCGACTTCTCGTTCAACCTCTCCGGCCACGTCAACCACACCGTCTTCTGGGAAAGCATGAGCCCCGACGGCGGCGGCGATCCCGAGGGCGACCTTGCGGCGGCGCTCGAGTCGCAGTTCGGCTCGTTCGAGGCGTTCCAGGCGGAGTTCGCCGCGACCGCGAACGCGGTCGAGGGCGACGGCTGGGCGATGCTCTTCTACGAACCGCTGGCCGGCGCGCTCGTCGTCGGACAGGTCGAGGACCAGAACGAACTCGCCCACCAGCGCGCGGTGCCGATCCTCGCGCTCGACGTTTGGGAGCACGCCTATTACCTCCAGTACGAGAACGATCGCGAGGCCTACGTCGAGGCGTGGTGGAACGTCGTCGACTGGGGCGGCGTCGGGAAGCGATACGAACTGCTCACGGAGACGGCCGGGGCCGAACTCGAGGCTGATGGGGTGTGATCTAGCTGAAGAGCGGAGAATCGAAAAACGGGACTAAGACCGCCTACCAGGTTCCGTGGAACGTGTCGAAGGAGAGGTCCTCGAGGGACTTGTTGCCGACGGCAATCTCGTATTCGCCGGGCGTGAGCATCGGCTTGTGGAACTGCGGGCCGTCGTCGGTCGTGATCCGCGGACAGCCCGTGTTAACGAACGCGTCCATGTCGAAGTTGCGCAGGCGGTCCGGCGTCACCTCGTCCATCGTGATGAGGTAGGCGTCGTCGTTGTCCGCGAGGATCTCCTGGGCCTGTTCCCAGCGGCCCTGGCCGATCTTGGTACAGAAGATGACGCCCCACTTCTCGGCGTCCATCGCGCGGTGGACGGCACCGTACCGTTGCTTCATGAACTTCTCGGTATCGGCGACGGTGACGACGTTGTTGACGGGGTCGGCGATGACGACGTGTTTCTCGGGGTACTCCATCGCCAGGCCGAGCGGGTGGAACTTTCCGCCGCCGACGTAGAGGACCTGATCCGCTGGCACGTCCGCACTCGCGTAGTTACAACCGAGCACCTGCCCCTCGTGGGTCAGCCGCTCGTCGCCGCGACGGCTGTGGACGTCGTAGCCTCGCTCCTCGAGGAACTCGCTCATCTCCTCGTAGCGGTTCATGTGCTGGGCCGTTGTCACGAGGCCGACGTCTTCGGTCTCCTCGGGCGGCTCCAGAGTGTCGAGGGCCTCCTCCATGATCGGCGTGACCTCGACGTTCGAGAACAGCGGCACGTAGATCACCTTGTCCGTGTTCTTCATCGGCGAGTGGCCGAAGTGGACGAACACGTCGGTGCGCTTCATCAGATAGGTGTCGAGGTCGCAGGCGCCGTAACAGGGCTGGCCCGAGAGCATGAACGTCACGTCGTCGTCGGACAGTTCGCGGAGGTCGTCGGCGACGGCCGGGCCGCGCCGTTTCAGTCCCTCCGGGAACTGCAGGCCGACCTTCTTGGCGTCGCGCTCCTCGATGGCGTCGACGATCTGCTCGAGTTCGTAGTCCCACTCGCGGTCGTGTTTGAGCTGCATTCCGGTGTTCCGGAGGTCCCCCTCGGTGTACTCCGACTCCTGACTCATTATCCGTCATAGCGGCCACGGACGTAAAACGGCCGCGCTTTTCGACCCGTCGTCGAACGGCCCCGAGCGGGGTCCGTTGGCAGCGATACTGAGATAGTGTATGGTGGTGCGTGCACGTTCCCGTGCGGGCGCGTGAAAGAGAAAATCAGTTGCGATCGGTGGCGCCGATGTGCCCTCAGAACCCCGCAGAAACGGATTGGTTTCGCGACCCAACAGTCATAGTACTGGAGTATAAACGGAAAGCTAATGTCAGCGGAACAGTCTCCAGACGGATTTCTCTTCGACCTCTACCGTCGGTACATCGGCGAACCGGAGGATCGAACCGACGTCTATGTCGGCTTCGGTCTGTTTCTCGGCGGCATCGGCCTGGCAAGCATCGCGCTGTTGCTCTTCTTGTGGAGCAGTACGTTCGAAGCCCGCAGCGCGGCCCACATAACGTGGGCCGAACCCGCGTACGGTATCGTCATGATCGCACTCCCGCTTCTCATGCTGGGAATCGTGGTCCTGTTACCCTCCGAGCGCCGGGTGCTGTACACGTCGATAGCGGGCGTTATCATCACGCTCGTGGCCGTCGGCGGCTTTCTGTACGCCTATCCCGACGACTGGAACGGCTACGGAGCCGACTACACGGCGCAGGTCGTCGCGCTCTACGCGATCGGTCTCGCCGGCCTGACGGCGTCGACCGGCGCGGCGCTGATCGCCCACTACCTCGATATGGCCCGGCGCGTCGAGGCCGTCGAAACTGACGACGAGGACGAGGAAGACGAACTCACCGATGCCGACGTTCGGGGCGACATCGACGAGGCGATGGAGGACGTCGAACTCTCCTGGGGCGGCGTCCAGAAGACCGAACACAAGCGTCTGAGCTTCTCCGAGGACGAGTTGGACGAGGTCTCGATCGACGCCGACGCCGGGACGAAGACGACTCGTTCGACCGGTGTCGACGCGCAGGTCGCCGGGCTCAAGGGACTGAAAGGCGGCGAGACGAAGACGACCACCTCGCAATCGACGGTCGACGATCAGACGGCGAAACTGAGGGAACTCCGCGAGCAGCAGCGGGCCGAGGAGATGGCGACGGCCGACGACGACGGCTCGCCGCTGTCCGGCCTGCTCAACCGATTGCGTCAACTGCTGGGTCGGGAGTAATCCTTCGCTACCCAAAGTTAAAATATTCTTACTACCACGTAGTTTGAGATGTAAGGAATTCACATAGATTTATAATCCGTGGGCCACCTTGGCCAACTATGGCGAAAGGCCTAGACGTTGGAACGATGAACATCCTGTCAGCACAACAGGATGGGAACGATACGGTATTCGTGCAGCAGCGCAACTCCTTCGTGGAAATCGAGTACTCGGATATGGCCGAGCAAATGCTCTCGCGGAGCGAAGTTCTCCATATCCGGAAGGATGACAAGGTGTACGTCGTCGGCGACGACGCACTCAATTTCGCGAACATTTTCAACAAGGAAACTCGTCGACCGATGAAACACGGGATCCTCTCGAACGACGAGAAGAGCGCGATCCCGATGATGAAGCTCATCATCGAGCAGGTCGTCGGCGAGCCCGCGTATCCGGACGAGAAGCTCTACTTCTCTTCCCCGGCTGATCCGATCGACTCGGATCTCTCGACGCTGTACCACCAGAAGACGATCGAGTCGTTCCTCGACGACATGGGATACGACTCCGAACCGATCAACGAAGGGATGTCCGTCATCTACAGCGAACTCGCGGACAACAACTTCACCGGGCTGGGCATCAGCTTCGGCGCCGGCATGACGAACGTCTGTCTGGCCTACTACGCGGTGCCCGTCATGAAGTTCTCCGTCGCCCGCGGCGGCGACTGGGTCGACGAGCAGGCCGCCCGCGCGACGGGCACGCCCGTCGACAAGGTTACCTCCATCAAGGAGGACGACTTCGAACTCGACTTCACGACCGATGTCGGCGGCGTCGAGGGCGCACTCTCGATCTATTACGAGAACCTACTCGACTACGTCATCGAGAACATCGTCAAGGAAGTCGACGAGGAGGACGTCGAGGAAGGGCTGGACGTCCCCGTCGTCGTCACCGGCGGCACCTCGAGCCCCAGCGGCTTCGAGGCGCTGTTCCGTGACCACTTGGAGGACGCCAACATTCCGTTCTCGATTAGCGGCGTCACGCACGCGAACGAACCCCTCTACAGCGTCGCACGCGGTGGCCTCGTCGCCGCCCGATCCGACGAGGACGTCGACCACGAAGCCGACGACGTCGAAGCGGAAGCCGAAGCCGAATAACTCGTCTCCGTTCTTTCCGTTCGATTCTTCCCCCAGAGCCCGTCGTCTCGACGCACTCGGCTCGAGTTCGACGGCCCCCTACCGGCGGTTAGCTCTCGTAAAACCGGTTGAACGCGTCGCGCCAGGATTCCGGCTCCTCCCCCTCACGGATATGCTCGACAGGGATGTCCGCGAATCCACAGTGGGGACACATGGTCGTCGAGACGTCGCCCAACGAAAGTTCCTCGAGCGAGCCCTGACACCGTGGACAGTTCATATCCGACTCACTCACACGGACTCTCCTTAACTCTATTCGAAACTATCACGAAAAAGTACATTTTCGACCGTCGGAAGCGCCGGCTCGTCGCCGAGCGGACGGACGTTATATTACTACTGAACATTTACAAAGGTTTTTGTATGCAACTAGTGTATCCCCTCGCAATGAGCACGTCATCGTCTCCCGAACTCGAATCGACGATCGACCGCTGTCGACCCGCCGACGCCACCCCCGTCACGATCGAGGCCGAGTCGCTGGAGTCGACGGCACCGGAGTACCTGCGCGATCTGAAACGCGAACTCACCGACGAGGCCCTAGTTCCGGCCCGCCTCTCCGTCGACGCCTGTTTCGACGAGGACTGCTCGCTGGCGACCCAGGACGAGATTGATCGCGTGCGCGGCTACGTGCGGGCGGGCTCGTTCCTTGGCGTCGGGAGCGTAACGGTTCGCATCGACGACGTCGCCGATCCGGCGAAGGTCCGCCCCGCACTCGCGGCGTGTGCCGAACGGGCCGAACGCGAGGGGCTCGCACTCGAACTCGAGGGGCCTATTACGATCGACGCCTAACGCGTCGGCATGTCAGGGCCGTCGCGGCGCACGCTCGCTCGAGCGCTCGAAGCGCTCGCCGATTTTGCCGATCCGTCACCCTCCCTCGAGCAGTATCTCACGCCGCCGGAGATCGCCGCCCACATCGCCCACCAGGCGCGGATGCAGGGCGACCTCGAGGGGTGGACCGTCGATCTCGGGACCGGAACCGGGATGCTCGCGATCGCCGCCTCGCTGGCCGGCGCCGAGGGCGTCGTCGGGATCGACGTCGACCCCGAGGCCCTCGCGCTGGCCCGGACCAACGCCGCCCGGATCGACGAGGCGGGTAGCGACGGCCCGCTCGAGTGGGTCCGCGGCGACGCTGCCGAACCGCCGCTGTCGCCGCCCGTCGACGGCGACGTCACTGTCCTCTCGAACCCGCCCTTCGGCGCCCAGCGCGGGAACCGCCACGCCGACCGCGAGTTCCTCGAGACCGCCCGCTCGATCGCAAGCGTCTCCTATACGATCCACAACGAAGGGAGCCAGGCGTTCGTCGAGTCGTACGCGGCCGACGCCGGCGCCGACGTGACCCACGCGTTCCGTGCCGAGTTCCCGATCGCGAAACGGTTCGAGTTTCACACCGAGGCGGAGACGACGCTCGAGGCGGAAGTGTTCCGGATCGAGTGGTAAGTGGCTGATTCGTAACGGGAGATATTCGCGTCTGTACTGAAGCCGTATGTTCAGCAGAGAACACTGAACAGAAGCGTTCTGCTATCGTGGCAACAGGGAGTTGCCACGCCCTCCCCACCCGATTTGCTCGTTTCATCTGCTCACGGGCGCTTCGCGCCCGTTCGCATGGTCTGCGGGACCTTCGGTCCCGCACTACTCGCTCATCCACTGGAAGACGCTTCGCGCCTTCCAAGCTGCTGAAAATCGGAGATTTTCGCATCACGAGACGGCTTCGCCGTCTCGAACGACTTCGTTCGTTTCACTCACGAAGACCTCGCACGAGTTTCGACTGCGGTTCGCCGGTGGCTCACCGCAGTCCAGCGCGCGCCACTGCACGTCGGATGGTCGCATGGGAACGATAACGACTCAGCCGACCGTCAGGCCTCGAGGCGCTCGAGGCTCGCGTACCGACCGGCCCGCCAGCCCGTCAGGAGCGCGACGACGGTCCCGACGATGATCGCTAGGGCGAACCCGACGGCGTACACCTCGAGGGGGGTCCGCAGGAGCGACTCGAAGCCGACAACCGTCGCCGTGAGGCGGTTGAGTCCGCGCGTGAGCAACGGCGTGGCGGCGAGTCCGACGAGTCCGCCGACGATCCCGATGACCAGCCCCTGGACGCCGATCGTCCCCGCGAGGACCCACCGCGAGAGGCCGACCGCCCGGAGCGCGGCGAGTTCGTCCCGCTGCTGGTAGGCCACGAGGGCGAACAGGTTGACCGTCAGGACGATGCCGCCGACCAGCGAGAGCCCGACCAGCGTCGCGCCGCTGGCGAGGACGAGCGGCCGTTCTTCGACCATCGACCCGATCTGCTCGTCGCTCGTGCGGACGTCGTAGCCGGGATACGCCGCGTCCAGGTCCTCGGCGACGGCGTCGCGGTCGGCCCCGTCCTCGACGCTGGCCGTGACGAACGTCGCCCGGTCGGTGCCGGTCGTTCCGGCGACCGCCTGCAGGTCGGTCAGCGGCACCGTCTCGACGTCCGTTCCGAGGAACTGCGAGTAGTAGGACGCGATGCCGACGACGGTGAACTCGTTGTCCCGGGCCGTCTGACGGCTGGTCCCGATGGAGACCGTATCGCCGACCGAGACGTCCAGCGACTCGGCCGTGCTGGGGTCGAGCACGATCTCCTCCGTCGTCGGTTCGGTCGGCCGGTCGGCGGCGGAGTAGTTGCCGTCCGAGTGATTCATCTCGGTCTCGAACCCGCCGCCGGCCTCGAAGCCGAAGCCGTCGTGGGTCTCGTGGACCCCGACCGCCGACGTCCGCACCGCGTCGTCGCCCGTCGCGACGTAGAGTTCGTGCATCGCAATCGGCGAGGCGGAGCTGACGTCGTCGCGCTGGGTCATTTCGGCCGACATCGCGTGAGCGCCGACGATCGGGTTGGCCGTGTCGCTGGATCCGGGATCGATCGATTCGCTCGTGACCCAGATGTCCCGGCCGGCGTTCTCGAGGCCGTTCTCTCCCGTTTCGACGACGCCGACGCCGAGACTCGCCAGCAGCGTCACCGACAGCACGGCCAGTGCCACCGCGAGGACGGTCAGCGCGGTCCGGCCGGGCGAGCGGCGAAGCTGTGCGAACGCCAACCCGACGACGGCCCGCGTCCGAACCGCCGCGCGGCGCAGTTGCGGGCTCATCGCCCCACCTCCGTCAGGACGGACGTACGAGCCGCGACGACGAGCGGGTAGGGGACGGCCACCAGTCCCGCAACGAGCGCGACGCCGATGGCGTAGGGAACGAACAGCGGATGGAGCTCGGCGACGGCGCCCGGCGAGACGGTCGCGGTGGCAATCCTGTTGACGACGTAAATTCCGCCCGCGCCGAGTGCGACCCCTACGAGCGCGCCGCAGACGGTCGTCAACAGCGTCGAGACGGCGACGATCGCGAGCCGGCTTCGGGTCGTGAAGCCGACCGACTCGAGGACGGCCAGCGTCCGCCGGTCCTCGTTGACGGTCATCCCCATCGTCGTCGCGACGAACGAGGCGCAGATCACCACGCCGACGACCAGCGCGAGCAGGCTCGTCGCGAAGGCCAGTTCATCCTCGAACAGCGAGGAGGGGTTGGTTCGGTCGACCGACTGGACCGTCTCCTCGGGATAGGCGTCGGCGGCGGCCGACTCCGCGGCAGCGCCGTCGCCCCACACCAGCACCTGATCGGCCAGTTCGCCGTCGGACGCCCCGGTCAGCGCCTGCAGTTCGCTCAGGTGGACCAGCCCGACCGGCGTCTCGGTCTCGCTGTCGCCGGCCGTCTCGACCGCGGCGACCGTCGACGACGGCGCCGCGCCGTCGGGCAACTGCTCGCCGCCCGGCGTGAGCTCGTCGCCGGCCTCGGCCTCGAGTCGATCGGCCGCGGCCGCCGAGAGCACGATTTCGCCCCGACGCGGGCCGTCGTACGAGCCGTCGGCGTAGTGGGGATCGCCGGACTCGAGTTCGTCCGTGGGGAGCCCGGCGACGGTCCGCGATTCGTCGTCGGGAACGACGCCAACGAGCAGGATGCGCTTCGACTCGCCGTCGGCCGACTCGAGCGCGACTGGTTCGACGAGCACCGGCGATGCGTGGGCGACGCCGTCCCGATTCCGGATCCGCTCGGCGCGCGCATTCGCCTCGCCGAGCTGGGGTTTCTCGACGCCGTCGACCGCCGCGAGGGAGTCGCTTTCCGCGGGGGCGACGCGGACGTCGGCGTCGTCCTGATCGACGGTGGCGCCGTCGGCGAGCCCCAGCGCGACCCCGGTGACGACGATCAGGAGGGCGATGGTCAGCGCGACGGCGGCCGTCGTCGCCGCGAGTCGCCGCGATTTGGTCCCCGTCGCGCGCTTCCAGAGGCGGACGACCGAGACGGTGACGACCCCCCACCAGCGGGCGCGGCGGGTGCCCGCGGTCGTCGTCTCGAACCGATCGTCACCTGCCATCGTCGACCACCCGCCCGTCGCGAAGCGTGACCACGCGGTTGGCGACGGCCAGCGTCGAGTCGTCGTGGGAGGCGACCAGCACAGTCCGGTCGCGTCCGATGTCCGTCAGGAGGTCGAGCACGTCCGCGCCGGTCGCCGTGTCGAGTTCCCCCGTCGGTTCGTCGGCGACGATCACGTCCGGATCCGTCACCAGCGCCCGGGCGATCGCGACGCGCTGGCGTTCGCCGCCGCTGAGTTCGCCCGGAGAGTGGTCGATCCGGTCGCCGAGACCGACCTGCTCGAGCAGCGACTCGGCCCGCTGGCGGCGCGTCGATCTGTTGATCCCGGCCTGCACGAGAGGGAGGGCGACGTTCGCACGGGCCGACAGCGACGGCAGGAGGTGAAACCGCTGGAAGACGATGCCGACGTGATGGCGCCGCAAGCGCGTTCGCTCGCGGTCCGAAAGCGACGTGAGGTCGGCGGTATCGAGCAGCTGGATCCGTCCCGCGGTCGGCACCAACAGCCCGCTGACCGCGTGCAGGATCGTCGACTTGCCGCTGCCGCTCGGTCCCTCGAGACCGACGGTCTCGCCCGCGCCCACGTCGAGCGTGACGTCTCGCAGCGCCGTCACCGTCCGGTCCTCGCTCGAGCGACCGCGGCCGCCGCTCGAGCCGTACTCGTGGGTGACGTCCTCGAGGCGAACGGCCGTCGGCGATTCGCGCTCGTCGGTGGTCGTCGGGCCGGCCTGGGGGGTCGTCCGCCGGAGTGCATGGTCGCTCATCGGTCCGTAGGTCAACTCGATCGAACCGACCACTCAGCGGGTCATTGTTCCTCTCCGGCTTCTCGAGGCCACGCGGTCGTTAACGGACGTTGTGATCGTTGCAAGAACGTCTTCGCGAACGCACCGTTATCGAGCCCTGACCGTTCGAGAACGCGAGCGATACGCGCTCGAGACCCAGTCCGGTCGATCGAAACGTGAACGTACTGCGGACTGTCGTCCATACGAACCGATTTACGGGACCGGCGACGCTGCTTCGAGGCGGTACTGGAGAAACGGGCTGATCGCGCTATTTGTCGGTCCTAGCTGTACGTCTCTTGGGTCGCGACCGCGACCTTGGTCCCGTCGGCGCTCGCGTAGATCGTGTCGTCGACCCGCTCGAACGTGAGTCCGCCCGCCGTCTCCGACTCGCCGTCGGCGGGCATCGGCGTCGTCCCGACGGTCTCGCCCGCCTGCGTCTCGACCTCGAGGACGAACTCGCCGTCTCGGGACTCGATCGTGACGTTGCGATCGTCGATGCGGACGTCCGCCCGCGCCCCCTCGGACTCGTGGGCGAGCCGTCGGTCTTCCCCCTCGGGCCAGATCTCGACTTGATAGACGGTGTCGTTGCCGACCGGCTCCCAGCCGGTCCGCTCGACGTGGACGGTCTCGCGCCAGCCCGGGCCGCCGACGACGACCCCGGCGTCGCCGGTGAATGCGAGCCGGTTGGCCGGCACCACCTCCACCCAGATCTGGCGCTCCGTGCTCGAGACGATCACCCCGCTGGACTCGATCGAGATGGCCTCCGCGAGCGGTCCCACCTGGACCGGCGAGACCTTCTGGTTCTCGACTCCTTCGGCGTACTGGATCGTGTAGTCATCGATCTGGACGGCCGACTCGGAGGCCTCGGTCGCGTCATCGAGCACGAAGAGGTTGACCGGGACCGCCGCGCCGGCGACGACGGCGAAGACGGCCAACACGGCGAACAGCGCCGTCTTGCGCCGCGTGACCGACGAGAGACGCGTCGACCCCCGGTCGGTCGCCGCCGTCGCGATCTCGCCGATCCGCTCGAGGGGCGAGGTCGACGACCGATCGCTGCCGCGGGCGATCTCGAACGGCCGAGCGACGGGCGACCTAGAACCCGAGCCGCGGAGTCGAGCGAGGCGACGCTCGAGTCGGTCGGGGACGACCGGGCGATCCGAGGCCGTTATCGCGATCGTGACGACGAGCGCGAGGACGACGACGACCAGAACGCCGGGGCCCTGGAAGAGGTAGTAGACGTTCGCGCTGCCGAACCAGTAGATCTGCCACAGACCCTGAGCGAAGCCGAACAGCAGGATTGCGATCCAGACCCGAAGCGCGTCGGGACGGCGTCCCCGCTGCCGGAGGAGTCCGATCGCGAGGACGAGTCCGATGAAGAATCCCAGCGCGTGGCCCTGAATGGCGATGCCCGCCCACGAGGGCGCCGACGGGGCCCGCGGCTGGGCCACGTAGACGCCGATCGGCGTCTGGAGTGCGCGATAGAGCGTCAGCAGTGCGCTCTGCACACCGAGCACGCCGATGAGCGTCACGATCGGATAGTGGACGAGCGAAAAGGCTGCGAAGGCGAAGACGATCCCCGAGAAGCCGATGACGGGACCGAGCGCGAACAGGCTCGAGCCGATCGTGATCGCGACGACGATCAGCGGGAAGACTACCAGCGCGCGGATCCACGGGTTGGTCCGCCACGACGTCGCCGCCGTCTCGCCCCGTCCGTCGGGGTAGTGGCCCCAGGCGTACTCCGCAATCGGCGCGACGACGACGGCGCCGGCGAGGTTCCCGATGAGGTGTCCCGGGCCGGCGTGGGAGAACGACGCCGTTAGCATTCCCAGCGGATAGAAGTACGAATACGCGCGGTAGGGGAGCGTTACCGGGCTTCCGAACGCGGTGATTCCGTCCTGGACGAACAGGTAGATGCAGTAGACCAGCGCGATCACGAGCAACGATCCCCACGGGACGCCCAGGACGAGTCGCGAGCGGGCGACGTCGCCCCAGCGGCGGGCGGGGCTGTGGAGTCTGCGGACGACAGCGACGGAGGCGAGCACCGATGCCACCATAAACAGCGGGACGACGACCGACAGCGCGATCGTCAGGAGGGCCTCCTGCGAGAGCATATCCAGTGGTTCGGCCGCGGCTGTATATTGGTTTAGGTTCTCCCTATCGCGGGTCGTGCAATCGCCGATCACGCACGCGCGGTCGACCCCGTCGCCGACCGCCGTCCCTCGAGCCCGAACAGAAAGCTACAAGCGGCCGACGACCGGAACGGTGGACATGGAACTGCGGGTCACCGAGAGCACCGACACCGAACTTTCGATCGAGATCGCTGGCGAGGATCACACCTTCATGAACGTCCTCAAGGGCGCACTGCTCGAGCACGAGAACGTCAGCGCGGCCACCTACGACGTCAACCCCGAACAGTCGGGTGGCCAGACCGAACCCATCCTCACGATCAAGACCGAGGGCGGCGTCGATCCGCTCGAGGCCCTCGAGGATGCGGCAGTCAACGTCCGCGAGAAGGCCATCTCCTTCCGCGAGGCGTTCGAAGCGGCCGCCTGAACAGGAGCTTCGACACTCGATCTCGGGGGCTCGAGTCCTCGTCTTCTCGCCGGAAACGTCTCTCGAGGTAGATCACGCTCCGTCCGGACGGGATCGGAACGTCCAACAGCTCACTATAGCGCCGCGTCCCCCACCACTCAGGCCAACTACTGTGCGGTGGCGCGCGCTGATCCTCATGGTGCAGAACGAAACGGCGTTCGCCTAGCAGGCTGCGTAGTGGACGTAGACTGACCCCTCGACGACGTGTAAGTCGAGCCCCTCGCGCTCGAGTTCGGGATCCGTGACCGCGTCGCTGGTCTCGAGCCCGCCGGCGATCTCGTCGGCGAGGGCGGCCTCGTCGTCGTAGTCGTCGATCGATAGCGGCGGGGTCAACTGACCGCTGGTGCCTGCGCTCCCGCAACCGACGCCGAAATCGCTCGGCTGGACCCCCTCCGATTCCGTGCCGTCGTGCTCGCTCGCCACGTACGCTCGGTTGTTGTACTCGGCGTAGGCCGCGAGTCCGTCGTCGTACGAGCGCGAGCTATCGCGCTCGGTCTCGAGTCGGTCGTGAACCTCGAGTTCGGTCGCCTCGAGGTCGATCCCCGCGGCCTGGCTGCCCGACCCCGGCGCGTCGGGCGGCGACGGTTCGCCGACGCCCGGAATGATCGACAGCGGTACGACACCGGTCGCGAACAGTGCGGCGACCACGACGATGGCCGCCAGAATCGGCGCGTACGGCTTGGCCACCTCGAGCCAACTGGACGTCTCGAGTTCGCCGTCGACATCGTCGTAGTTCTGTTCGATCTTCTCCAAGTCGTGGTTACCGCAGCGCGAACACGGCGGATTGTACTTGACGTGGTCACGACCGCAGTCCTGACACCGCCAGACGTAGGTGGTGCCAGTGTCGACCGTTTCCGTCTCGGTCACGCCGGTGTCGACGGCGGGGTCACGGTCGCTCGAGGCCGCCCTCGAGGACTCGCTTCGCTCGGCCTCTGTCTCGTCTTCGCCCTCGCCCTCGCGGATGACCGCCTTCTCGAAGGTATTGTGTCCGCAGTTATCACAGGGAGGGTCGTCTTCCGCGTGAGGTTTGCCACACCACGTGCACCGCCACTTCACTGGTCGTAACGCACGACTGTGTCGATATAAGCGTGTTGGAAGTCGAAACGAACGGCCTGAGTTGCCTCGCTCACCGGCTCACGGCCGACTGCCATTCACCGTTTCGTTCGCTCGCGAATCAGAGTCGAACCGGAACGTTCCGGTCGTCCAGATACTCCGTTCCCACCTTTTTCCGCTCGGGTTCGTTCCACTCACCACTCGCGCAAAAATCTGGACCAAAAAGCCGCTTGCTCACTGGCTCACGGCCGACAGCCGTTCGCCGGTTCGTTCGCTCGCGGTTCAGAGTCGAACCGGGACGCCCCGCTCGTCCAGATACTCCTTGGTCTCCTCGATCGAGTACTCGTCGAAGTGGAAGATCGAGGCCGCGAGGCCGGCGTCGGCGCCGGCTTCCGTGAACACGTCGTACATGTCCTCGGGGCCGCCACAGCCAGAGGAGGCGATGACGGGCGTGTCGACGGCGTCGCAGACCGCCTCCGTCAGCGGCAGGTCGTAGCCGTCCTTGGTGCCGTCCTTGTCGATCGAGTTGACGAACAGTTCGCCCGCGCCGCGGGACTCGGCCTCCTGTGCCCACTCGAGGACGTCGACGCCGGTTCCCTCTCGGCCGCCCTTCTTGGTGCACTCGAACCAGCAGGACTCGCCGTCGATCTCGACGTAGTGTTCGCCCCCTTCGTCGAACCGCCGTCTGGCGTCGACGCTGATGACGATACACTGGTTGCCGAAGGCCTTGGCGCCCTCGTTGATCAGTTCGGGGCGCTCGAGCGCGCCGGTGGTGATCGAGACCTTGTCGGCGCCGGCCCGCAGCGTCTCCTTGATGTCGTCGGTGGTGCGGATGCCGCCGCCGACCGTGAGGGGGATAAAGACCTCGTCGGCGACGCGCTCGACGACGTCGAGCATCGTCTCGCGACCCTCCGCGGAGGCGGTGATGTCAAGGAAGACGAACTCGTCGGCGCCAGACTCGTTGTACGCCTTGGCCATCTCCACCGGATCGCCGGTGTACTTCAGGTCCTCGAAGTTGACGCCGGTGTAGACCGCCGGGTTCCCGTCCTCGTCCAAGTCCACGTCGATACACGGGATGATTCGCTTTGTCAGCATGTGGTCGTTGTGCGAGCCTTGGAACCCGGGATAGTAAAGTGGTCCCCATCGGCGTCTCGAGCGACGGACGGCTCGCTTCCTCGAGCGATAGCTCGCTCGAACCGTCTGGCCGGCGAGTTGTCACCGCAACCGCCGCGGTACCGTTCTCAGGCCGACCGCAGTCGCTCCCGGAACGCCTCGACTGCGTCGGGAAGCGCCTCGAGTTGGGCCCGGATGCGCGCGTAATTGCCGTACTCGGTGAACAATGAAACGACGACCTCGGGATCGTTGTCCGCGGCCCGGCGGACGCTGTCGTCGGTCCACTCGAGCGACCGGAGCGTCTCCGCGAGGACGTACGCGCCGATCGACGGCTCGGACACCCACGCGCCGGCCGACGCGGCTGCCTCGATTGCGGCCGTTCGCTCCGCGCGGATCTCCGCGGCCGATTCGGGCGTCGCCAGCGTCCCGTCGTCGATTCGACCGCGCACGCGCTCGAAAGCCCGGTACCGAACCTCGAACCGGGCGGCCTCGTAGAGCGCGATACCGGTGGTTCCGTCCTCGATCGCCAGTCTCAGGCCGTCCCTCGCGCTCGAGACCGAATCCACCGTCCGCCAGAGCATCTGCTCTACGTGCTGGTCGAGCTCTCTGTCGACGATGCCGTCGAGCCAGTCCTCGTCGGATCGATCGGGGACGGTGACGCTTTCGACGCGTTCGGTCGACGCCTCGAGCGTTGCGTCGAAGACCGGCGTCAGATCGGTCGGTGCGTCGGTTTCCTCGTCGAAGCGCTCTGCGAGGTGCTCCCAGACGGTTTTCGTCGCCGCCGCGAACTCAACGTCGCCGGCACCGTCGCCGATATCGATGACGGTAGGATCGTCGTCGTCGATCGCCCACTGATGCCGGCCGAGTTGGTCCGCCGCGCGCCGGAGGTCCGATTCCTGGCGCGCGTAGAACAGCGCCGCCCGGAGCAGTTCGTCCGCGGCGTCAGCGCCCCGATAGTCGATCGACTCGAGTCGATCGCGAACGCTCGAGCGGGTCTCGGTACACTCCTCGCGCAGGTCCGCGACGATCGCTTCGTTCTCGTCTTCGATGGCGGCGAGCGTGGTCGTCGCCGCCCGCGCGGCGTCGCGCGCCTCGCGGGTCGTCCGCAGCGCGCGGTAGCGATCGTCGCCGGTCGCTTTGGCGGCCTCGTCGCGGTAGTCGCGGGCCTCGTCCCGTCGATCTGCGATCGACTGCCGAACGACGCCGTTGGGGACCGTCTGGGCCTCGAGCGGGTCCGGAACGTCCGCCAGTAGCGTCTCGACGCGCTCGAGGCCATCGTCGATGGCGTTCGACGCCGGACCCACCGGCGCCGGCCATTCGATCTCTGGCAGCTCGGTCCCGTCGGCGAGCACGTCGGCCGCGTCGGCCGCGGTGAACGACGATCCGCCGTCGTCGGTCCACGAGAGAGCGCTACAGCCAGCGAGCGCGGCGCTTCCGGTCGCGGCGAGTCCCGCGAGGAACCGCCGGCGACGGCTGTGGCCGCAGTCGCTCATCGCGGTACCTCCGCGCTCGGAGCGTCAGTGTCGTTGGTTTCGGTTCCGTCCATCTTGTTCGCCGCGGAGCCGTTCCTACCGCCGGCGTCGCTCGGACAGGTGGTGCGTTCGGAACTTCCTCGACTCGAGGGGGGATCGTCGTACGGGCGGTGGACGCGGACGAACACCGCTTCCGTGACGGTCCTGTCCGCCTCGCACGGCTCCATCGGGGATTTCAGCGCTCGACAGTAGTTCGTCCGGAACTCGCCATCGGCCGCGCTGACGCTCAGCAGCCGTCGGCGATAGCAGTCGTCGATCGACCGCTGGTCGACGTAGATCGATTCGCCGTCGAAATCGGTCTCCTCGACGAACGCTCGAGCGGCGTCGACGTCGTCGTCCGCGGCGGCGCCGGTGAACCACAGCGCTGCGGCGTCGTCCTCGTCGGTGACGAAGAAATCGGCCAGATAGCGCGGCGCCCGTTTCTCTTCGTCGGCTTCCGCGGCGTCCTCGCTCGAGTAGGCGACGGGCGTATCATCCGTCGAGCGGATCGACAACGACTCGTACTCGTGGGTCGACTCGAGCGTGCCTCCCTCGGAGGTGGAGTGGCCGGAGACCGATTCGCCTTCGCTGAACTCGATGCAGCCGGCGAACGCGGCCGAAAGACAGCCGCCGCTCGCTGCGAGCAGCCGCCGGCGAGAGAGCGATGTGGAGGGCATCGACACCGAATTGGTAGTCTAACTGTAAATACATACTGATTGACTGTATTTAGGAGCGCGATTCTCCGACCGACGCTTTTCGTCGCGAGACGGCGAGTCGCGCCCAACGACCTTCGATGACCGCGAGGGATGAGCGAAGCGCCTGCTCGTCGACGAGAGAGGTGTCTTTAAGGCGGTGAGTCGGCAACAGCCGAGTATGGCAGACGACACGAACCAGACGGCAGACGGCGATACGGGCGCCGACGTCGGCCACGATCTCGAGGCCGAGCGGACGACCGCACCGATGAGTGACTACGGGATGCGCGAGGTCGGAATCGGCCTCGTCGTCGCACTCCTCGGTCTGGCCGTCGCGTTCGGAATCCCGTTGCTCACGGTTTGACTGAGTCGTCGAGAGCGAAAATCGGCGGCGTTAAAAGACGTATTCGTCGTCGTGACCCATCATACCGTCGTCTTCGAGGCCAGTACCACCGCTCGTCCCCTCTTCCTCGTCCATCGGTCCGCTGGTCTTGTAGGCTTTGATCCCCGTCGAAAGGAGGTCTTCGATCGCCTCCTCGCGGTTGACGAACTCGCCGCGCTCGACCATCTGGGCGATCTGCATCTCGAGGTGTTCCGGGATGGTGATCTCTACTTTCGGCATCTGATTCGGCTTTCGGCGAGGGGGTATTTAGGTCTGACGGGGACACCACACGCCGCGGATCATTCCCTGATCGGCGATCCTCCCGCCGCCGATCGTGGCCGTCGTCACCGTTCGCGAATCCGGGGTTCGGTCGTCTCGAGTTCGCTGTGGCCGGTCTCGAGTCGGGAGGTCGTCCGTCTCAGCGCGACTGACTTCTCGACGAACCTCGCTATCGACGGTCGGTAGTATCCGTCTAGAAAGGACCGCTGACAGCGCCGCAGTCGCTTCGCAGCGATTGAATCGCGGTCGTACCGCGGGTCGATTTCGATCCGTTACCGGTTACCCATCATGGAGTCGAACGCGTTCTTCAGCGTCGTCCCCGGCTGGGTGATCGACTGAAGCTGGTTGAGCATCTTCCGCTGGTTGAAGTAGCTCGCGAACGCGAGGATGGTCGGCGGCCAGAGCCCGATGAACGTTCCCAACTCTCGCTCGCCTCGAAGGAAGAAGTAGTACAGCGAGAGTCCGACGGATGCGGCCGACGCGACAAACGCGGGGCCCATGGCTTCTTCGCCGACTTCTTCTGCTGACTGTTCGGTGACTTCCTGTTCGGCTATCTGCTGTCTACTTGCCATACAGGTAAGCGTGGTCGAGACTGTACTAAGGGATGGCGAGGGTTTCGCGAGGAAGCCCCTGAATTGTGATGTCGGACCGACTGTTACAGTTCGTTTCACCCCCGCCACCGTCCCGGAAATACGAGCTTACGTGTCGACGATCGTTTCATTCGAGCGGTGTGTCTCGGTCACACGCGACACGTCGATGGATGGGTTGTCGGCCCAGTCCGTCCGCTGGAGGCGTCACATCTACCTGCGTCGGGACGTACGCACGCGTATGAGCAACGATGACGCGACCGACGTTACGGAACTCTACCGCGAGTTCGGCGACGAGCGGCTGCCGCCCGGGCAGCGGGAAACTTCGGCGTTTCCGGTGCTCTCGAAGAGCGGGACGCCCGACTGGGATCCCGAGACGTGGGAGTTCACCGTCACCGGCGCCGTCGACGAGGAACTCTCGCTCTCGTGGGACGAGTTCCGCGACCTGCCAAGCGAGACTCAACAGCAGGATTTCCACTGCGTCACCGGCTGGAGCAAGTTCGACTGCCGGTTCACGGGCGTTTCCTTCCCAACCCTCGCCGAGCGCGCGGGCGTCATCGACGACGTCGACGAGCGACGCTCGTCGGGCAACCGGACGGAGTCCGGTCAGGCGGTCCACGTCATGTTCTCGGCGCTGGACGGATACACCACCGATCTCCCTCTCGAGGACTGCATGCGTGAGGAGGTCCTGTTCGCGTGGGCCTACGACGGCGAGCCCCTCCCCGAGGACCACGGCGGCCCGCTGCGGGTTGTCACGCCCCACAAGTACGCCTACAAGGGGGCGAAGTGGGTCGACGGCATCGAATTCCTCACCGAGACCCAGCGAGGCTACTGGGAGAAACGCGGCTACTCGGAGACGGCGAACCCGTGGGAGGAAGAACGGTACAGCTAGGCGCGAGCGGGGATCGGTAGCGGAGAGCGCGGGCCGGCGCCCGGGATAGTTAGGCTGAAGGCGCGGCGGTCCTGAACTGCGTTCGATGGATCGAACGTCGGGTGAGCGTCGGCTCGCGAGTGATTCTGACTCGCTGCTAAGCGCCGACGCGACCCCCCTCGTCAGCGCCAGCCGGAAACTCGAGGACGTGTCGTTCGGCGCGGTCGTCGACGCCGACGACGAGTCGCGAGTGCTCTGGTCGACGCCCGACGGACTGGAGATCGTCGGCCGAGGCGTCGCCGCTCGCCTCACGGCCGACGGAACCGAGCGGTTCGACCGACTCCGGGCCCGCGCGAACCGGGCGTTCGACGGCCTCGAACACGACGGTCCACGCGTCGCCCGACCGCGGGCCTTCGGCGGCCTCTCCTTTCACGACGGCCACGAACCGACACCGCCGTGGACCGGATTTCGGGCGGGTGAGTTCGTCGTTCCGCAGATACTGGTCGTTCGGAGCGGCGCGGACACCTGGCTGACGGCCGTCGCGTCGGACCACGAGACGCCGGCGGATCGACTCGAGCGCTGGACCGACCGGCTCCGGGAGCTGCCGTCGATGCGACCGAGCGGCGACGGCCCCGGCGTCGAATCGACCCGGCGAACCACGTCGCGCGCGGACTGGACCGCCCAGGTCGAGACCGCCCTCGAGCGGATCGACCGGGGCGAGCTCACCAAGGTCGTCCTCGCGCAGGCGCTGTCGGTCGACCTCGAGGGACCGGTCGACGTCCCCGAGACGCTCGAGCGGCTGCGCCGCCGGTACCCGAACTGTTACCGGTTCCTGATCGGTCGCGAAGACGGCGGCACGTTCTTCGGCGCGCCGCCGGAACGGCTCGTCTCCAAGCGCGGCGACCGCGTCGAGACGGAAGCACTCGCGGGATCGATGCCACGCGGCGAAACACCCGAAGCCGACCGGGCCTACGCCGACGAGATGCGCGACAGCGAGAAGTTTCAGCGCGAACACGGCCTCGTCGCCGACGCGATCCGCGAGCAACTCGAACCGCTCACGAGCGACCTGACGATCGACGAGCGGACGCTCAGGCGACTGGCGAACATTCAACACCTGCAGACGCCGATCGAAGCGACCCTCGAGGGCGATCGCCACGTTCTGGAAATCGTCGAGGCGCTGCACCCGACCCCGGCGGTCGGGGGCGTGCCGCCCGCGGCGGCCTGGGAAACGATCCGCGACGCCGAGACGTTCGATCGCGGCTGGTACGCGGCGCCGATCGGTTGGTTCGACGCCGCCGGCGACGGCGAGTTCGCGGTCGGCCTCCGCTCGGGGATCGCGACCGACGAGACGGTCACGCTCTTCGCGGGCAGCGGCATCGTCGCCGACAGCGACCCCGACGAGGAGTGGGAGGAGGTACAGCTGAAGTTCCGACCGATCCTCGACGAACTGGACGACCGATGAGCGCACCGAACCGCGCGACGCTGTGGGGCCGCGTGCTCGTCGACGAACTCGCGAAGGCCGGCCTCGAGGCGGTCTGTATCGCTCCCGGAAGCCGGTCGACGCCGCTGACGGTCGCCTTCGCCGCACACGAGGAGATCGACGTCTACTCCCACCTCGACGAGCGCTCGGCGGCGTACTTCGCGCTCGGGCGAGCGCGCCGGACCGGCGAGCCGACGGCGCTGGTTTCGACCTCCGGGACGGCGACCGCGAACTTTCATCCGGCCGTGATGGAGGCCGATCAGGCGCGCGTCCCGCTGCTCGTTCTCACGGCGGACCGCCCGCACGAACTCCGGGACAGCGGCGCGAATCAGACGGTCGACCAGGTCAAACTCTACGGCGACGCGGTCCGCTGGGACGCTGAACTCCCCGATCCCGAAGCCGACGAGCGCAAGGTGCGGAGTCTCCGGACGACTGCCGCCCGTGCGCTGTCCGAGACGGGCGGCGTCGATCCCGGTCCCGTCCACCTGAACTGTCCGTTCCGCAAGCCCCTCGAGCCGATCGAGGTGCCCGACGCCGTCCCCGACACGTTCGCGGAGACGCTCGCCGGACGCGGACGCGACGGCGCGTTCGTCGACACCGAGTCGGGAACGCGGTCGCTCGCGGACGCGCAATACGACGGCCTCGTCCGGACGCTCGAGGACGCCGACCGACCGCTGATCGTCGCAGGGCCAGCGGATCCTGCCGATCTGTCCGTGCTCGATCCCGACCGCGTCGCGACCGTCGCCGAGCGCGTCGGCGCGCCGATCCTCGCGGATCCGCTCTCGAACCTGCGGTTCGGCCCGCACGTCGACCGGGAGTCCGCGACGGGGCCGGTGTACGGCGGCTACGACGCCTACGTCGACACCCTGCCGGAGCCCGACGCCGTCGTTCGGTTCGGCGCGTCCCCGACCTCGAAACCCCTGCGACACGCGCTGCGGGATTCGGACGCTCGTCAGTTCCTGCTCGACCCCGCGGGCGACTGGCGCGAGGCGACGTTCACCGCGACGGACCTGCTGGCCGCGTCGCCGGGGCCCGTCTTCGAGGGGCTGTGCGAACGCCTCGAGACGGACGCCGGAGCAAAGACGGGCTCCGAAAACGAGTGGCTGGCCGCGTTTGCCGCCGCGGAGCGTCGCCACTGGGCGGTTCGGGACGCGGCCCTCGAGTCGGCATCCCTCGAATCCGAGCCGTTCGAAGGGGCCGTTCTCGCCGACGTCTTCGAGGAGGCGCCCGATCCCGCGACGATCTTCGTGTCCAACAGCATGCCGATCCGGGACGCCGACCGGTTCGGTCGGCCCCGCGACGCCGACCTAACGGTGCTGTCAAATCGCGGCGCCAGCGGGATCGACGGGATCACGAGCACGGCGCTCGGCGCCGGCAGCACGACCGACGAGCCGCTGGTGCTCGTCACCGGCGATCTGGCCTTCTACCACGATTCCAACGGGCTGCTCGCCGTCGACCGCTGCGGCGTCGACGCCACGATCGTCCTGCTGGACAACGACGGCGGCGGCATCTTCCACGAACTCCCGATCGAGGAGTTCGAACCCCCTTTCACGGACCAGTTCAAGACGCCCCACGGCCTCGAGTTCGACGCGCTGGCAGATTTCTACGACCTCGCGTTCGAGCGCGTCGCCCCCGTCGACTTCGCGAGCGCGTATCGGCGGTCGCTCGAGTCCGAGGGAACGCAGGTGCTCGCCGTCGAATTCGACTCCGAGGCGAGCCATCGGCGGCGGGACGCGCTCGCGGAACGGATTCGCGAGGAGCTTCGAGGCGAGGGCGAGTAGTTTCGTCACAGCGTTTCCGGTTGTCCATTCCTACAGTGGCGCACGCTGTGCCGCGGTTCACCGCGGCACGAATACGTGCGAGGGATGAGTGAGCGAAGTGAACGAACGAATCGGCTGGGGAGGGCGTGGTGATTCTCCGTTGCCAGCGCGAGCAGAACGTTTCAGTTTCCGGTTTTCGCGAAATAGAACCAGAATCATTACGCCTACAACCAACTGAACCGAACGGAACGCTTAGGGACGAAGTGCCCACCAGAGCGCGAGAGCGTAGCCAAAGGGGATCCAGGCGAAGCCGAGCGCGACCAGCCCGACCAGCGAGAACGATGAGACGGGGTCCATCCACACCATCCCAATCGGGAACAGCAGGCTCCAAGAGCCGAACAGCACGGCCGCGACCCGCGGTCTAGTGAGCAAGTATCCGACGAGACCGAGCGTACAGACGACGACGATGGCCTTGACCGGCGCCGAGAACACCGGCGTCAGCGCTACCGCGATGAACACCGGATAGAGCAGCCAGCAACAGCCGATCGTCACCGCCGTCGAGTACTCGAGGGACTGGCCCTCCCACTCGAGGTCAACGTCGTCCGTCCAGTCGTGGACGGCGTACTGGAACGCCGACGCCTCGGCGTCGACATCGGCACCGGTAGCCGTCGCGGTCGACCCACTGCGTGTCGAGGTTGCCGACGCCGTCGTCTCGTCGCCGAACGACCACCCGCCCGTCGCCCGCTGTCGGGTCCGCTGCCGGCGTCGCCGCTTGCGCTGTCGCGCGTGATGGCTCTCGGTTCGCGCGCCGCGTTGAGATCCGGAGCGGTCCGAGTCGGTCCGACTCGAACCAGTGGCGCTTCGACCTCCGGCCCGACCTCGGTCGCTCTTCGATTCCGTTCTCGAGTTCGTCCGCTGCGTTGTTCTCGATCCCGTCGCGTTCGCGCTCGCATCGGTACTCGAATCGCTGGTCGTCGACGCGTTTGCTGCGTTCGACGACGATGCGTTTGAGCCAGCCGTTGACGCGTTCGACGCAGTCCTTCTCGACGTGTCCGACCCGTCGGTCGACGCACTCGAGTCGTCCCCAGTCTCCCCAGCGGAGTGGTCGGCGAGACGGACGTAGGACTCGTGGCCCAGTCGGTCGTACCGGGCCCGCTCGGTGCCGTCAGTCAGCACCGATTCCGCCGTCGAGACGCGCTTGAACTGCTCGGCGGCGTCGGGCGCGTCGTTGTGGTCCGGATGGGTCTCGAGGACGCGCTCGCGGTAGGCGGTTTGAATCTCCTCGCGAGTCGCGTCCGAATCGACCTCGAGGACGTCGTAGTACGTCTCGCCCATCGCCTTCGGAGTCGAACGGCCGGCTGAAAAACCAATCGGCTTAGATGATCGCCGTCAGAGTCCGGGTTGGAAACTGAAAGTGGCGTCTCGGTACGTCGTTTCTCGGACTGATGTATCGTATAGCGCTATATCAAATAGGGCGTTGGATCGAGACGGCGTGTCGACTCTCTGGCGACGATATCGGACTCCTGAGCGTCTGGAGGCGTCGAACTCGGTTGACGGATGCGAACCGTGCCGGATTCAGATTCAGCGTACGATCGAGACGCGACTCGAGGCCGGTGGCCCGAGCGATCGCCGCCACGTGATTCGGATCGGCGTGCGGCGCTCGGAGCGAAGCCACTAACCACCCATCAGTACTGATACGTTCCGGACCGGATACAGAGAAATTCAATAGTAGATATATTATAAGAAACTATGGCCGACACACCGACAGTGACGTGCGATGTCCAACGACACCGACGTCACCAGCGGCCGGCGGTTCGGACAGTCGACGCGACGAACGTTCCTCGGCGGCCTCGGAGCGACCGCCGGAATCGGCGCGTTGACCGGACTCGGCGAGGCGCGAGGACGCGGCGGTGACGCGCTCTCGAGTGCGAGCTACTCCGTCGTCCGCAGCGACGGTCGCGGACCGAACGGCAACGGGGCGACGGGCCGCGGCGGGTGGTGGAACCGCGGTTCGGGACGCGATCGCGACAAGGGCGGCGCCGGCTCCCTCGTCCTCGAGGCCGGGTCCGGTCGCGTCGCGTTCTCGACCGACGGCACCGCCGACGAGGCGTTCCAGTACGCCTTCGACGAACTCGCCTCGAGCGGCGGCACCGTCGTCGCGGGCGGCGGCGACTTCCCGTTCGGCGGTCCGGCCACGATCGGCGACGACACGGCGCTGGTCGGCCAGCAGGGAACGCGGTTCGTCGTCGCCGACGGGGAAGACCCCGCGACAACCGACGAACCGTCGGGCCACGACCTGATCCGCGTCCGCGGCGACGATGCGACGGTCGCCAATATCGAGTTCGACGCGAACGGAACACAACTCGACAACCACGCGATTCAGGCCGACGACTGCGACGGCCTGCTGGTGGCGAACAACCACACCGTCGACGGCTTCCAGATGGCGATCTCGTTTTCGCGGTGTACGAACGTGCAGATCGTCGGCAACGAGGTGCTCGATCCCAACTGGTACGGCATCACCGCTCGAGCCGCGCCGACCGGCGGCGAGCGGGATCTGCGCCGCTCCGAGAACGTCGTCGTCGCGCGCAACTACGTCGCCGGCGTGACCTACAACAACATCGCCACCTACAACGTCAGCAACTTCTCCGTCTACGGCAACGTCGTCGAGGACGGCGGCCACAGCCTCATCGCCTGCTCGCCCGCCCAGCAGGGCGCGATCGTCGGGAACGTCTGCCGGGACCTCGAGGAGTACGCCCCTGACCCCGGCGGCGAGGCGGGCATCGAGATCGAGTACAAGGAGACCCACGTCCGCGAGGAGATCGCCGGCACGCCGCTGGCGCGCTCGTACGACATCACGATCTCGGGTAATCAGGTCGACAACTGTCCGGTCGGGATCCTCGCTCGGACCGTCCCCGCCGACGCCGACGACGAGGCCGCCCGCGAGGCGGAGCGGCCCTACAGTTTCACCGTAACCGGGAACGCGATCAACGACGCCGCGGACGCCGGCATCCGGATCCGCTCCGGCGAGGCGGGCGTCGTTGCGACGAACACCGTTCGAAATAGTCCTGTGCCGATCGAGATCGACGAGACCTACGCCGTCGACATCCAGCAGGGACTGAACGCGACTCGAGAGTAATCCCGCGATCTCGACCGTCCCTCGAGGGCGGCCTCGACACTTATACCGTTATTTCGCTGTGCCAGTTTGCCCGGCGAAGGGGCCACCGTCCCAGCCGCGAACGCGGGATCGCAGTCTCCACTCGAGGAGCGCGAGCAGGGACAAGGCGACCGAGAGGAAGCAGAACAGAACCTCCGGATGCGCGTGGCGCTCCGGGGAGGGCTGCGGCGGAAACACCGTGCCCTCGACGATACTCGCCGTCCAGTAGGTGTAGAGGGCCATCGGTGTGACCAGTCCTCTCGTCAGCAGCGCGGTGAGGGCGATCACCGTGGCGATACACCCCGGGACGAGAATCGTGAGAACGGTCCATATATCGGATTGGTAGTACGCACCGGTGGAACTCAGTAGCCCGATACCGAGCCCGACGAGGAGGCCGCTTCCGAGGACCACTGCCCGGAGCTGCGATCGGGACAGCGGGAGCGTCGGAAGGTGCTGAAGCCGTTCGTTGCCGAGACCGTAGCCGCGCCGGAGCGCGAACTCGGCGACGCCGGCGACCAGCAGCAGCGAGAGCCACGCGTACCACGACTTCGCGTAGTTCGACGCGTAGAACGGACCCTCGACCAGGGCCCCCCAAAGCATGGGGGTTTCCTCAGGGAACGGCGCCGTCAGAACGGTGTGCACGACGCCGACGAGCAACGCGGCGAACCCGCCGGCAGGCGCGAGCAGTCTCGTGGCGGTCGTCGCGAACAGCGGGACGAATCCGAGCGCGAACACGCCGAGCCAGACGTGGGGCGCGTCGGCGACCGAGCCGATCGTCGCCGGGTTGAGGGCCGTCTCTCGTCCCGGCTCGAAAAACGGTGACCCCACGCGCTCGAGTAACTCGCGGGTCACCGTGACGTTCGCGAGGCCGCCGAGCAGTCCAGCAATGACCGATGCGATGAGCGAACGGTTCATGCTGAACCATGCTCCGTCCGGCACGATCGACCGATCCGTTCGACCGCTCTATCGACGTGTTCGACCGGACTGTCGAATCGCTCGACCGCACTGCTGGACCATTCGGCGGCGCCGTCGAACGGGCAGATCACACTGTCCGCTGTCGTCCGTATATCCGTGCTAGTCGGAGGGCAAGCGAACATTCATTCTGACGATCTCTTGTTAGCAGAAAAACCATATCGATATCTCGACCTGCACGTTCCTATCGATCGGCGAGCTCCACCGCGGCTCGAGGACCATGTCCCCGGTGAGACGGGCCTCGAGTCATTCAGTCGCTCAGTCGCTCGAGCGCGACGCGAACCTATTTCACGGACCGCGGACCAACGTCGAGCCAATGGTTTCGGAACTGTTCGACCCCGAGCGCTGGGAGCCGGTCGCGGAACTGAACGACGAGTTCAGCGACATCACCTACCATCGAGCGGTCGACTCCGGCACGGTCCGGATCGCCTTCGACCGGCCCGACGTGCGCAACGCCTTCCGGCCGGGCACCGTCGACGAACTGTACGACGCCCTGGATCACGCCAAGCGCCAGACCGACGTCGGCTGCATCCTGCTGACCGGCAACGGGCCGTCCTCGAAGGACGGCGGCTGGGCGTTCTGCTCCGGCGGCGATCAGACGGTCCGCGGTGAGGACGGGTATCAGTACGGGGGTGACGAGGAGAGCGAGGCGCTTCGCGCCTCGGAAGACGCGAGCGGGCAGAGCCCGCGAGCGCGAGCCTCGGAGCAGGGACGGTTGCACATCCTCGAGGTCCAGCGTCTCATCCGCCACATTCCGAAGGTCGTCGTCGCCGTGGTGCCGGGATGGGCCGTCGGCGGCGGCCACTCGCTGCACGTCGTCTGCGACCTCACACTCGCGAGCGAAGAGCACGCGAAGTTCCTCCAGACCGACCCCGACGTGGCGAGCTACGACGCCGGCTTCGGCTCGGCCTATCTCGCAAAGCAGATCGGCCAGAAGAAGGCCCGCGAAGTCTTCTTCCTCGGGAAAACGTACGATGCCGACGAGGCCGCGGAGATGGGAATGGTCAACGAAGCGGTCCCCCACGAGGAGCTCGAGGAGACAGCCCTCGAGTGGGGCGAGCGCATCAACGCCAAGAGCCCGACGGCGATGCGGATGCTCAAGTACGCCTTCAACATGACCGACGACGGAATGATCGGCCAGCAGGTCTTCGCCGGCGAGGCGACGCGACTGGGCTATATGACCGACGAGGCCAAGGAGGGCCGGGACGCCTTCGTCGAAGGCCGCGATCCCGATTTCGACGACTTTCCGTGGCACTACTGAGCGCCTGATCGATCCGATTCGCCGTCGGTGACTGTCTCGGATCGGATCGTAACTGTACGGGAGGCGACTCAACTCGGTCGAGCGCGCGTTTCATTCGTCGGTTTCGACGCCACTCAGCCCTCAGCCGTACTGCTACTGCTGGCAACGGGGATGCCACGTCCTCCCCAATTGATTCGCTTAGGCGGTCACCAGCGCGCGCCACCGCACGCCGGATCCACCACTGGCGAGACGTCCCTGTTCGAGTGGGAGCGATTCCGTGTACACTGATAACACTCCTTGAGCCGGTTGGTTCGACCCTGCGATTAGGGGAGAAAATCATTTGAGCGTCGGCGCCCGACTTCCGACCAGTGACACTTCCCGATCGGTCCGCGCTGTCTCGCCGGGACTACTTCCGGGCGCTGGTGGCCGTCGGCGGCGCGTCGGCACTCAGTGCTTGCCTCTCCGAGGACAGCGACGAAGAAGTCGACGTCCCCTCCGGAACCGACGATCCCGACTCGCTGCCGGCGCGACAGCACGCCTGGAACGAGTTTCTCTCGACGGACGACGACGGGAACGTTCAATTGCCGGAACACCACGTGCTGGTGGCGCTGTCGCTCTCGACCGAGCCGTCCGACGACGCTCGAGCGCAGGTCGAGGATGCGCTTCGAACCCTCGAACGCGCCTACGAGTGGAGCAACGAGGGGTTGGTCTTCACGATCGGCTACACGCCGGCGTACTTCGACCGGTTCGACGGATCGCTGCCCGACTCGATCGACCTTCCCGATCCGGAGCCGATCGTCGGCGACGCCGACAGGTTCGACGAGTTCGACGCCGTCCTCCACCTCGCCAGCGACCACCCGGAGGTTACCCTCGAGGCCGAGCAGGGGCTGTTCGGCGAGCGCGACGAGTACAACGGCCTCGGGATCGAGACGGATCTGACGGGCGTCTTCGAGCGCGTCGACGAGCGGCGCCGGACCGGCTTCATCGGGGCGGGGCTTCCTGCCAACCACACCAATCTCGACGGCGTTCCGGAGTCGATTCCCGACGAGGCGCCGTCGCTGATGGGCTTTCGGTCGGGATTCGCCGAGAGCCAGGCCCCCGAGGATCGCGTGACGATCACGGAGGGGCCGTTCGCAGAGGCGACGACCCAGCACGTCTCCTCGATGGGGCTCAACCTCCGGCAGTGGTTCGAACAGGACAGCCAGGACCAGCGCGTCCAGAAGATGTTCAGCCCGGTACACGCCGACGAGAATGCAGTCGGCACGACCGGCGAGAAACTGACGACGACCAACGGACTGACCGACGAGCGCATCGCGGCGACCGAAGCCGACGCCAGCGACCGCGGCGTCGTCGGCCACGCCCAGAAGGCCGCCCGCGGACGCGAAGACGGGAAGCCGCCGCTGTTGCGACGCGACTTCAGCACGGTCGACGACGACCAGCCGGGAGTCCACTTCCTCGCTCTCCAGGAGAGGATCGAGGAGTTCGTCCGCGTGCGGCAGGCGATGGAGGGCGCCGACCTCAACGTGACTAACCTCAACAACGGCATCACCGGCTACATCTTCGTCGACCGACGCGGGAATTACCTGCTCCCGCCGCGGTCGCTGCGGGCGTTGCCGCCGGCGAATCCTGACTAGACGACTCGAGGACGAGACCGACAGACGACTCACGACCATCCACATGGACCACGAAATCGATCGACGGACGTTCGTCGGCTGGACGGGAGCGGCGACCGGCGCGCTCGCGCTGGCGGGCTGTCTGGGCGAGGACGGCGACGACGACGGAAACGGCGGCGAGCAGAACGAAACCGACGAGGAACCGAACGAGACCGTCGACGTCGCGCCTCCGTTCCCCGAAATCGAGGACAAACCGGACGCGGTATACGTGCCGACCCACCGCGAGTCGATGCGGGCCCTCGAGCCGATCGCAGCCGGCGACTACCGGCTCGCGCCGATGCTGTCGTACCCCCACCCGTTCTGGACCGTGACCGGCGACGGCGAGGACGACGTCCAGCACGTCACGCCCGAGCAGATGCGGGGCGTCCACATGATGTTCACCCTCCGGGACGCCGAGACGGGCGTCGTTCTGCCGATCGACAGCGGCGTCGTCGTCAGACTCTCTCGGGACGGCGAGCGGGTCGGATCTTCGCAGTCGATGTGGTCGATGCTCTCCCAGGAGATGGGTTTTCACTTCGGCGACAACGTCCCCCTCGAGGACGACGGCACCTATACGGTCGAGGTCGAACTGCCACCGCTGTCGGCGCGAACGACCGGCGACCTCGCGGGTCGGTTCGACGAGCGCGAGACCGTGACCTTCGAGTTCGACTACGATCAGGAGTTTCGCAAGTCAGTCACGGACATCGAATACTTCGACGAGCAGCGGTGGGGCGAACGCGGCGCCCTCGAGCCGCCGGACCAGGGCGAGATGCCCTACTCCCAGCTCCCCGAAGTCGACGCGTTCCCCGGGACGCTCCTCGTCGACCCCGACGGCGAGCGACCCGACACGACAGCGGACCTGCCGCGGAGCGGCGACGCGGCGTTTCTCGCGACTGCCATCGGGCCGGACCATCGGCTGGCCGACGGCGACAATCCGTATCTGCTCGTCTCGCCGCGGACGCCGTACAACCGCGTCCCGCTTCCGAACATGAGCCTCGAGGCGACGGTCGAACGCGACGGGAGGTCCGTCACCGACGACCCCGTTTCCCTCGAGCAGACCATCGACGGCGAGTACGGGCTCCACTACGGCGCGTCGCTCGAGGGCGTCGATCTCCGGGCCGGCGATACGGTGACGCTGACGATCCGGTCGCCACCGCAGGTCGCCCGCCATCAGGGGTACGATACGGCCTTCCTCGAGATGCCGCCGATCGAACTGCGGGTGCCGGAGGCCGATGCCTGAGAGCCGGATTGCGGCCGTCCTCTCGGCCGCGCTGGCGGCCGTCGTCGCCTGCGGGCTCCTCTTCGCCCCGCTCGCGTTCGTCCCCGCGCCGGCCGGCGCCATCGACAGCGCGACGCTGCTGTACTTCGACTCCGAGGGGTTCAACGACGACACGACCGAGATCGACGTCGCGCCCGGCGAGACCGTGACGCTCGATCTCGTGGCGAGCACACACGGCAACCCCGCGGGCAACGGGATCAGCGGGCTCTCCTACGCGATCGAGTACGATCCCGACGTGCTCACCGTGACCGACGTCCAACAGGGATCGATGCTGGCTGGCGGGGACGAGGGCGGGAACGCCACGGTCGACGGCGACGTCGAGATCGACGACGAAGCCGGCGTGATTACGGTCGAGCAGGAGCGAACCCCGCCGGGGAACGGCACGACGGGAACCGGACCGACGGCGACGATCTCCCTCGAGGTCAGTGAGGACGCGCCGACGACCAACGAGACCCTCGCGATCACGGACGAGTCGGCGATGTTCCCGAGCGGCTATCCGGTCGATCCGGTCGAACGTAACGCGACGCTGGTCGTCGACGGCGCCGCGGGCGACGAGAGCGACGGCGGCCTCGAGGATCCCGTCCCCGGACTGACGCCGCTGACCGGAGTGGCCGGGGTGGCCGGTCTCGGCGCGGTGCTCTGGCTGCGGGCCCGACGGTAGCGGCGATCGATCCGACTTTCGATCGATCGCAATGCCAACGTTGACACTTCCGCGAGTGGGACACTCGAGCAATGAGTACGGCCGAGGTCGATATCTCACGGACAAAGGCGTGGTTGATGGCCGCACGCCCGCAGACGCTGCCCGCGGCCGCGGCGCCGGTGATCGTCGGGACGGGAGTCGCGCTCCACGAGGGCGTGTTCGCCCCGCTGCCGGCGCTGCTGGCGTTCGTCGGCGCGGCGCTGATTCAGATCGGGACCAACTTCGCGAACGACTACTACGACGCGATCAAGGGAGCCGACACTGACGACAGGGAGGGGTTCACGCGGGTGACCCAGGCGGGGATCATCTCCCCGGAACAGGTGAAGCTGGCGACGTTCGTCACCTTCACGCTGGCGATCCTGTCGGGAACCTACCTCGTCTACGTCGGGGGCCTGCCGATCCTCGTCGTCGGGCTGGCGAGCGTCGTCTGCGGCTGGGCCTACACCGGCGGCCCCTATCCGCTGGGCTACCACGGTCTCGGGGACCTGTTCGTCTTCGTCTTCTTTGGACTCGTCGCCGTCATGGGGACGTTCTACGTCCAGGCTGCGGCGACCGTCGCCGAACCGCTGACGACGGCGATCCCCGACGGAACCGTCACCCGCGAGGCGTTCTTCGCGAGCCTCCCGGTCGCCGGCATCTCGACGAGCATCATCGTGGTCAACAACATCCGCGACCTCGAGACCGACGCCGAGACCGGCAAACGGACGCTAGCGGTTCGGATCGGCTACCGCTGGAGCCGCGTCGAGTACGCCGCGCTGCTCGGGCTCGCCTACCTCGTGCCGCCGTGGCTCTGGCTGGCCGAGGGGTTCGGCCCGCGCGTGTTGCTGCCCCTCGCCTCGCTGCCCTACGCGGCCGTCGTCGCCCGCACGGTCTGTACGCGGACCGACGGCGAGGCGCTGAACCCGGCACTCGAGGGAACCGGCAAACTGCTGGCGATCTACGCGATCCTGTTCGCCGCGGGGGTGGCGACGTAGCATGTCCGACGACCGAGAGCTCGACCTCGAGTACCGACCGTTTTCGCTCGATCTCGCGGATCCGCTCGAGACGGCCGACGGGACGATCGACTCGCGCAACGGCTTCCTCGTTCGGATCACCGACCGGGGGGCCGACGACAGCCCCGTGGGCTACGGCGAGGCCACGCCGCTGCCGGGCTGGACGGAGTCCCACGCCGACTGCGAGGCGGCACTGGCGCGGGCTGCCGAGGAGATCGAGGCCGGATCGGCCGCGGCGATCGAGGCGGTCGACGAACAGGTCGCGGCCAGACACGCGGTCGGCCTCGCGTTAACGGATCTGACCGCGAGACGCGAGTCGACGCCGCTGTACCGGTACATCGGACAGGGACCGATGGTCGGCCGGGTGCCGGTCAACGCGACCATCGGCGACGGTTCGACGGTCGAGACCGTCCGGGAGGCTACCGACGCCGTCGACCGCGGGTTCAATTGCTGCAAGCTGAAAGCCGGCCGGCGGAGCGTCGAGGAGGATATCGAACGGGTTCGGCGCGTCCGCGAGGCCGTCGGCCCCAACGTCGAACTGCGGGTCGACGCCAACGAGGGCTGGACGTACGAGGAGGCGGCGACAGCGCTCGAGGCCGCCGCCGAGTTCGACGTGTCGCTGCTCGAGCAGCCGCTTCCCGCGGGGGCCCTCGAGGGGCACGCGGACCTCCGCGCGGACGATCGAGGGGAGGGCGTCGACATCGCGCTCGACGAGGGGCTGCTCGAACACGGCGTCGACGCGATCTGCGACGCCGAGGCGGCCGACGCCCTCGTCCTGAAGCCGATGGCGCTGGGCGGCGTCGACGTCGCCCGAACGGTCGCAGCGTGGGTGAGCGAGCTCGACATCGACCCGATCGTGACGACGACGATCGACGCCGTCGTCGCCCGGACGGGGGCGGTCCACCTGGCCGCGTCGGTCCCCGACGTGTCGGCCTGCGGGCTGGCCACTGCGGACCTGCTCGCGGACGACCTCGGCAAGGATCCCGTCCTCCTCGAGAAGGGGTCGGCGGTCGTCCCGCAGACGAAGGGACTGGGCGTCGAGGGGGTGTGGGAGTGACCCTCGAACCGGTCGACTGGCCGACGCGTGATCTGCTCGCCCACCGCGCGTCGACGACGCCGGACGCGACGGCCGTGATCGACGCCGACGCGGACGAGTCGTGGACGTTCGGCGAGTTCGATCGGCGAGTCGACGCCGTCGCCGCCGGCCTCGAGTCGCTCCTCGCCGACTCCAACGGTCGATTCGACGACCTCGCCCGACTAGGCGTGTTGATGGAGACGCGCGTCGAATTTGCCGAGCTCTACTTCGCAGCGATGCGCCGCGGCGTCACAGTCGTCCCGCTGAACGTCCGCGAGACGGCCGCCGAACTCGAGTCGAAGGTTCGACGAACTGATCTCGATGCGCTCATCTGCGAAGCCGGGACGGCGGAACTCGCCGCGGAAGTCGCGGACTGTCCGATCGCCTCGGTCGATGAGCCCGAACGCGGGGGCGCGGATTCGCTCCGCTCGAATAGCGGGCTGACGCCGGAGTCGGATCTGGAACCGGCCGTCCTCGAGTCCGATCGGACCCACCTACTCATGTTCACTTCGGGGACCTCGGGCGAGCCGAAGATCGTTCGGCTGACTCTCGGGAATCTCGTCTCGAGCGCGAACGCGTCGGCCTTCCGACTCGGCGTCGCGCCCGACGATCGGTGGCTCTGCTGTCTCCCGATGTACCACATGGGCGGGCTGGCGCCGGTCGTCCGCTCGACGCTCTACGGGACGCCCGTGGTGATCCAGCGAGAGTTCGATCCGGCGGCGACCGCGCGGATCATCGACGAGTACGATATCACGGGCGTCTCGCTCGTCCCGACGATGTGCAAGCGGCTGCTCGATGCCGGCTGGTCGCCGCCGGACTCGCTGCGCTTCGTCCTGTTGGGCGGCGCACCCGCCTCGAGCGAGTTGCTCGAGCGCTGTCGCGAGGCCGGCGTGCCGGTCCACCCGACCTACGGGATGACCGAGACGGCCTCCCAGATCGCGACGGCGACGCCGGAGGAGGTGACGACCCACGAGGGAACGGTCGGTCGTCCGCTCGTCTGTACGGACGTAACGGTCGTCGACGAGAGCGGTGAGCCGTGTCCGGCGGGGGAGTCCGGCGAACTCGTCGTCGCCGGGCCGACGGTGACGGCGGGCTACCTCTCCGACGCGGAGACCGAGGCGGCCTTCGGCGAGCACGGCCTGCACACCGGCGACATCGGCTACCGCGACGAGGGCGGCCGGCTCTGGGTTCTCAACCGCCGAAGCGACCGGATCGTCACCGGCGGCGAGAACGTCGATCCCGGCGAAGTGATCGCGGCGCTGCGCTCCCACCCGGCGGTCGAGGCGGCGGCGGTGGTCGGCCTCAAGGACCGGGAGTGGGGCGAACGCGTAGCGGCGCTGGTCGTCCCCACTGACGGCGTCGAGACCGGCGCCAGCGGGACCAATGCGATCGACCTCGAGTCGCTGCTCACCCGTTGTGGCGAGCGGCTCGCCGGCTTCAAGCAACCGAAGACGATCGGATTCGCCGACGAACTCCCTCGAACGGCGTCGGGAACCGTCGACCGCGAGGGGGTTCGCGAGCGCCTGCTCGAGGACGGCATCGACGTGGCCGAATCGACCTAAGGTCGGTCACTGGTTCGAACCCGGGCCGCCCCGCGGCGTCACTCAATCGTCGTCGGTGACGCTTCGGGTAGCTGGCTGCGGATGGGGCGGCTGAGGATCCGGTTTGGACGTTTCGTCGTCGTCCTCGCGGACGTAGTCCCGGGCGACGACGTAGCTCCCGTACAGAACGAGCAAGAGGAACAGCGAGAACGGGAGCGCCATCGTCACCGAGAGCGACTCGATAGCGCTGAACTCCTCGAGCCTGAGCGACATCATTCCGAACACTGCGAGCAGCCCGCCCCACCACGCGCGGTTTCGCGCGTTCGGATTCTCGTCGCCGAGCGTGATGGCCGAAATCATGAACACTGCCGAGTCGAGCGACGTGATGATGTAGCCGGCGATGATGAAGACGAACAGCACCGCGAGCACCGTTCCGAACGGGGTGATCTGGAGCGCTTTCGCGATAGCTGCGGGATTGCCCGCCGAGGCCATCGCCGCCGCGACCGGTTCCTGGTAGCCCGGCGCGAGCACCCATCCGCCGATGAGCCCGTGCTGGATCCACGTGAAGACCGTCGGGACCACGACGAGCACGGCGAACATCTCCCGGATGGTCCGGCCTTTCGAGACACGGGCGACGAAGCTCCCGACGAAGATGCTCCAGGCGGCCCACCAGGCCCACCAGAAGCCGGTCCAGTTGGCCGCCCAGTTCCCCTCGGCTCCTGGCGCGGTGTACAGCGTCAGGCGGAACAGATTGCTGAGCCAGACACCCGTCGCGTCCAGACTCAGCTCGAGCATGTAGAGGGTCGGTCCGACCACCACGAGCAGGGCCATCGCGACGCCGATGAGCACCACCGTCGCGCGTGCCGCGTTGCGGATCCCTTTCCGGAGACCGAGCCAGATGTCGCCGAGGAAAACGATACCGATGAGGGCGAACACCGCGTAGGTCAGGACCGTCGCATCGAGTCCGAATACGCTACTGAGGATCGCGGACATTGTCTGTGCGCTGAAGCCGAGCGTCGTCGAGATGCCGCCGATCGTGGCGATCAGCGCCGCCAGATCGACCAGCCAGTAGAGCCCTGGGATACGGTCTTCGTCGACGATGCCAGCGAGCATCGAACTGATCTTGTAGTCGCCGACGCCGTCCGTGTAGACCACGATCCCGAAGGCGATCGCAACGGGGAGATACCACATCGCCAGTCCCGGGAACACCTCGTGAATGAACATAAAGGCCAGCGCCATCGCCTCGACTGACGCACCCTGGACGGGGGCGGGATCCGGCGGCGGATGCTGGACGATAGAAACCGGTTCCGCGACGCCCCAGATGAGAACCGAGGCACCGAACCCGACGGTGAACACCATCGACAGCCACGAGAAGAGGCCAAACTCCGGTTCGGCGTCGGGACCGCCGATACGAAGTCGACCGTACCTCGAGACCGTGAAGGCGAAAACGGCAACGAGCAGGACGAATCCGAGGAGGATGAACCACCAGCCGAAGTAGGTGAGCACCCAGCCCTTCGCGCCGGTGAGCGCGCTACTCATCGCCGCCGGACGCAGGAAGCCGACCGCGCCGAGCGAGAGCATCACGCCCATCGTCACGGCGAAGAGGGCTCGTTCCGGCCAGGACGCCTCCTCGAGCCCGAGGAGTTCCGCCGCGTTCATCGCTCGGTCCCCCCGATACGACCGTCTCTTAAGCAGTTATTCGACTGCGCACTGCCGTCACTCGCAGGCTCGCGAGTCACCATTAGATGTGTCTCCAATCCCACGGTTAGTTCTTCAAGTACTCTTCGTCTCAACCGCTGGTGGAGAGGTGTTATCATATCTCTCGAAGCGGGCCACGGCGAGGGAGCGCCGAAACGGATTGCCGCCGGAACGGAAGTTAAATCGCTGGCGTCCCTATCGCGAGTCGTGTGTACACTGACCCTCGCCTGGCAGGTCTTCGAGGATGCGCCGGTCGCGGTTGCCGCCAACCGCGACGAGGCGGTCGGCCGCGAGTCGCTCCCACCAGACGTCTACCACGAGGAGCCGCTGGTGGTCGCGCCCAGAGACGCCGAGGCCGGCGGAACGTGGATCGGATACAACGAGCACGGCGTCTTCGCGGGGATCACGAACAAGTGGACCGACGCCGATCTCGCGGGGGAGCGCTCGCGAGGTCTGCTCGTCGCCGACGTTCTCGAGGCGACGTCGGCCGCCGAAGCCGGTGCGATCGTCGAAGCCCAGACGGACGACTACGAGTACGACGGATTCTACCTCGTCGTCGCCGACGAGACGGACGCGTACTGTTACTACTGGGACAGCTCCCTCGAGCGGATCGACTTCGACCCCGGCGTCCACGTCGTGGTCAACGTGGCAGTCGACGAGACGGTCGACGTTCCTGACTTCCGAGCGGACGCGGGACGAACGCAGGCCGCCAACGCCCGCGGGGTTCGCGAGGCACTGGCGGTCGACGGCGACGCCGCTGACGGCGAATCGGTCGACGAGTGGCTCGAGCGGGCCGGCGAGGTCTTGGGCGACCACGAGTACGGCGTCTGCATCCACCACAACGGGTTCGGGACGCGGTCGTCGTCGCTGATCGCGCTCGGTCCTGCGGGGCCTCGCTACGAGTTCGCACCGGGGCCGCCCTGCGAGACGGCGTACGAACCCGTACCCGTCTCCCTCGAGACCGGTCTCGCCTCAGAGGGGCGGGAATAACGCACGCCGGCTCACTGGTTCTCGAGCGACCGCCGGCGGACCGAACCGGGGAGCGGTAGATTCATGCGCCTCCATCTATCTCATACGCACATGGACGCACTCCTGCCGCTAGCGACGAGTACGGAGAGGTGGTCACCGTGAGCATGTCGACAGCCGAAGCGGAACTCTCCGAGGACGAGCGCGCCGGGCTCGAACTCGTTCGCGAGACCGGCGGCATCCACCAGAGCGACTTCTGGAAGGAACTGGGCGTCTCCTCGCGAAAGGGCAGCCGAATCGTCGAGTCGCTGGTCGAGAAGGAACTCGTCGACCGAGAGGACACGGTCTACGACGGTCACAACACCTACTACATCGCGCCGACCGCTCGAGACCTGGATTTCACGCTGCTGATGGCCGGCGACATGCTCTCGCCGTTTATCGGCGAGGAGGAGGTCGATCCCAACAGCGACGCCTTCTCGCAGTGGATCATGAACCTCGCTTACGAGGACTAGCGACCGACCGCGACTCGAGTACTCGCTTTTCGACGGACCCGATTGCCAAGCGACGGCTACTCGTAGGGATCGAACTGCTCGATGAGGACGAACGGATCCCGCTCGCGGTTGTAGTAGGGGACGTCGCCGTCGATGGCCTCGATGAGACGGCGGTGAACCTCGCGTGCGGCTCGGCCCTCGTCCGGCTCTAAGTGGTGTCGACCTCGCATGTCGTTCCAGAACCCGCCGTCGAGCCAGAGCAGCGTTTCGTCGTTGGACTGGTAGACGACCTCTCCCTCCTCGGTCAGCCCCTCGATCGCGAGCTGGCGTCCCGATAGCTGCGCTCGCGCGAGGACGGCCACGAGCTGGCGCCGCGAGACCGGCGCGTGCAGCGCGATCTCGTCGATCGTCTCCCCGAAGTAGCCTTCGACGAGATCGCACGCCCGAGAGAACTCGTCGAACTCGACCTGTTGATTGTGTGTAATTTGCATTGAACGGTCACCGAGAGATCGGTTAGCTATGGGTACTGTTAGCAAAATTAGTATAAAAAGCTATCCTCCGACTCGAGATGTGAGTCGCGGCTCAGGCCAGCGCGCTCGCGGCGCGGATCAGCCGCCGTTCGCCGAACGCGGGGCCGACCAGCTGGAGTCCGACTGGGAGGCCGTCGGTCTCGCCGGCCGGCACCGAGATTGCGGGGAGGTCGGCCAGATTGACCGGAACCGTGTTCGCGTCGGCGAGGTACATCTGGAGCGGGTCGTCGAGGCTCTCGCCGAGTTCAAACGGCGGGACGGGCATCGTCGGGCTGGCGAGCACGTCGGCCTCCGACAGCGCCTCGTCGAAATCCTGTTTGACCCACGCGCGGGCGTCCTGGGCCTTCTTGTAGTACTTGTCGTGGTAGCCCGCCGAGAGGGCGTAGGTGCCAAGCAGGATGCGACGCTTGACCTCGTCGCCGAACCCTTCCTCGCGGGTCTGCGCGAAGGTTTCGTTCCAGTTGCCCTCGGCATCGGCCGAGTGGCCGTAGCGGACGCCGTCGAACCGCGCCAGGTTGGAGGAAGCCTCGGACATCGCGATCACGTAGTAGGCCTCGACGGCGTGTTCGACGGAGGGTAGGGAGACCTCGTGGTACTCCGCGCCGCGGTCCTCTAACTCGGCGACGGCGTCCCAGAAGGTCTCAACGACGCCCTCGTCGGCGCCCTCGAGCAGTTCGGTTGGGACGCCGATCTGCAGGCCGTCGACGTCGCCCGTCGCGGCGTCGGCGTAGGTCTCGCCCTCCTCGAGAGGCAGTTCGCGCGTCGTCGCGTCCCGCTCGTCGTCGCCGGCGATGACGTCGAGCAACTGCGCGGCGTCCTTGACGGTCTCGCCGAAGGGACCGATCTGCTCTAAGCTGTTGGCGTAGGCGACGAGCCCGTACCGGGAGACCAGCCCGTAGGTAGGCTTGATCCCGACGACACCGCAGAAGGCGGCGGGACAGCGGACCGAGCCGCCGGTGTCCGAGCCCAGCGCGACGTCGGCCTCGCCGGCGGCGACCGCGGCCGCCGAACCGCCGGAGGAGCCGCCGGGAACGCGACCGGGTGCGGCGGGGTTGTCGACCGAGCCGAAGTGGGAGGTCTCGTTGGTCGTCCCCATCCCGAACTCGTCCATGTTAGCCTTCCCGACGATGGTCGCACCGGCCTCCTTGAGGCGGGAGACGACCGTCGCGTCGTAAGGCGGGACGTACTCGGCGAGCATCTTCGAGCCGCAGGTCGTCCGGACGCCCTCGGTCGAGATGTTGTCCTTGACCGCGACGGTCGTTCCCGAAAGCGGCCCGTCGTCGGCCCCCTCGATTCGCTCCTCGGTGATGTAGATGTTCTCCGACATGATCAGGATACGTTCGGTCCTTTGAAGTAGCCGTCCTCGGTCTCCGAGGCGTTCTCGAGGGCCGCCTCGCGGTCCAGCGAGTCGCGTTCCTCGTCCGGGCGCATCACGTTCGTGAGGTCGGCCTCGCGGTCGACCTCGGGCACCTCGTCTAGCGTCTCGAAGTACTCGAGGATGTCCGCGAACTGTCGCGCGAACCGGTCGACCTCGTTGTCGTCGAGGTCGACGCGAGCGAGTCCCGCGACGTGGCGGACCTCCTCGGGGCTGACGGCGTCGTCGCTCATGGTTGCTCGAACCGGCGGGCGGAGAGTAAGGGTTTCGATACCGTCGTTACGGATCGACGCCGGAGAGCGGGGTCTCGACCCGATCGGGGCTCCGCCGGCCGTCGATCACGGCCGATCGTCAATACCGGCTTGACTCGAGTTATTACGCCACTAACCGATACGAACCGAATATAGTAACTGTATACTGAAAACCATCAGCACCGACTTGTCGCGTATGAACTGCGACAACTGCCGATCCGAGGAGGTCGCTTACACGCTGACGACCCATGTCGCGGACGCGCCGGACGAGCAGGTCGAACTGCACTTCTGCTCGAGCGAGTGCCTCCGCGTCTGGACGTAGCGCAGGGTTACCGGATCGACCGTCGGAGCCCGATCTGACGCGCCGACTCGCGGCGGTCGTCCCCAAACCGGTATCACGCTCTCCGTCGTCGGTCGAGGTATGGCTACGATGCCGTCGACGCGGGCCGGGACGGACGCGGAGCTATTGTCGACGGTCGACGCGGAATCGACCGTTCGGGAAGTCAACGGGGTCCGGTTGCACGTCGTCGCCGCAGGCGACGAGAACGACCCGCTCGTCGTCTTGTTGCACGGGTTCCCCGAGTTCTGGTACGGTTGGCACCACCAACTCGAGCCGCTCGTCGAGGCCGGCTACCGCGTGCTCGTGCCCGATCAACGAGGGTACAACCTGAGCGAGAAGCCAGAGGCGCTGCGGGCCTATCGAATCAGCGAGTGCACGCGGGATATCGCCCGCCTGATCGCGACGGAGGGACGGGACAGCGCGCGCGTCGTCGGCCACGATTGGGGCGGCATGGTCGCCTGGGATCTCGCGCTTCGGTACCCGTCGGCGGTCGATCGGCTCGCGATCGTCAACGCGCCGCATCCGACGGTCTACCGACAGCACCTGCTGTCGGACCCCGAGCAGTTGCGGCGCAGTTGGTACGCGGCCGCGATCCAGCTTCCGTGGCTGCCCGAACTGGCCTTCGGGGCGGCCGATTTCCGACTGCTCGAGCGCGCGCTCCGGGAGACGGCCGCTCCGGGGACGTTCACCGACGCGGAACTGGACCGGTATCGCCGCGCCTGGGCTCGGCCGAACGCGCTGACCGGGATGCTCGACTGGTACCGGGCGGCCGCTCGCGCTCCCTCGCCGCCGCCTCGAGAGCGGGTCGACGCCCCGACGACGATCGTCTGGGGCGAGGACGACGCCGCGCTGACGCCGTCGCTCGCGGTCGACAGCGACCAACGGTGTCGCCGGAGTCGCCTCGAACTCCTGCCGGAGACGAGCCACTGGGTGCAACACGAACGGCCGACCCGACTGACGGAACTGTTGCTCGAGGCGTTCGAAAACGGCGCGTAGTCGCGGTCACGGTCACGGTCGCGGTCGTGATCGCGCCCGTCGAATCAGTTACGGCCGCCAGATCACGGTCACGACCTCGTCGCCGGACTGCGTCCGGCTGCTCGAGGGACTTCGTCCCTCGCTGTCATCGGACATCTCGTCGCCCTCGACGGTCTCGTACGCGTAGCCGCGGTCGTCGAGTTTTGGGAAGAGGAACTGCGGGACGCGGTCGTTGCGCTGGACGAGGACGGTCTCGTCGGGCAACTCGACCAGTTTCTCGAGGGTGTTTTTGAGCGGTTCCGGCGGGCCGAGCGACCGCACGTCGATCACCGTCCGCGGTCGATCGCTCGGCGCATCGGTGCTATCGACGACAGTAGCGAGCGATTGCATACGCGTTCGTTCGCGGCGACGGGACCTCGTTTTCGTCCCGTACGTGTTCGGTCGGAGACCGGGAAGGTGACGCGTGAGATGACACAAAAGGGATGGAGCAGGCGGTTCCGCGACGGTCGTGACGGCCGGCACTGGCAGGGATCGAGCGAGCCGGCCGAGTCGGGACGAGCGACGCGGGTCGGCGGCCGACTACGCCTCGACCTTGGGAAACCGGGCGACGAACTCGTCGGACTCGACGCGTTCGACCTCGTAGCCGTCGGCGTCGAACGCGTCGACTTCCGCCTGGAACTCGTAGAACAACGGCTTCGGCTCGTGATCGTTGACGATCGTCAGCGCCTCGCCAGGCTCGAGTTCCTCGAAGGCGTCGTGAATCTTGGGGTGGCGGTTCATCGGCGGCACGTCCCTGACGTCGAGTCGTGTCATACGGATAGTGGTGGGTATCGCGATCGCATGGGTGTTCGCACGAACGTGTTCGCACGCAACCGGCGAATCGTCGCGCCTAGGCGTGCTCGATAACGACGTGCCAGGCGCCGTCGCGCCGCTCGGTTTCGCGGCTCGCGGCATCGCCGCTCGCTCCCTCCGAGGTCTCGCTGCGCTCGACCTCGTGCTCGAACCCGCGGGTCTCGAGGACCTCGTAGAGCGGCTTCGGTTCGAAGGGCGCGATCAGGTGGAGTCGGCCATCTGCCGGGAGCTCCTCGAGGGCGGCGACGATGTCGTCGAACGGCGGACCGTCGATCTCGCGGACGTCGAGGATCGTCTCGGAAGCAGTGGAATCGGTTGCCATAGGTCGACTGTGGGGCGGAACGGGCGTGGCTATTCGGGCGAACGTGTTCGATTCGACGGTGTTCCCACGGCTTGGGAACTACGGCGAATATATTCGACGGTACGAGGATATACTGTCGAACGGAACACGTTCGTATGGCTCAGGCGACACTCACTATCACGATGCCCGAACAGATCTGGATACAGCAGCTCTCGACGGCGTATCCGGGGGCGACCTTTCGGGTACTGGCGGCCGTTCCCGGCTCCGATACGGGATTCGCGCTTGTCCGCATCGCCGGTCCCGACGTCGCGGACATCGTCGAGGACATGCGCGGCCACGATCAGCTCACCGAACTCTCGCTCGCCCAGTACAGCGACAACGAGGTGACGGTCCACTTCGAGACGACGGACCCCCTGCTACTGTTCTCCTCGCGGGACTCGGGGATGCCGATCGAACTCCCCGTCGAGATCGTCGACGGCGAGGCGACCATCGAGGTGACCGGATCGCGGGATCGGCTGGCCGAACTCGCCGAACAGCTCGAGCACTTCGGGCTGCAGTACCGGATCGAACACGTCCGCGAACGGCTCCACGAGAGCCAACTGCTCTCGGACCGCCAGCTCGAGGTGGTCGTCGCCGCCGTCGAGGAAGGCTACTACGACACCCCTCGAGAGTCCTCGTTGACGGAACTCGCCGAGCAGTTGGATATCGCGAAGTCGACCTGTAGCGAGACCCTCCACCGGGCCGAGGAGGCGATCATCAAGCGATTCGTCGAGGATCTACCGGGCGTCGAGGGGGACACCCTCGAGGAACAGCTCGCGACGCGTTAGTCGTCTCGGGGCGCCAACACGAGTAGCGCCGTCGCGTCGGTTCGGGCCTCGGGTGCGATCTCCTGTCGCCCATCGAACCTGAGTACCTCTCCCGCCTCGAGCACGTACTCCTCGTCGCCGAGCCGCATCTCGAGGGTCCCCTCGAGGACGTGACAGACGATCGTGCGTTCGGGATGTCGATGCGACGGCACGCCCTCGCCAGCGGCGAGTTCGAGTCGCACCGTCCGTGGCTCGTCGAACACGTGCGCGTGGGGCGTCTCCACGAGGTCGTCGAGGCGTCGGCGTTCCGTCCGCGTCGTCAGTTGATCGATGTCGGTCATACGGTTACTGTGTTGGGACGGACATCTGTGAGAACTGCCGCGAACAGGTTCGGCGATCCATATACCGGCCGATATCTCGACTCCGAACTGTGACGAACTCGATCGCGTTCGAAAAACTTCTGCGGAGTTTTCGAGGGAATTTCACCTCCGTCATATCAGCCGTCTATACTACCGCGCGATTCGGAATGCAGGCTGGAACAAGTGAAAGCTATTAAGTCACGTATTATATCCACGAACATGTTCGCGTCGATTCTCACGCGATGGAAATCGGCTCTATATTTCAACGTCGTCTAGTTGTGAGTCCGGGGTAGAGGATCCATATATGACCATATTAACGTGCGTGTCGGCGTGTAATCGCTTTGCATCGTACGGATTCTCGTCCAGAGGTGTTCTCACGGCATGAGCACGGACGATGAATCTTTCCACCCGCTCGGTCAGGAGTGGGAGGGCGAGCTCGAGAATATGCTCGACGATACCGAGTACGATACGGATCTCGGTATGCAGATGGCCCAGGACGCAATGCGGGTCACGAAGGGCGAGCTCTCCGAAGCCGAATTCCACGAGATGTATCACGACGACGTGATGGAGGAATTCGGCGAGGACCAGCGTCCTACCCAGGAAGCCTTCGAAGCGGCTCAGGAGGAAGCCAAGGGGACCGTCTCCCGCATGCTCTCCGCGTTCGACGGCGACGGCGAGGAGAGTCGCCGGGACGTCATGAAGAAGATGGGCGTCGGTGCGGCCGCCGTCGGAATGGGTGCGTTCGGGGGCACCATCGACGGGAAACCCTCGCTCTCCGGGGAGGGGGAGGGCCACGGTGGCGGCCACTCCCAGGCGGAGCAGAACGAGGACCTGCAGTGGGGGATGACCATCGACCTCGAGCGCTGCGACGGCTGTCTCTCCTGTATGGAGGCCTGCGCCAGCGAGAACGACCTGGACCAGGGCGTCAACTGGATGTACGTCATGGCCTTCGAGGACGAGCTCACGTCCGGCGGCTCTCCGGCACCCGACAACATCGTCGGCGGAACGAGCGACCACAATATGCTCGTCCGGCCGTGCCAGCACTGTACGGACGCCCCCTGTGAGAAGGTGTGTCCGACCACGGCCCGTCACACCCGCGACAAGGACGGGCTGGTGCTGACCGACTACGACGTCTGTATCGGTTGCCGATACTGTCAGGTCGCCTGTCCGTACGGCGTCAACTACTTCCAGTGGGACGAACCCGACGTGCCCCACGAAGAAATCACCGGAGACGGCGTGGAAGTCGACGATCCCAAAGAGATCACCCACGCCGAGTACGAGAACGGCACCGAACGGTGGGTCGACAGCCGCTCGCCCCGAGGCACGATGAGCAAGTGTACGATGTGCCCGTCGATGCAGGACGGCCGACAGGGCGAAGAACGGGTCGGGACGACCGCCTGTGAACGCGCCTGTCCGCCGAACGCGATTCAGTTCGGGAACGTCAAAGACGAACACAGCGACGCCTACCAGCACGGCGAACACCCGAGCAAGAGCCGCGCGATCATCGAGATCAGCGGCGGCGTGCCGGATCCCGGGACGATCGACGAGCAGCTCAGCGACGGTGCCGACTTAGAGACCGTACTCAACAACGAGGAACTCGATCTCGACGCCGAAGTGGTCAGCATCATGAAGGCGATCGGTATCGCCAGCGAGGGGCTCGGATCCGGCGACGAGGAGAACAACAGTATCCTCGAGGGCGAGGAGACGATCCTCGAGTCGCTCAACGCGCTCGAACAGTACGTCGACCTCGAGAGCGAGGCGGCGCTGACGGAACTCCGACTAGGCGACGGCGAAGAGGACGACGCCAACGCTCGACTCCGGGAGTTCGCCGGCAACCCCAGCTCGAAGTTCAAGCTGCTCGAGGACATCGGGACGCACCCGAACATCACGTACATCGGTCAGGAACCCGGTCCGGAAGCCGAGCAGGTCGAAGGGCCGTCGGAGTACAGCGATATCTCCTACGAGCGTTCGGACGGCTCCGAAGTCGATCTGGTCGACAAGCGCCAGGAGATCCTTGACGAGGGGACCGTCGGTGACGTTGGGTGGTCGCTGTGAGCACGAAACTGCCCACGGAGGAGGACATCCTCCGGCCGATCAACACCCTCACGAAGAAGTACTTCATCCTGTACGGGATCGCCTCGCTGGCGCTGCTGGCGTTCCTCGTGGGCTGGGCGTACCAGCTCCAGAAGGGACTGATCGTCACTGGTCTCGGCGACTGGGGGTCCGGCGGCGGTTCGACCTGGGGCCTGTACATCGGGGCGTTCATCTGGTGGGTCGGTGTGGCACACGGCGGGATCATCCTCTCGGCCGCCGTTCGCCTGCTCGGCATGGATCGATACATGCCGATCGCCCGACTCGCGGAGATGACCACGATCGGCGGCCTCTCGGCAGCCGGATTCTACATTCTGGTCCACATGGGTCGTCCGGACCGGATGGTCACGAGCGTGCTGGGTCACTACCACATCACGGTTAACAACTCGCCGCTGGTGTGGGACGTGACCGTCATCACGGCGTACTTCGTGCTGTCGGCGACGTACCTCGGTCTGACGCTTCGCTACGACGTGAGCCGACTGCGCGACGACCTTCCGGACCGCTTCGAGCCGATCTACAAGCTGATGACGATCGGCTACACCGAGGAGGAAGACGAGGTCATCGACCGGATGGTCTGGTGGCTCGCAGCGGCGGTCATCATCATGGCTCCGCTCCTGCTCCACGGCGGCGTCATTCCGTGGCTGTTCGCGCTGCTCCCGGCGATGCCCGCCTGGTCCGGCGGCATTCAGGGGCCGATGTTCCTCGCTATCGCGCTGATGTCGGCGATTAGCGGCGTGACCATCATCTCCTACTCGTTCCGCCGCGCCTACGACTGGGAGCACATTATCACCGACGACATCTTCCGCGGCCTGCTGCTGTGGCTGGGCTTCTTCACCCTGCTGTTCCTGTGGTTCCAGCTCCAGTCCGTCCTCAACGGCGTATTCATGGGGCCGCTCGCGAGCCAACACGCGGCCGAGGCGAAGATGGCGCATCCGGCCTATCAGGTCGCGATGACGATGATCTTCGGCACGCTCGTGTACATCTTCCTGCAGGGAATTCGGCCGTCGCTGTTCAGCAAGAAACGGGCACTCCTCGCCAGCGGGATCATCCTGACGGGAACGCTGACCGAGAAGGTCCTGTTCGTCGTCGAAGGGTTCATGGACCCCGTGTTCAACATCTACGCGGCGACGCCCGGGTCCTACTTCCCGAGTCTGATCGAGTGGATGTCGCTCGCCGGAACGGCTGGTCTAGTCGCACTGCTGTTCCTCAACCTCTCGAAGCTCGTTCCCGTGGTCGAACTCCACGCCGTCGAACACATGCGTGGCGAGCACGGTCACGACGAGGACGATGAACACGCTACGGAACCGGAGGTGAAGGCCTAATGTCACTGTTGAGTCTCTCACAGCAACTCCTCTACCACGGCTACAACGGTACCGAAGGGTGGACCGGGTTCGTCAACGAGGGGACCTGGGTCATCTTCGCGATCGTCCTGGTCCCGGTCTACATCATGCTGGTCGCGTGGTTTACCGGCGAACCGCGCGATACGAAAACCGGACTGCTCGGTATGGGCTACCTCGTCGGGCTGACGACGTCGATGTGGGTCGGCATGTTCGTGCTGACCGTGATCATCGGGCTGGTCTTCTACGGCGGCGCGCCGGAACCGGTCGCCGCTCCCGGCCCGTAACGACCGCTCGACGCTCCGATTTCGCGATTCGCTTTTTTAGTCGCTCGTCATCGACGTCTGCGAGCGACGAATTCGAAGTGCGCTATGATAACCATGCACAGGCAGGGGAAACCACGACCCCGTCGAACGGAAAACCTCCCCTATGACGCTCGTCGACGCGCTAGCGACGGTCCTCTATCACGGATACGAGGGGACGCAGGGCTGGACCGGCTTCGCTAACGAGGGGACCTGGATCATCTTCGCGGTTATTCTGGTTCCGGTCTACGTGATGCTCGTCGCGTGGTTCGTCGGCACCCCGCGGGATACGAGGACGGGACTGCTCGGCGTCTCCTACCTCGTCGGAATCACCACGTCGATGTGGGTTTCAATGCTCGTTCTCACGGTGATACTCGGGCTCGTCTTCTTCGGCGAACTACCGGGGCAGTAACGACCGGCGATATCGATCCGTACGGTGTCCCAATCCCCTCGACTGACGCCGGAATCGACGCCAGCGGCGGGGCTCGAGTTTCGAACCATCACACGTATCCCGTTCCGATGCCTTACGTGCAGTAACATCCGCTATGAGCATCACAGAGCACGAACTCAAGATCAAACTCGAGGACATCGAGGATCCGGATCTCGGCGACGATATCGTCTCGCTCGGCCTGGTCAACGACGTCCGTATCGAGGACGAAACGGCGCGGATCGACCTCGCGCTGAACGCGCCCTACGCGCCCGCCGAGATGGAGCTGGGCAACCGGATCCGCGAGGTCTGTGACGAGGCCGGCCTCGAGGCCGATCTGCGAGCCCACGTCGGCGAGGAACATGGCTTCGACGACGAGGTCCTCCCGCGGGTCCGCAACGTCATCGCCGTCGCCTCCGGGAAGGGCGGGGTCGGCAAGACGACGGTCGCCGCCAACATCGCGGCCGGCCTCGAGAAGCGCGGCGCGATGGTCGGTCTGCTCGACGCCGACATCCACGGGCCGAACATCCCGCGGATCCTCCCGCCCGAGAGCGAACCAGGCGTCACGCCCAACGAGGACATCGTCCCGCCCCGCTCGGACGGCGTCCGCGTTATCAGCATGGGCATGCTGACCGAAGACGAGGACGACCCCGCGATCCTCCGCGGCCCGATGGTCAACAAGTTCATGCTGAAGTTCCTCGAGGGCGTCGAGTGGGGTCGCCTTGACTACCTCGTCGTCGACCTGCCGCCGGGGACGGGCGACGCGACGCTGAACCTGCTCCAGTCGATGCCCGTCACCGGTGCGGTCGTCGTCACGACGCCCCAGGAGATGTCTCTGGACGACACCCGAAAGGGGATTCAGATGTTCCAGAAGCACGACACGCCCGTGCTGGGCGTCGTCGAGAACATGAGCTCGTTCATCTGTCCGTCCTGTGGCGACCAGCACGGCCTGTTCGGCACCGAGGGGGCACAGACGATCGTCGACAAGTACGACACGCCGCTGCTCGGTCAGATCCCGATCCACCCCGACTTCGGCGCCGAGGGCAGCGAGGGCGCGCTCGTCAAGGACGAGACGAGCGAGGTACAGGAGACCCTCGCGGACCTCGTCGCGGACGTCTCCGACCGCGTCGGGATGACCAATCGACAGCGGGTCGCCGACAACACTGAGGGCAGTCCGGACAACCAACTCCCGACCGAGACCGAAGACTAACGACTCGAGGACCGTTCGATCGACGACGCCGTTCGAGATGCGATACGTCCGCGCTGCGTCACGGCGCGGGCTCTTCTTCGACCTCCCACTCGAGGGTCACCGTAATCTCCTCCCGGGGTCCCCCGAGCATCGGCGATCGTTCCTGGACTTCGATTCCGTAGTCGACTTCGGGCGTCGGCGAGAGCGTCAACATCTTGTTCCCCACCCGTACCTCGGCGGGGCCCTGGTCGCGCAGTTCGCGAGCGAGTTCCTGAACGAGGTCCGCGGCCTCCTCTCGCGTCACGGTTTGTTCGGTGGCGGTTTTCTCAGCCATGGCTGAACGGCCACCGAGCGGATGTAAATAGATTGGCTGGGAATCGGCAGGCAGGGCCGGCCTCAAGGGCGTTCCCCCGGCGAGCTATCACCGCTCGAGAGCGTCAGGAGTCCGTCGGCGGTTCGGGCGCCTCGACGTCGGGCGTCAGCGAGCGGACGTACTTCGTCACGTGGTCGTCGATGCGGCGCTTGTAGCCAGCCTGTCTGGCGAGGCGGTCGAGTTCGCGGGCGACGAGGCTCCCGTACTGGACGGCCTTCTTCTCCCTCGAGACGATCTCCTCGGGGAGGTAGTCGGCTGCGACGCGTCGAAGCGCGCGCTTCCGCTCGTCCTCGTCGGCCAGCAGCGAATCCGGGAGCCGTAGCGCCGCGTCGACGACGGTATCATGTAAGAGCGGCGCGACCGGCTCGAGCCCGGTCGCCTCGATCGCGCGGACGTCCCGGGGGAGCTGGTCGGGCAGGGAGGCGATCTGCTCGCGCACCGCGGCCCGCGTCGTCTCGGCGTCGACCCGGTGATCGAGGCGGACGACCTTCTCGTAGCCGCCGAACAGTTCGTCGGCACCCTGGCCGATCGCCAGCGCGTCGAAGCCGTCGGCCGCGACGCGCTCGCCGACCAGGTACAGCGGCAGCGCGATCTGGACGTCCATCGCGTTCGTGCGCCCGGTCGCCGCCGCGACGCGGGGGACGGCCCGCTCTAAATCGGCCGGCTCGAGGTCGACGACGGTCAGTTCCCGTCCCATCGCGTCGGCGGCGGTCCGGGCGGCCTCGACGTCGTGGCTGTCGGGGAAGCCGACGACGTACAGCGGCGCGTCGAGCAGTTCGGCGACCAGCGCCGAGTCGACGCCGCCGGAGAAGGCGACGGCGATCTCTCGATCGGCGGCGAGCGCGTCGGCCGCGGCGGTCTCGATCGCGTCGGAGAGGGCCTCGAGTGCCGCCTCGGGATCGCTCTCGGGCGTCGGGTCGGGAAGCGTCCAGCGGCGCTCGGGCGCGGCGCCAGGGCCAGCGAGATCGAGCGTCGTTCCCGCCGGCAGGAGTTCCGGCGCCTCGAGCGCGCCGGGTTCGAAGGCCCACTCGTGGGTCTCGCGGACTTCGCCGGCGTCGTTCGTGCTCGGCGTGGCGCGTCCGCCGGTCTCGAGTCCGGCCTCACCGTCGGTCTCGATGTAGACCGGCACGCGGCCGAGGACATCCCGGACGAGCGTTCCTTCGAACTCCCCGGCGAAGCCGCTCGTCCCGGGGAGGGAAACGCCGCTCTCGAGGGCTGCGCGGACGGTGTCGGAATCGGCGCCGCACAGCGTCATCGGAACAGCCCGAGCATGGTGTTTCTGACGCGGCGGGTGACGCCGCCGGCGGCCTGCCGGAAGCTGATGTGCCAGGGCGTCCGTTTGCCTTCGACGGTGGTCCGTCCCTCGCGGATCGCCTCGAGGACGGCGTCGACGGAGCGTTCGTCAGCGTCGACGCGGGTGACCGCCTGACCGACCATCTCGCTGATGTGGGCGTCGCTGCCGGCGGTCATCGGCAGGTCGTGGTCGCGGGCGAACCGTTCGGCCTGGCGGTTCGCGCGGCCGGTCAGGAGCCGGGAGTTGTAGACCTCGATGGCGTCTCCCCGGGCGAGTTCCTCGCGAGAGATGCGGGCCATCACGCCGTGGCGCGACTCCTGGAAGGGGTGTGGGATGACGGCCAGTCCGTCCTGTTCCCAGATCGCTTCGAGCGTCGATTCGTAGGAGAGCCCCGGCGGGACGGCCTCCTCGAGGCCGAAGCCCAGAATGTGACCGGCCTTGCTCGAGATCTCCATGCCGGGGATCCCGAGCAGCCCGTAGTCGGCGGCGCGTTCGGCGGCCTCGAGGCTCGCGTCGATCTCGTCGTGGTCGGTGACGGCAATCGCGTCCAACCCGACGGCGTCGGCCTGTTCGAGGATGAGTTCGACCGGGTCGCGGCCGTCGTAGGACAGCGACGAATGAGTGTGGAGTTCAACCGACAGCACGTGTCTGTCTCGGCGTTAGGGTGGATCGATCAAAAACACCTCGGTCCGCCCGGACGAGTCGCGTCGTCCGTGACTATCGATTGTGAGCGTAACCGGGTTTCGTGAGGTTCCGTCTCACTCGAGACGCCACGACGACGTGCGGTGGCGCGCGCTGTCCTGCGCCGAACGGTGAGTGAGGCGCAGGTCGAAGCTGCGCGAGGGATGAGCGAACGGAGTGAGCGAGTCGGTTGGGGTAGAGGAGGAACTCCTCGCTGCCACGGTAGCAGAACGCTCGTTTTCGTGTTCGGTCGTTCCGATCTATGTTCAATTCACACGTACTGATGGGACTGACTGTTCTACTCGAGACGACCGAGATGAAACGGGTGGACTTCTTCTGCTGGCAACTGGGACTCGCCGCTCCCTCCCCAGCCGATCCACTTACTCGCTTTCCCTCGCACGATTTCAGCGACTGGCCTCGCTATCACTCGGCCAGTTGCCAGCGCACGCCATGCACGAATAGGACGTCTGCTTGAGTGAGATGAGACGCAACGAAACGGCTCCGAGCTCGGATGCTGACTCGGCCGTGATCGAGCGACGTGAATCGAAACGGAAGAGAAGGCCCTCTGGAGCGACGGAACGCCGTCTACGGGACGCTACGAGCGGATCGACGCAGTCGTCAGTCGTCGGTGTCCAGTTCGACTAGCTCGAGCGCGCGGTCGAGGTGGCAGACGTCGTGTGGCGGGTCGCCGAGGATCTCGCGGATGCGATACTCCGTGTCGAACTCGGCTCCGTCGGGTTCGCAGTACTCGTGGCTGGGACACTCGACGTAGGGACAGGGGCCGGGGAGGCTGGTCTTGCTGCCGGCGAAGGCGCCCTTCGACGTGATGTTCGCGCGCACGTCGGCGGGTTCGACTTCGACGGCGCGGACGCCCCCGTCATGCATGGCGCACTCTAAGGTCTGGGCGTTCTCTCGGACGGACGTGATGCGGTACTTGGTGCCGGACTCGAGATTGAGACACTGGCTTCGGTAGGGACAGCCGGCGCAGGCGTCGGCCTCGCCGTGGTAGACGAACTCGGTTCCCGGTTCGGCCAGCCGGGTTCCGACGAGCGTGACGGTCGACATAGCACTACGTAGTCGGCGCCAGCGGTTAAGACTCACGCGTTAGCGGATCCGATGCCGGCGGAACCCGACCGTCGCTGACGGCCCGCTGCGATCGATCGGTGAAACCTATCGCGCGTTCACTCTCCGGAAGCGGTCTCCGCGTCGTCCCCGCTCGTCAGCTCGTCCAGCCGCTCGAAGTACGTTTCGCGCGGGACCTGGTAGAGCCCGCGGTAGTCGATCTCGCCGCCGTCGAACGCCCACGCGAGTTCGCCGACTCGCTCGAGCGCCGCCTCCCGCGTCGCGAACCGTTCGGTGTCGGCCGAGACGTCGGGCTCGAGGTAGAGGTTGACGTACCAGTCGTCGTCGGCCGTACTGGTTGGGTTGGTTCCGGGCCGGCGCGTCCGCTTCCCGTGTGTCAGGTAGAGCGTGGGTAGACAGGCCGCCGGGAAGGCGTCGCCGTCGAAGACGTCCGGCCGGTAGGCGAGCACGAGTCGGCCGTCCTCACTTCGATTCCAGACGTCCCAACCGTCCGGAAGCGGTGATAGCGCGTCGGAATCGGCGTCGACAGCCGGGTCGGTCATGGGCGATGTTACGGACGGCACTCATAAAGCCTCGTCGTCGGACGCCGATTCGGCGGCGATCATCCCGGATTTGTGTGAATGCGGCGACAGGACCGTGTCGCGCGAGCCGCGCGACCAGCGCGCGCGAGCGCGACTGGCCATTGCTGGCCGGTGGTTTATGCCGCTGACCTCCGAAGATGAGGTGTGGTATCGAGTATCATAATACGATACTGGTAGAATTTGCCCGTAATAAAGTCCCGGTAAATACCTTTTGGGGCCAAGGCTAAGTAGCTGGATTACTCACTCATTAAATACTATCGGTATCCGTTCGCCGGGCCGATCCACTCCGCGCCCGTCCCCGGCGCACCGTTGCCCGAGTCCTCGACGCGCTCGATGCGCAACGGAGAGTGGTACACGATCACACATGACACGACAGACCGCCGCCCGCCGCCGTTCGGTCCGTTCCGGGAGCGCCCCGCTCTCGGAGCGACGCGACGGCGGTAGCGACGTCGTGCTGTCGGGTGACGCGGTTCGACGGATTCCGACGGTTCGGCCACGACGCCACGGCTGGTCGAACGACGTCCGCGCGACTGACGGTCCGTGTGACAACGGACGCTGCAGACGGGGGACCCGTAACTGGCAATGATACCATGACCGGTGACATCGAGACACTCGAGACGCTCAGCACGGATTACAAGGAATCGATGCCCGCAGACCTGCGGGAGACCAAGTCCTTCGACTGGTACCTAGAAGAGTGCTACGAGGACCCGAAGATCACCCGCAACGCCCACCAGCGCGTCGCGGACATGTTCGACTACTACGGGACGACCTACGACGAGACCGAGGGCGTCGTCGAGTACCTCCTCGCGAGCGAGGATCCGCTGAACGACGGTGAAAACACCTTCTACGGACGGGTGATTCACCAGTCGATCCACGAGTTCGTGAACAAGGTCAAGTCGGGCGCCCGACGGCTCGGCCCCGAGCGGCGTATCAAGCTGCTGCTCGGCCCGGTCGGTTCCGGGAAGTCCCACTTCGACAAGCAGGTCCGCAAGTACTTCGAGGACTACACGCTCCGCGAGGAGGGCCGGATGTACACGTTCCGGTGGACCAACCTCTGTGACGTCATCCAGGATCAGGACCCCGCGGACGACACCGTCCGGTCCCCGATGAACCAGGATCCCCTCGTCTTGCTACCGTTGGAGCAACGCCAGCGCGTGATCGACGATCTCAACGAGAATCTCGACGCGCCCTACACGATCCAGAACGAGCAGGCGCTGGATCCGGAAAGCGAGTTCTACATGGACAAGCTGCTGGCCTACTACGACGACGACCTCCAGCAGGTCTTAGAGAACCACGTCGAGATCGTCCGGTTCGTCGCCGACGAGAACAAGCGCCAGGGACTGGAGACCTTCGAGCCAAAGGACAAGAAGAACCAAGACGAGACTGAGCTGACTGGCGACGTCAACTACTCGAAGATCGCCATCTACGGCGAGTCGGACCCGCGCGCGTTCGACTACTCGGGGGCGTTCTGTAACGCCAACCGCGGCATCTTCTCCGGCGAGGAGCTGCTGAAACTCCAGCGAGAGTTCCTCTACGACTTCCTGCACGCGACCCAGGAGCAGACGATCAAGCCGAAGAATAACCCGCGGATCGACATCGACCAGGTGATCGTCGGGCGGACGAACATGCCCGAGTACAAGGACAAGAAGGGCGACGAGAAGATGGAAGCCTTCAACGACCGCACCAAGCGGATCGACTTCCCGTACGTCCTCTCCTACGAGGACGAGGCCGAAATCTACAACAAGATGCTTTCCAACGCCGACGTCCCCGACATCAACGTCGAGCCCCACACGCTCGAGATGGCGGGGCTGTTCGGCGTCCTCACGCGCGTCGAGGAGCCCGACACCGAGACGATCGATCTGCTCTCGAAGGCCAAAGCCTACAACGGCGAGATCGACGAGGGCGACGACATCGACACGAAGAAGCTTCGTGAAGAGGCCGCCGAGAAGGCCGAGATCGGCGAGGGCATGGTCGGCGTCTCGCCCCGGTTCATCGGCGACGAGATCGCCGAGGCCATCATGGACTCGAAACACCGCCAGCGCGGGTTCCTCTCGCCGCTGACGGTGTTCAACTTCTTCGAGGAGAACTTAGAGCACCACGGCTCCATCCCCGAAGACAACTTCGAGAAGTACTACCGCTACCTCGAGACGGTCCGCGAGGAGTACAAGGAGCGGGCCATCGAGGACGTCCGCCACGCGCTGGCCTACGACATCGACGAGATCCAGCGCCAGGGCGAGAAGTACATGGACCACGTAATGGCCTACATCGACGACGACACCATCGAGGACGACCTCACAGGCCGCGAACAGGAGCCCGACGAAACGTTCCTGCGCTCCGTCGAGGAGAAACTCGACATCCCCGAGGACCGCAAGGAGGACTTCCGCCAGGAGGTCTCCAACTGGGTCTCCCGCCGGGCCCGCGAGGGCGAGGCGTTCAACCCGCAGGACAACGAGCGCCTGCGCCGCGCCCTAGAGCGCAAGCTCTGGGAGGACAAAAAGCACAACATCAACTTCTCCGCGCTGGTCAGCGCCAACGAGTTCGACGACGACGAGCGCTCCGCGTGGATCGACGCCCTGATGGAACAGGGCTACTCCGAGGCGGGCGCCAAGGAGGTCCTGGAGTTCGCCGGCGCGGAGGTCGCCAAAGCGGAGATGGACGACTAACATGATCGGGGTCGACTAACATGACGGGCGACGACTACGTCACCGAGGCCGATCGGACCCTCGAGGAGACCTACGAGGAGCCGATGGATCTCGCGACCTACGTCGATCGGATCTTCGAGAATCCGACCATCGCCTCCCACGCCTCGAAGTACCTGCTCGAGGCGATCGAGGTCGCCGGCACCCGAACGGTCGTCGAGGAGGGCGAGGAGAAGGAGCGCTACCGCTTCTTCGACGATCCGCACAACGACGGCGAACACGCGATCCTCGGCAACACCGAGGTCTTAAACGGGTTCGTCGACGACCTCCGCTCGATCGCGGCGGGGCGGGCGAAAGACGAGAAGATCATCTGGTTCGAGGGACCCACGGCGACGGGCAAGTCCGAACTCAAGCGCTGTCTGGTCAACGGATTACGCGAGTACTCGAAGACCCCCGAAGGACGGCGCTACACAGTCGAGTGGAACGTCACGACCGCCGAGGCCGACGACCGCGGGCTGAGCTACGGCAGCGGTGATCCGACCGCGACGGACGACCAGCACTGGTACGAGAGTCCCGTCCAGACTCACCCGCTGTCGGTGTTCCCCCAGAACGTCCGCGAGCGGTTGCTCGAGGACTTGAACGCCGAACTCGACGACCACGTCCCCGTCCAGGTCGACGCGGAACTCGACCCCTTCTCCCGGGAGGCCTACGATTTCTTAGAAGAGCGCTACCGCCGGGAGGGCGAGGAGGAACTGTTCTCGGCGATCACCGACGACGCCCACCTCCGCGTGAAGAACTACGTCGTCGACGTCGGCCAGGGCGTCGGCGTCCTCCACTCGGAGGACGAGGGCCGACCGAAGGAACGGCTCGTCGGCTCCTGGATGCACGGCATGCTCCAGGAACTGGACTCTCGCGGGCGCAAGAACCCGCAGGCGTTCAGCTACGACGGCGTGCTCTCACAGGGCAACGGCGTCCTCACGATCGTCGAGGACGCGGCCCAACACGCCGACCTCCTGCAGAAGCTGCTGAACGTCCCCGACGAGCAGTCCGTCAAGCTGGACAAGGGGATCGGGATGGACGTCGACTCCCAACTGCTGATCATCTCGAATCCCGACCTCGAGGCCCAGCTCAACCAGCACTCCGACCGCAATGGCATGGATCCCCTGAAAGCCCTCAAGCGCCGGCTGGACAAACACCAGTTCGGCTACCTGACGAACCTCTCGCTGGAGTGTGAACTCATCCGGCGCGAACTGACCAACGAGACCTCAGTCTGGGAGGCCGAGAGCTACGACGAACTCGAGGATCGCATCCGCGAACCGGTGTCGGTGACGGTAAAGGATCAGGACGGCGAGACGCACACGCGGGAGTTCGCGCCCCACGCGATCGAGGCGGCCGGCCTGTACGCGGTCGTCACGCGCCTCGACGAGGAGAACCTCCCCAACGGGCTGGATCTCGTCGACAAGGCCCTGATCTATGACCAGGGCTACCTCCAGGAGGGCGACTCCCGCCGCGAGAAGGACGACTTCGACTTCGACGGCGAGGCCCACGACGGCGAACACGGCATCCCGGTGACCTACACGCGGGACACCCTCGCCGAACTGCTCCAGACCGAGCGGGATCGCCACCACCCCGACCTGCCGGTCGAGAACGTCGTCATGCCCCGGGACGTCCTGAACGCGATGGCCGAAGGACTGGCCGACGCTCCCGTCTTCTCGACGGGCGAGCGCTCGGAGTTCGAGAACCGAATCGTGCCCGTGAAGAACTATCTGTTCGACCAGCAGGAATCGGACGTCATCGAGGCGATCATGCACGACAAGCGGGTCGACGAGGAGACCGTCGCCGAGTACGTCGAACACGTCTACGCCTGGGAGACCGAGGAGCCGCTGTACAACGACCGCGGCGAGCGCGTCGAGCCGGACCCGCTGAAGATGAAGCTCTTCGAGATCGAACACCTCGGCCGGTTCTCCGAGGGCGAGTACGAGGGCAACCTCCCCCGCGAGAGCGTCCGGAACTTCCGCCGCGAGAAGGTGATCACCTCGCTGAACCGCCACGCGTGGGAACACCGCAACGAGGACTTCTCGGTCGAGGACGTCGACCTCACCGCGATCCCGGTGATCAAGACCGTCCTCGAGAGCCACGACTGGGAGGACGTCCAGCGGACCTTCGAGGACTTCGATCCGCGCCAGTGGGACGACCCGCCGAGCGGCACGCAGACGGCGTCGGTCAAGGAGCGAACGATCGAGACGATGGTCGACCTCTTCGACTACTCGGCGGCCTCGGCCGAGCTAACCAGCCGACACGTCATGGGACAGGTGAGCTACAGATGGGACTGAAAGACGACCTCGAGCGATTCCGCGAAGTGGGCGAACAGCGCCGCGAGGATCTGGCCGACTTCATCCAGTACGGCGATCTGAGCGGCGGCGGCCGCAGCGACATCCAGATTCCGGTCAAGATCGTCTCGCTGCCCGAGTTCGAGTACGATCAGCGGGACAAGGGCGGCGTCGGACAGGGCGAGGACGGCACGCCCCAGCCCGGCCAGCCGGTCGGCCAGCCCCAACCCCAGCCGGGCGACGACGACGGCGAGGACGGCGAACCCGGCGAGGAGGGCGGCGACCACGAGTACTACGAGATGGACCCAGACGAGTTCGCCGAGGAACTCGACGAGGAACTCGGCCTCGATCTGGATCCGAAGGGGAAGAAGGTCGTCGAGGAGAAGGAAGGTCCCTTCACCGACATGACACGGACGGGCCCCGACAGCACGCTCGACTTCGAGCGGATGTTCAAGGAGGGGCTCAAGCGGAAGCTCGCGATGGACTTCGACGAGGAGTTCCTGCGGGAACTCTGCAAGGTCGAGGGGATCGAGCCCCGCGAGGTCTTCGAGTGGGCCCGCGGCGAGAACCTGCCGGTCTCGATGGCCTGGGTCGAAGAGGCCTACGGCGACGTTTCCGACGAACGCGGGAAGTGGGGTTCCATCGAGGAGGTCGAGGAGAACGTCGAGCGCGAGAGCGTCCAGCAGAAGATCCGCCGCGAGGGGATCAAGCAGGTTCCCTTCCGCCGCGAGGACGAGCGCTACCGCCACCCGGAGATCATCGAGGAGAAGGAGAAGAACGTCGTGGTCGTCAACATCCGCGACGTCTCCGGCTCGATGCGCGAGAAGAAGCGGGAACTCGTCGAGCGAACCTTCACCCCGCTGGACTGGTACCTCCAGGGCAAGTACGACAACGCCGAGTTCGTCTACATCGCCCACGACGCCGACGCCTGGGAGGTCGAACGCGACGACTTCTTCGGCATCCGCAGCGGCGGCGGGACGAAGATCTCGAGCGCCTACGAACTCGCCCAGGAGCTGTTAGAGGAGTACCCCTGGAGCGACTGGAACCGCTACGTGTTCGCCGCGGGCGACTCCGAGAACTCCTCGAACGACACCGAAGAGCGCGTGGTCCCGATGATGGAGCAGATCCCGGCGAACCTTCACGCCTACGTGGAGACCCAACCCAGCGGCAACGCGATCAACGCCACTCACGCCGAGGAACTCGAGCGCCACTTCGGCACCGACGCCGACGACGTCGCGGTGGCCTACGTCAACAGCAAGGACGACGTGACCGACGCGATCTACGAGATCCTCTCCACGGAAGGTGACGCAGATGAGTAACGAAGCGAACTGTGTTCGCTTCGAACACGACCGAACGCGGTGCGTTCGGTCGAGTAACGATGCACGCAAAGCGCGCATCGAACTCACGAAAACCGGTGGCTTTCATGAGTAAACGAAACTCCAACGCGGACCGATTCCGCAAACAGGCGATCGCCGGCGACCTCGAGGAACCGGTTTCGGAGGCCAGGAACCTGGCCCGGAAGCTCGGCCTCGATCCCTACCCGGTGAAGTACTGGATCATCGACTACGACGAGATGAACGAACTCATCGCCTACGGGGGCTTTCAGAGCCGGTACCCCCACTGGCGGTGGGGCATGCAGTACGACAAGCAGCAAAAGCAGGGCCAGTACGGCGGCGGGAAGGCCTTCGAGATCGTCAACAACGACAACCCCGCCCACGCGTTCTTACAGGAGTCGAACACGGTGGCCGACCAGAAGGCGGTCATCACCCACGTCGAGGCCCACTCGGACTTCTTCGCGAACAACGACTGGTTCGGCATGTTCACCAGCGGCCGCGCCGACGAGGATCAGGTCAACGCGGCGGCCATGCTCGAGCGACACGCACGCGCGATCGACGAGTACATGGCCGACCCCGAGATCGACCGCGCCGAGGTCGAGAAGTGGATCGACCACTGCCTCTCGCTCGAGGACAACATCGACCAGCACCGCGTCTTCGAGCGCCGGCTCGACGTCGACGGGCCGACCGACGATCTGGACGACGACCTCGCGGAGAAGCTGGACGAACTCGGCCTCTCCGACGAAGTGAAGGGTGAGGTCTTCGACGAGGAGTGGCTCGAAAAGCTCGAGGACGCCGACGAGGCCATCAGCTTCCCTGAGGAGCCCCAGAAGGACGTTCTCGCGTTCGTCCGCGAGCACGGTAAGCAGTACGACGACGAGGCCGGTCGGGCCGTCGAGATGGAGGAGTGGCAACGCGACGTGCTCGACATGATGCGCGCGGAGGCCTACTACTTCGCCGCCCAGAAGATGACGAAGGTGATGAACGAGGGGTGGGCCGCCTACTGGGAGTCGACGATGATGACCGACGAGGCCTTCGCCGGCGACGACGAGTTCATGAACTACGCCGACCACATGGCGAAGGTTCTGGCGTCGGGCGGGCTCAACCCCTACAGCCTCGGGATGGAGCTTTGGGAGTACGTCGAGAACCGGACGAACCGTCGCGAGGTCTTAGAGCACCTGCTGCGCGTCGAGGGGATCTCCTGGCGGAACCTGATGGACGTCGTCGACTTCGACGAGGTGCTCGCAACCCTCGAGCCGCCGGAAGCGATCGACACGATCACGTCCGAGACGCTCGACCAACTCGAGGAGATGCCTGACGAGTGGGTCGACCGCGAGGCGCTCGAGGCCGCCCGCGATGGCGAGATCGACGTCGCGAAGTATCCGTGGAAGGTCCTGACCGAGGCGGGGCTGGCTCGCCGTCACTACTCGCTGGTCAAGCGCCAGAATCGCGGGTTCCTGACCCGGGTTAGTCAGAACGACCTCGAGCAGATCGGGCGCTACCTCTTCGACGACGCCCGCTACGAGACCGTCGAGGAGGCGCTCGCGGACGTCGACTTCAGCGCGGGCTGGGACCGCATGTTCGACATCCGCGAGAACCACAACGACGTGACCTTCCTGGACGAGTTCCTCACCCAGGAGTTCATCACGGAGAACAACTACTTCACCTACGAGCACTCGCAGGCGACCGGCCAGTTCCACGTCGCCAGCGACGCCGCCGAGGACGTCAAGAAGAAACTCCTGTTGCAGTTCACCAACTTCGGGAAGCCGACGATCGCGGTCTACGACGGCAACTACAACAACGCCAACGAACTCCTGATCGGCCACCAGTACAACGGCGTCATGCTCGACCTCGGTCAGGCCAGGGAGACCCTGAAACGGATCTTCGAGCTCTGGGGCCGGCCGGTGAACCTGCTGACGATCGTCAAGGAGATCGACGACCACGACATCGAGGTCGCCAAGCGTCGGAACCGCGAGCCCGAACCCGAAGAGCGCGGGAAACTGATCCGGTACGATGGCGACGAGGTGACCGTCGAGGACGTCCCCTGGGAGGAGGTCGACCACCTCGCCGCCGACGACGTCGATTACGACACGAAACCGGACGAATGGCTCGCCTGATATTCGTTTCTCATTTTCACGAGAGCACGAAACACTCGGAAGGCTTTTACTCTCCATCGCACATCCTCGGGATACAATGGATGGGGAAGGGGGCCGGACAGTCGGAACGCCGCAGGCCGACGACGGCGCGTTCGAACTGCCGGCCGTCCTCGCACGACTCGATGCGGACGACCGCGACGAACAGCGGGCCGCCGTCGCGGCGGTTCGCGACACGCTGGCCGACGATCCGGCCGTCTGTCTCCCGACTGTCCCGAAGCTGCGCCGGCTGCTCGGCGACGCCGACGTCGACTTCTACGGGGAGGTCGCCTACTGTCTGGCCGAACTCGCGACCGAATCGACCGCCGACGTCGCACCGTCGACCGACGAGATCGCCGCATTCGCCGTCGAGAACCCCGAACGACCGGCGACCGCCGAGTTGCTTCGCTGCCTCGCGACGATCGCGGCCGACCAGCCCTCCGCCGTCGTCGGTGACGCCGACGCGGTCGCCGGCGTGATCGACCGCCGCCCGGGATACGATCGCCGGGGACTGAAGATATTCCAGCAGCTATCGGCGGCGCAACCCGGCGCGATTCAGTCGGCCGTCCCGGTTCTCACCGCGGCCCTCGAGGACGATCCGGAGCGCCACGGCGTGGCGGTGCTGTCGGCGGTCGGCCGACTGGCCCGGTCGGAGACGCCGCTGCCGACCCTCGAGTTCGTCGACCCGGCGCTGGAACTCGTCGACCACGACGCCGTCCCCCTCCGCCGGAACGCCGTCGGCTGTCTGGCCGACGTCGCCCGCCGGACGCCCACCGCGGTCGAACCGGCCATCCCGGAGCTCGCGACCGCACTCGAGCACGACGACGGGGAGACCCGGGCCAACGCCGCCGTCGCGATCGCGCGCGTGACGGCGGAGCTCACGTCGGTTCTCGAGCCGGTCCGGGAGCCGTTGCTCGAGCGGTTGGACGACGACCACGACCGCGTGCGGGCCAACGCCGCCGTCGCGCTCGGCTACGGCCGCGTCGACGCGGCCACGGACCGACTCTCGACGCTGGCCCACGAGGATCCGAATCCGGACGTTCGCGAGCGGGCGAGCTGGGCGCTGGATCAAGTCTCGTCGGCGTAGGCGAGGCGCGCGACCGCAAGACAGTGGTGGCTGGCCCGCCTCGAGTCGGGTATGAGCCAGTCGACGTTTTCCGTCGAGACCGACGCGCGCCTGACGACCGTCGACGTGACCGATCGCGTCGCCGCGGCCGTCCCCGACGACCTCGAGTCGGGCACCGCGACCGCGTTCGTCCGGCACACGACGGCCGGACTCGCCGTCCAGGAGAACGAGTCGCGGCTGCGCGGCGACCTCGAGACCTTCCTCCGTGATCTCGTTCCCGACGAGGGCCACGCCCACGACCGGTTAGACGGGAATGCGGATTCGCACCTCCGGGCAACGCTCGTCGGACCAGATGTGACGATTCCGGTCGAAGACGGCGAGCTGGCGCTCGGCACGTGGCAGTCCGTCTTCCTGGTCGAGTGCGACGGACCACGGTCGCGGACGGTCTCCGTGACGACCGTCGGCGAGTAGTCGGATCAGCCTGCGGTCTCTCCGTCGTCACACCGGGAGCAGCCGATCCGCGGAGACGCAGTCGACCCCCCGCGACTCGAGGAGCCGCGCCAGCGTGGGCCGCTCGACCGTCCAGGCGTGAATCTCGAGACCAACGGATTTCGCCCGGGGAACCACGCCCGTCGCGAGACAGCGCCAGTAGCTCGCGCCGAGGACGTCGCAGTCGAGTTCGACAGCGGTCGTGACCGGGGTCTCGAGGCGCCGACTGACCAGCAGTCCGATCGGCTGGTCGGGATCGAGGTCGCGGATCGTCCGCAGTTCCGACGCCAGGAAGGACGTCGCGACGATCCGGCTCTCCGCGCCGTCGACGGCCTCGAGGACGTCCGCCGCGATGCCGTCGTCCTTGAGTTCGAGGTTGAGTTCGACCGTCGGCGGAAGCGCTTCGAGCACCTCCTCGAGGGTCGGAATGCGCTCGCCGGAGTCGAGGACGGTGTGGGATTTGAGCGCGGCGAGGCTGCTGTCGGCGACTGCGCCGGTTCCGTCGGTCACGCGGTCGATCGTCTCGTCGTGAACGACGACGAGTTCGCCCGAGCCACAGCGGCGGACATCGAACTCGACGGCGTCCGCGCGGTCGGCGGCCGACTGGAGCGCCGGGATCGTGTTCTCGGTCGCGGTCGCGGCGAATCCGCGGTGGGCGATCAGACGCATTCGGTGGGAGAAAGAGCGGCGAGGGGCTTCAGTCGGTCGCCGATTCTCGCTCGCGTTCCCAACCAGCGGTCGAGGCGGTCGCGAGAATCGAGACTTATAGCTCCTGTCGGCACGGAATCGGCGAAGGTTCCAAAGCCTTTAGCAAGTACTGTTATACGGGTACTTCCGTTAGGAGCATTCGTTAGTGTCCCGACCGTATTCTCACCGACTGCGACAAGACCGCTGCTGGAGGTAACCAACCCATGAACGATCGACGCGACGAGCAGATCGACATCCTCCTGGTGGAGGACAACCCCGGCGACGTCCGCCTCACCCAGGAAGCGTTCCGGCAACTGTCCACGGAGACGACAATCCACGTCGCGACCGACGGCGACGAGGGAGTCGAGTTCCTCACGGAGCGCTGCGACGACGGCTCCGCCCCGCTGCCGGACCTCGTGCTCCTCGATCTGAACCTCCCGCGGATGGGCGGCCTCGAGTTCCTCGAATCGATTCAGGAGGAGCCGAAACTCGCCCGCATCCCCGTCCTCGTCCTCACCAGTTCCGAGGCCGTCGAGGACATCCACGAGAGCTACGAACTCGCGGCCAACGCCTACCTGACCAAACCGACCGATCCGATCGAGTACACCGAGATGGTCGAGGCCGTCGCGGACTTCTGGTTCCAGCGGGCCGCGCTGCCGCCGATGTCGGCGTGATCGTGCCGACACCCTCGCCGCCGCTTCTCGTCTCCGACTGACGGAGGCCGAGCTATTACGTCGCTCGCCGTCGCACGGGAAGACATGGCACCGACGAGAGCGTACTCCGTCGACTTTGACGATACCGTCGCCGTGGTTACGGGCGCGAGCGGCGCGCTCGGCAGCGCCGCCGTCGAGCGGTTCCGGACGGCCGGCGCGACCGTCTGCGCCGTCGACATCGTCGCGCCGGACGACGAGGACAGCTTGCTCGAGCCCGATTCGAAGACGCACTTCTACGAGGCCGATCTGACCGACGAGCGCGACGTCGAGGAACTGGTGACCGCCGTCGTCGACGATCACGGCCGGATCGATCACCTGGTGAACATCGCCGGGACGTGGCGCGGCGGCGACCACGTCGAGGAAACCGATCTCGAGACGTTCGAGCTGCTCGTCGATATCAACCTCAAGACGGCGTTTCTGGCCTCGAAACACGCGCTCCCACACCTCCAGGACAGCGAGGGCTCGATCGTGAGCGTCAGCGCGCGCTCCTCGCTCGAGGGCGGCGAGGGCGACGGCCCCTACCGGATCACGAAGGCCGGCATCCGGCTGCTGACGGAGACGCTGGCCGAGGAGAACAAGGGTACCGTCCGCGCGAACTGCGTGATGCCCAGCGTGATCGACACGCCGATGAACCGCGAGATGATGCCCGACGCGGATCACGACTCGTGGGTCGATCCCGCCGAAATCGCGGACGTGATGGCCTTCCTCTGTAGCGACGGCGCGGCGGTGACGAGCGGCGCCGCTGTGCCGGTGTACGGCGAGGCCTGAGAACGCGCCGCGTCGACGGCAGACGGACTGTGCGCGACGTGCGATCATCGATCCGACACTGCCGCGAACGGCAATCGCTCGGTGCGAGCGGCACACGAAGGTCACTAGATTTTGAAAACTGTAGAAGTCGATACCGAAGCGGCTCGGCGGCCGACCGCCGCTCAGCCGAAGATACCGACGAGACTCTCGTAATAGTTGATCGTGTTCTGCGCGAGGACGACGAGCAACACGATGATTACCGGCACTCGGAGCGTCCAGATCCAGGCCGTTCCCCACGATCCGAGGTTCTGAATCCCTTTGCCGAGTTCCGTGAGCCCGAGGTCGGTCGCGACCCACCCGATATAGACGGCGAGCAGCAGGCCGCCGAGGATGAGCAGAATCGAGTTGGCGAACCCGTCGTAGATGGTAAGCCAGTTCAGCCCCTCCGGTTCGTAGGCCACCGGTAGGCCGACGAAGAAGATCGCGACGCCGAGCGCGACCGTCGCCGGGAGCCGGGCGACGTCGTGTTCGTCGATCAGGTACGAGACGACAACCTCCATGATGCTGATCGCACTCGAGAGCGCGGCGATCGTGACGATGGCGAAGAAGATGGCGCCGATGAGCCCGCCGAACGGAATGTTACTGAAGGCTTGGGCGAGGCTGACGAAGATGAAACTCGGTCCGGCAGCGACGTCCGTCAACTCGGCGGTGTAAAGCACCGGAAACGCGACCAGACCGGCGGTAAACGCGATCGCCGTGTCGAGCGCGACGATGATGGTGCCGTCCTTGGCGAGATTTCGGTCTTCGCCGAGATACGACGCGTAGGTAATCATCACGCCCATCCCGAGCGACAGCGTGAAGAACGCCTGTGCGGCCGCCGCGGGGAGGATCTCGGTCCAGTTCGCCGCGATCGTTCCCAGATCGGGAGAGAGGTAGTACGCGTACGCTTCTCCGGCACCGGAGAGCGTTCCGGCGTACACCGCCAGACCGATCAGTAGCGCGATGATCGCGGGGACCATGAGCTTCACGGAGAACTCGATACCCTGCTGGATGCCGAACGCGACGACGGTGACGATGGCAGCCATGAAGATGGCGTGGGTCACGACGGAATCCATCCCACCGGCGACCGACATGAACTGTGCGCCGGCGCCGCCGGCCGCGTAATTGCCCTGCAGTCCGATAGCCGTGTACCGGAGAATCCAGCCGGCGACGACGCTGTAGTACGACAGAATGACGAATCCGGCGAGAACGAACACCCATCCGACTTTCGTCCACGCACCTTCACCGATCTGTTTGAGCGCCCCGACGGGATTGCGTTCTGTGCGTCGCCCGATCGTAAATTCGACCAGCATCACCGGGAATCCGATCAGTGCGACCAACAGGAGATAGACGACGAGGAACGCTGCGCCGCCGTATTCTCCCACCTGATACGGGAACCGCCAGATGTTTCCGAGCCCCACTGCGCTCCCGACCGCAGCGAGGATGAACCCTGCTCTCGTTGCCCATGACTCACGTTGTGCCATACGTTATGCGACTGCCCCCCGGGGTCCTAAAGACTTACATTCGCGGCCCGAATTTATCATCGCTGATAATGGACATCAATCATTATAAATAATGGGGTTGTCAGTGAACACTTCGACAGGCCTGCATCTAGGCAGTAGCGGGGAAACACCGACCGCGGTCCTTCTCGAGCGTTTTCTCACGGGCGTATCTGTGAGCAAATTTCTCACTCGTCGCCAGGTCGGCATACATTACCAAGGTCCTCCATAACATATAACACGGTGCGCTGAAAGTATCGACTCGTACGGAGGCCTGCGCATGTCCACAGTAGATGAGGCGGTCAATCGGGGTCGAAATCTTTCGTCCGAGCAGCTCCTGTTACTGGTCGTGGGGATCGGTGCCGTGGCGTTGTTGGGGGACCTAGTTCTCGGCCTCGCGAGCGGGACGTACAGCATCTCACGTGTCGCCCGATACGTGACGGAAGGGATCCTCTACGGGCTGATTATCGGGCTCGCCGGGATCGGGCTCTCGATGACCTACAGCATCCTCAACTTCGCGAACTTCGCTCACGGGGACTACGTGACGACGGGGGCGTTTTTCGGGTGGGGTGTCACGTACCTCGTCGCTGGCTGGGGCGTCGCGAGCGTCGGTCCGCTCGTCCTCGTCGCACCTCAACGCGAGGTCTCCGGAGCGCAACTCGACGTCGCGATCACCGCGACGCCGATCGCCGTCCTCGCCGGCCTCCTCGTAGCCGGCGTCGCGACGGCACTTTTCGTGCTGCTGATCGACCGCTTGGCTTTCAAACCGGTCCGCGGTTCGGGCGGTATTCCACTGCTGATCACGAGCGTCGGCGTGGCGTTCGCGCTCCGGTATGTCCTCGTGTTCGTCTACTCGAGCAGCACGCGCGGCACGACCGCGAGCGTACCGTCCGTCGATTTCCTCCTGGTCGACGGCTACGTGTCGATCGGCGCCCACGACGCAACGTTGATCGTCGCCGCGGTTGCGCTGATGCTCGGCGTTCACTTCCTGCTCCAGCGGACGAAACTCGGGAAAGCGATGCGAGCGATGTCGGACAACCGAGACCTGGCCCTCGTCACCGGCATCCCGACCGAACGGGTGATCCGGTGGACCTGGATGATCGGCGGCGGCCTCGCCGGCACCGCGGGCTATCTCATGGTGTTGTGGACGGGAACCATCGACTGGCAGTTCGGGTGGTTGCTACTGTTGCTGATCTTCGCGGCCGTGATCCTCGGCGGGATCGGCTCGATCTACGGGGCCATCTTCGGCGGCCTGGTCATCGGCGTCGGCATGCACATGTCGATGATCTGGCTCCCCGGCGGTGACTTCACGACGATCACCGCGTTCCTGCTGATGATCCTCGTCCTGCTGATCAGACCGTCCGGACTCTTCGGAGGGAAGACGACGGCATGAGCGCGAATACGACCGCGAACGCGACGGACGAACGGACCCGATTGGAAGCGCTCTGGGAACGGGACGTCGTGAAGATCTTCGTGGCCTTTGCGGCGATCTATCTCGTCTACGCGGCGATCGGACTCGCGCTCGGCTACTCCCTCGACGGAATCGTCAACACCTTGCGACGGATGACCTACCTGATCGCCGTCTACGGGATGGTCACGCTGGCGCTGAACCTCCACTGGGGGTACACCGGTCTGTTCAACATCGGCGTCGCGGGGTTCATGGCGATCGGTCTGTACGTGACGATGATGCTGGCGAAACCGGTCGACCCGACCGGCGCCGCACAGTACCCGGGACTCGGGCTCCCGATGCCGATCGCGATCGCCGGCGGCGTCGTCGCCGCCGGCCTTGCGGGCCTCGTCGTCGCGATCCCCGCGTTGCGCCTCCGGGCCGACTACTTCGCGATCACGACGATCGCCTTTGCGGAGATCGTCCGGCTGGGGCTCACCTCGGGTATGGCCCAGCAGTTCAGCGTCTTCGGGGCCGAACTGGGGACCGGCGGCGGTCGCGGTCTCACTCGAAACTACGGCGATCCAATGAACGTCATCTTCGAGCTCGAGGCGTTCTCCTCGTTCGTCGACCTCACGAACGCCCTGTTCGGGTTCGGGCCGACGCAGGCGCGGGCGCTGGCCTATTCGATCGTGCTCGTGCTCGTCCTGATCGGGTTCTACTGGCTCATCCAGCGGACCAGTCGGTCGCCGTTCGGACGCGTCCTCAAAGCGATCCGCGAGGACGAGGAGGCCGCCCAATCGCTCGGGAAGAACACGAACCGATTCAAGATCAAGGTGTTCGTGCTCGGCTGTGCCCTGATGGGCCTGGCCGGCATCCTCTGGCGGTTCCGCCGCACCGGCGTGACGCCGACGGCGTTCCGACCGCACGTCACGTTCTACATCTGGATCGCGCTGATAATCGGTGGCGCCGGTTCGAACACCGGCAGCGTCCTCGGCTCCGGGCTCTTCGTCGCGGTGCTGTTCGAGGGACCACGCTACGTGCGCCGCCTGATCGAGGAGGTCATCACGGTCGGCGACGCGCCGAATACGTTCGCCGGCGCCGTGGCGCCGCTGCTCTCGGCGAACCCGGCGCCGTTCCTGCGGTACACCTTCGACGAGTTCCTGACGCTGCAGTTCGTGCTGATGGGCGTTGCGCTCGTCCTCCTCATGCATCGACGGCCCGACGGGCTGCTCGGCCATCGAGAGGAGACGGCGGCGGCGATCCCCCTGACGGATCGACCCGTCGCCGAGACCGGAGCCGGACCCCGTCCCGAAGGGACAGATTCCGATCACGGCGGTGATTCCCAGTGAGCGATACGACCGCCGAACCGACCGACTCCCTGACGAACGAGCGTCCGGATCGACCGACGGACGGCGTCGAGTTGGCCGTCGACGGCCTGGTCAAGCGCTTCGGCGGGATCACGGCCGTCGACGGCGCGACGTTCGAGGTCGAGTCGGAATCGATGACCGGACTGATCGGTCCCAACGGCGCCGGGAAGTCGACGACGTTCAACTGCATCACGGGGATCCACGAACCCGACGCCGGAACGGTGACGTTTCAGGGAGCGGATATCACGGGCATCAGGCCCTACCAGTGCGCCGAATACGGGCTCGTTCGGACGTTCCAGATCGCCCGCGAGATGGCGAACATGACGGTCCTCGAGAACCTGATGCTGCCGGCGAAGCGCCAGCGGGGCGAAGCGCTCTGGCGATCGGTGTTGCCGGTCACCCGCCGGGAAGTCGTCCGAGAGGAACGCGAACTCCTAGAGCGCGTGTGGGATACCCTCGAGTTCTTCGAGATTCAGCACCTCGCGGCGGAGAAAGCGGGGACCCTCTCGGGCGGCCAGCGGAAGCTCCTCGAACTGGCGCGCGCGTTGATGACCGACCCGGAGATGCTCCTGCTCGACGAGCCGTTCGCGGGCGTCAACCCCACGCTCGAGAAGAAGTTGCTCGAACACGTCCACGGCCTCCGCGAGGAGGGGTACACGTTCCTGATCGTCGAACACGACATGGACCTCATCATGGAGAACTGCGAACGGGTCATCGTCATGCACCAGGGGTCGGTGCTGGCCGAGGGCGCCCCGGAAGCGATCACCTCGAACGAGCGGGTCATCGAGGCCTATCTCGGGGGTGAGGTCTGATGGCGATGCTCGACGTCAGGGACCTCGACGCCGGCTACGGGGACTTACAGATCCTGCACGGCGTCGATCTCGAGGTGGCCGAAGACGAGTACGTGGTTATCGTCGGCCCCAACGGCGCCGGGAAGTCGACGGCCATGAAGTCCGTCTTCGGACTGACGACGTACATGGGGGGGACGGTCGAGTTCAAAAGGGGGGACATCACCGGCCGCTCGCCCGACGAAATCATCCACGAGGGAATCGGCTACGTGCCCCAGAACGACAACGTCTTCCCGTCGCTGACGGTCCGCGAGAACCTCGAGATGGGCGCGTACATCCTCGACGAGGTGCCGGAAGCGGCGCTCGAGAACGTGTTCGATCAGTTCTCCGTACTACGCGACCGACAGGACCAGAAGGTAGGCTCGATGAGCGGCGGCCAACAGCAGATGGTCGCGATGGGGCGCGCGCTGATGCTCGATCCCGACCTGTTGTTGCTCGACGAACCTAGCGCGGGCTTGGCCCCCGACCTTGTCGACGAGATGTTCGACCACGTCGACGCGATCAACGCCAGCGGCACCGCCGTCCTGGTCGTCGAGCAGAACGCGAAGGAGGCGCTGCGCCGCTGCGACCGGGGCTACGTCCTCGTTCAGGGCTCGAACCGATACGAGGACGCCGGTGAGGTCCTGCTGAACGACGACGAGGTCCGCCAGCAGTTCCTCGGCGGGTAGCTCGCGGTCCGCGCGCGACTCGGCGGTCGTCGGATGGTATCGACGCGTATCAGCGGGCGACGAAAGCGGAGTCCGGCCGCGACCGGCCGCCGCGGCGCCGCGTTACTACTCGGCCAGTGCGGACTCGAGTTCGCCGGTGTACGTGCCTTGTCCGGGCTCGAACGAGACCTCGTTGAGCGCCTCGCCGTCCTGATCGTTCTCGAAGGACTCGACGTACTGCTCCGAGAGCTGCTGCCCGTAGTCGTTGTTGACGTACAGCGTGGCCACCTGGTCCGCCTCGAGGCGATTCGCGGAGACCGCCGCCATCACCTGCCCTTGCAGCAGGTCGCTCGGTGCGGTCCGGAAGAAGTAGCCGTCGTCTTCGACGTTCGACAGGGACAGCGCCGTACTGGCCGGCGAACACTGGACGACGCCCGCACTGCTGGTTTCGCCGACCAGCGGGACGGAGTTGCCGGACGACGCGGCGCCGACGATCGCGGGATACCCCGCGTCGATGAGCGCCCCGCCGTTGCTGAGGGTCGTGTCCTCGTCGGTTTCCGTGTCCTCGATCTGCAGATCGAACGTGAGGTCGACTCCCTCCATCCGTTGAATAGCCAGGCGGCCGGCGTCAATCATCGGGGTGCCGAGTTCGCCGAGGTCCCCCGTCTCGGGGAGCAACATCGCGACCATCACGTCGCGACCAGTCCCGCCGGGCGACTTGTCGGCCATCTCGCCGCCGGGGCCGTCCCCCTCGAACGTGACCGTATCGACCGTTTCGATGTCACCGTCGCTGAACTCCCAGACGTCGTAGGCGGCCTCCGCGGGGTCGCCGACGTCGTCGAAGTCGACCGCGCTCGACGCGCCCTGATAGGTAATCTCGTCGCCGGCCGCGGCGGCTTCAGCGGCCGCCTGGAGTTCTCCGGGTCCGTACTCGTCGCCGTTGGGGTTCGCGACCCGGCGCATCTGATCTCGGATCGTCTGGCCGTCGTTCTTGCCGGCCGCGACGTTCGCGAGGGTACACACCGCGATGGCGTCGAACGTGTGCGAGGTGAACACGCCCGGTGATTCGCCGTACTCGTCCTCGTAGAGCTCTGCGAAGGCGTCTTCGTGGGGGCCCTGGGACGCCGGCGCGGTTCCGGTAACGTTCGTCATGTCGTTCCCGACTTCGTCGGGGAGATCGCCGTCCTGCAGACCGTCGGGAACGATGATCTCCGTTCCGGTGTCGAAGTCGGCGTAGAAGTCCCGGAAGATCTGAATGCCGCTCTCCGGGTAGCCGATGACGTTCAGGACGCCCGGACCGCCTCCTTCGACGTTCCCCTCGTCGCCGATACATCCGGCGAGACCGATCGCACCTGCACTACCGATCCCACTGAGCACCCACCTCCGCTTGACTTGCCTTACCATGGGTAATAGTGACAAGCTATCCTATATAGATGTTTGTGCTGTAACGAGTCTGCGGCGACAATCGCGTCCGTTCACGAGTCACCGAATCCGACGGTAAGCGTAACCGAACTATCGTGGCATAATTTCACACACCTCCGGCGGGATATCACTCAGATTTACCGAACGTTTTTGGGGGATGTGGTCGTTTCCTCGGGCAATGAGCGGGAGGGTTCATCAACAATGACGATGGAAGATCGCATCGACGAACTCCAGGACCTTCGCGAGGAGGCCGAGCTGGGTGGCGGCGAGGACCGCATCGAGAAGCAACACGATAAGGGGAAGATGACCGCCCGCGAGCGGATCGACTACTTCCTCGACGAGGGTACCTTCACGGAGTTCGACCAGCTCCGGACCCACCAGACGAGCCAGTTCGGGATGGAAGAGAAGAAGATTCCCGGCGACGGCGTCGTCACGGGCTACGGCGAGGTCAACGGGCGGACCACTTTCGTCTTTGCCCACGATTTCACGGTCTTCGGCGGCTCGCTCGGCGAGGTCTTCGCCGAGAAGATCTGCAAGGTCATGGACATGGCCATGGAGGTCGGAGCCCCCGTCATCGGGCTCAATGACTCCGCCGGCGCACGCATTCAGGAGGGCGTCAAGAGTCTGGCCGGGTTCACCGAAATCTTCCGGCGCAACCAGGAAGCCAGCGGCGTCGTTCCTCAGATCTCCTCTATCATGGGCCCCTGCGCCGGCGGCGCGGTCTACTCGCCGTCGATTACCGACTTCATCTTCATGGTCAAGGACACGAGCCACATGTACATCACCGGGCCCGGCGTCACCAAGACCGTCACCGGTGAGGAAGTCACCCACGAGGAACTCGGCGGTGCGATGACCCACGCCGGCAGGACCGGCGTCGCCCAGTTCGCCTGCGAGAGCGAGGAACAGGCCTTGGACGACATCAAACGCCTGCTCTCCTACCTCCCGCAGAACAACATGGAGGATCCGCCGCGCGTCGAGCCGTGGGACGACCCCGACCGCCGGGCCGAGGAGCTGAAGTCGATCGTCCCGCCGAGTCCCCAGAAACCCTACGACATGGTCGACGTCATCGACAGTGTCGTCGACGAGGGTTCGTTCTTCGAGGTCGCGGAGAACTTCGCCAAGGAACTGGTCGTCGGCTTCGGCCGCCTCGACGGGCGTTCGGTCGGCCTCGTCGCCAACCAGCCCCGCGTCAACGCCGGCACGCTCACCGTCGACTCCTCGATGAAGGGGTCGCGGTTCATCCGCTTCTGCGACTCCTTTAACATCCCCATCGTCACCTTCGTCGACGTCCCCGGCTACATGCCCGGCACCGATCAGGAACACCGCGGGATCATCCGCCACGGCGCGAAGCTCCTCTACGCGTACGCGGAAGCGACCGTCCCCCTGCTAACGGTCATCACCCGGAAGGCCTACGGCGGCGCCTACTGCGTCATGGCCTCCAAAAATCTCGGCGCCGACGTCAACTACGCCTGGCCGACCGCCGAAATTGCGGTCATGGGGCCACAGGGCGCGGTCAACATCCTCTACCGGGAGGAGCTCGCGGAGTCCGACAACCCCGACGAGCTCCGGGACGAACTCATCGAGGAGTACCGCGAGGAGTTCGCCAACCCGTACACTGCAACGGACAAAGGCTTCCTCGACGACGTAATCGTTCCCACGGAGACGCGGCCACGGCTGATCGACGACCTCGAGATGCTCGAGACGAAACGCGAGACCAACCCGGACAAGAAACACGGCAACATCCCGCTGTAACCAATGACCACCAACCAGTCGAACGTCGAGTTCGAGGAGGGGTCGGCCGACGCGACCCAGGCGACGCCGGGCGACGCCGCGGCCGCCGACGCGGGCGATCTCCTCTCGGACGTCGAACTCGACGTTCCCGACGATGCGAACGACGAGGAGACCGCGGCGATCGCGGCCGCGATCGGCGCCCACCTCCACGATCAGGCGCTCGCGGCCGCCGCAGCGGCGGCCGACGGGGCGGAGACTTGGGACGACAAACGCTGGTCGTTCGCCGGTCGGGTCCGCTCCCAGCAACACCGGACCGTCCGCGTCCCGCGCGAGACGCCGACCGATCCGTGGACGGCCGCCGGTCGCACCGACCGGTTCTGATCGCCGCGGCTGCGATTTCACCGGTCGCCACTGCTCTCATCCCCGTCGCCCGGCTGTCCCCTCGAGAGCGGCGTCGTTTTCTGTGGCCGACTCGGCGTTCGTTTCGCCGACGCTGAATGAACGCGCTTAAGAGACCCCGTACGCAATCCCCTGACATGGCCACCGAAACCGAGTCAACGACGGACATGGGTGTTGGACTGGCGCTCGCACTCGGCGCGGTCGCGACGATCGGTGCGCTGGTGATGTTCACCGGCGCTCCGGACGTTACCGCCGCCTGGGGATTCGCCGCGGCGATAGGCTTTAGCGCACTCGCCGTCGTCGGTATCCACCTCTACTGGGACTGATCGCACTCGAGTCGGGACGTCTCGAGCGCCATCGAGACTGAAACGACCGTTAACAGTTAAGAGCACTGACGCCCTAGGGGACGTACGGACGATGACCGATTACTCCGACGAAGAGCAACGAATTCTCTCGTACCTCCGGGAGAGTGCCGCCCGTGGTGAACAGTACTTCCGGGCGAAGAATATCGCGGACGCGATCGGACTCTCGTCGAAACAGGTCGGCGTGCGACTCCCACACCTGGCGGAGAAATCAGACGACGTCGACATCGAGAAATGGGGACGCGCTCGGTCGACGACCTGGAGAGTCTCCCTCAGCTGAGCTCGCCCGCGGCCCGCTCGCGTCGGGAGCGGTAGCCGACCCGAACGGCGGTTGCCTCCCGGTCCGCGGTCTTTTTATTACCGACTCTCTCACTTAGTGCCATGACTGTACGTGTCGACCGCTCGTTCGAACTCGCGGCCTCGCCCGAGCGCGTCTGGGAATTCATCGCCGATCCGGAGAACCGCGCCCAGGCGATCAGCGTGGTCCAGCGCTACACCGTCGAGGATTCGGCGGCGCGGCGGGTGACCTGGCACGTCGAACTCCCGATCCCGCTCATCCGCAAGACGGTCGCCGTCAACACCGAGGACGTCGCGCGGGAGCCGCCGTCGTACGTCAAGTTCGTCGGCAAGTCGAAGGTGCTGGACGTCACCGGCGAACACGAGATCGTCGAGACCGACGACGGTACCCGCCTCGAGAACCACTTCGTCGTCGACGGCAAACTGCCCGGCGTCGAGAAGTTCTTCAAGCGCAACCTGGACGACGAGCTCCGGAACCTCCAGCGGGCGCTCGAACGCGATCTGCAGTCGTCCCCCTCCGAGGAACCATGACCGGGGCGACCGACGAGCGGCTGCGGCTCGGGCTCGCACAGCTCGAGGTCGAACCGACCGCGGTCGACGCGAACGTCGAGCGGGCGCTCGAGGCGATTTCCCGGGCCGCCGAGCGGGGCGCTGACCTCGTCGCGCTCCCGGAGCTGTTCAACGTGGGCTACTTCGCGTTCGACAGTTACAACCGTCTCGCCGAACCTCTCGAGGGGGAGACACTCACGCGACTTCGCGAGGCCGCGGCGGACCACGAGATCGCCGTCCTGGCGGGGAGTATCGTCGAGGATCTCGCGGCCACCGAAACCGCAGACACCCCGGCCGAAGAGGGGCTCGCCAACACGGCGGCGCTGTTCGACGCCGACGGCGAGTTGGAACTGGTTTACCGGAAACACCACCTCTTCGGCTACCAGTCGGCCGAGTCGGAGTTGCTCGTCCCCGGCGAGCGCATCGAGACGGCGACCGTCGCCGGCGTCCCCGTCGGCGCGACGACCTGTTACGACCTGCGGTTTCCGGAACTGTACCGGCGGCTGATCGACGCCGGCGCGGAACTGGTCCTCGTCCCGAGTGCGTGGCCCTATCCGCGGACCGAACACTGGGAGACGCTTTCGCGCGCGCGAGCGATCGAAAACCAGGCCTTCGTCGCGACGATCAACGGCTCGGGTCGGTTCCCCGACGAAGACGCGACGCTGCTCGGTCGTTCGACAGTCTACGACCCCTGGGGGACGACGCTGGCCTCGAGCGGCGACGATCCGACGCTGGTCGTCGCCGACCTCGACCTCGGCGCGGTCGATCGGGTTCGCGAGGAGTTTCCGGCGCTTCGGGACCGTCGCCTCTAGCCACCCTTTTGCGCTGTCGTTCGGAAGACGCAAAGCGTCTTCCGTGACTGAGCGAATCGGAGATTCGCGAGGTCCGCGAGACCTTCGGTCTCGATTGATGACGAGACGTCGAAGGCGTCTCGAACCACGTACGGTCGCTTCGCGACCGCACTCGGCAACATCTCGAGAGAGCGCGACGCGCTCTCTCGGACAGCGAGGGATCGAAGATCCCGCTTAGCGTTGATGAAAAGCCTCCTCCTTCCGTTCACTCGCTCGGTAGCGACGCTTCGCGTCCCGTCGTCGCTCGTTCACATCAGTCGTCGGCCCGCTCGCTCACTGACTCGCGGCTTGCGCCGCTCGTCGTTCCGCGGCGCGTAGCGCCACGCATCCGTGCTCATGGTAAGTAGCTCTTCGTCGCAGAGCTTTCAGCGATTCGCCGACCGCTGACTTTTTATTCCGTCGCGGCATTTGTCCGGATGCCGGTTTACGGCGCTTTTCACGTCACGACCGGCATTGCGCGTCGCTCCGGCCCGTCGCATGCTCGTTCCCGGGAACGAGCACCTCTCGCCCGCGTCCACATCTCCGCCTCTCCCTCGTCCACGTCCCTTTCAGTGATTCACCTCGCTCGAGAAGCGGCGCGTTCGGCGGCGACGACTGTCGGTTTCGCGAACCCTCATCAGTAGACGACCCGTTGCGAAAAAGTAACGTAGTGGGTTCGCATGTGGTTTAATCAGGAATGTTTCGGAAGGTCCTCGTGGCGAACCGAGGGGAGATCGCCGTTCGAGTGATGCGGGCGTGCGAGGAGTTGAACATCGGGACCGTCGCCGTCTACTCCGAGGCCGACAAGGACTCGGGGCATGTCCGCTACGCCGACGAGGCGTACAACGTGGGGCCGGCCCGCGCGGCCGACTCGTATCTCGATCACGAGGCCGTCATCGAGGCCGCTCGGAAGGCCGACGCCGACGCCATCCACCCCGGCTACGGCTTCCTCGCGGAGAACGCCGAGTTCGCGGGCAAGGTCGAGGACGCCGAGGGGATCACCTGGGTCGGTCCCTCGAGTTCGGCGATGGAGTCGCTGGGTGAGAAGACCAAGGCCCGCACGATCATGCGCGAGGCCGACGTGCCGATCGTCCCCGGGACCACGGACCCCGTCACCGACCCCGAGGAGGTCAAGGCCTTCGGCGAGGAACACGGCTACCCAATCGCCATCAAGGCCGAGGGCGGCGGTGGCGGCCGCGGGATGAAGGTCGTCTGGGAGGAAAGCGAAGTCGAGGACCAACTCGAGAGCGCCCAGCGCGAGGGCGAGGCCTACTTCGATAACGATTCGGTCTACCTCGAGCGCTACCTCGAGCAACCCCGTCACATCGAGGTCCAGATTCTGGCCGACGAACACGGTAACGTCCGCCATCTCGGCGAGCGGGACTGTTCGCTCCAGCGCCGTCACCAGAAGGTCATCGAGGAGGGGCCGTCGGCTGCCCTCTCGGACGAACTCCGCGAGAAGATCGGCGAGGCCGCCCGCCGCGGCGTCGCCGCGGCCGACTACACCAACGCCGGCACCGTCGAGTTCCTCGTCGAAGAGGAGGACCGTGAGGCGGGCGAACTGCTCGGTCCCGACGCGAACTTCTACTTCCTCGAGGTCAACACGCGCATCCAGGTCGAGCACACGGTCACCGAGGAGATCACTGGCTACGACATCGTCAAGCGTCAGATCCAAGTCGCCGCCGGCGAGGAGATCGACTTCGCACAGGACGACGTCGACATCGACGGTCACGCGATGGAGTTCCGGATTAACGCCGAGAACGCGGCCGAGGACTTCGCACCCGCGACCGGCGGAACCCTCGAGACCTACGACCCGCCGGGCGGGATCGGCGTCCGACTCGACGACGCCCTCCGGCAGGGCGACGACCTCGTCACCGACTATGACTCGATGATCGCGAAACTGGTCGTCTGGGGCGAGGACCGCGACGAGTGTATCGAGCGCTCGCTGCGCGCGCTGCGAGAGTACGAGATCGCGGGAATCCCGACGATCATCCCGTTCCACCGGCTGATGCTCACCGACGAGGAGTTCGTCGCGAGCACGCACACGACGAAATACCTGGACGAGGAACTCGACGAGACCCGCATCGAGGAGGCCCAAGAACAGTGGGGCGGCGACACCGGCGACGGAGCCGGCGACGACGAGGAGTCCGTCGAACGCGAGTTCACCGTCGAGGTCAACGGGAAGCGCTTCGAGGTCGAACTCGAGGAACACGGCGCGCCAGCCATCCCAGCCGGCGACGTCGACGTCGGCGGCGGACAGGCCGAACGACCACAACCCGGCGGCGGCTCCAGCGGTGGCGACGAACTCGAGGGCAGCGGCGAGACCGTCGATGCCGAGATGCAGGGCACCATCCTCGACGTCACGGTCGAGGTCGGCGACGAGGTCGCCGCCGGCGACGTGCTGGTCGTCCTCGAGGCGATGAAGATGGAAAACGACATCGTCGCCTCCAAGGGCGGCACTGTCACCGAGATCGCCGTCGAGGAAGACCAGAGCGTCGATATGGGCGATACGCTGGTCGTCCTCGAGTAAGCCCGCGCGGTCGACTTTTCCGTTTTCGCCTCGAGATCGAGCGGCGGCGCTGCCGACGCTCGCTCATCCACGTCGGCACCATACGACATCGGTGAATATGTGCGGACGAACCGCCAAGTAGCCGCCCTCGGAACGGTCCCATGCGCGGCGCCGACGCGTTCGGGACCGCTCCCGTGACAGGGCCGCGCGACCGGATCGACGACGGGACGGTCGGCGCGTCGATGCGGTCTCGAGCCGGACGACTTGCAGGGTGGAGCCGCGTCGGTTCGGGGTGGTGCCCGAACCCGACGGACTTTGGTCAGTCATTGGGCTTTCGCCCGCGACTCCGGTTTTTTCGGTCTCGACCCTTGGCTCCGGACGAGGGTGTCATAGAATTCCTCTCTCGGTTTTATCACACTCACTTCGGTGTTGAATTGATTGACGCGTAGGTATGCGAATCTAATACTGATAATTCCATTATATATCTGGGATGTTGGCAGAGCCTTGCTGAATACAGAGCGCGAATGCGGCACGGGATCGTGACCGATCTACGAGAACGGTGATCGGAGAAATATTAAGGTATCGTGATCACGGAGCGCACTGAGGCACTCGGCACGACGGAGGTAGAGGGTGAGTTTAACATCAGTCTCTTCGAGGAAGAGTTTGGTAGGGATACGTGCGATTTGCCCATGCTTGCTGAGGATGTGGACGTTGGTCATTATGAGAATTGAGTGCCGCGGGAGGAGAGTCCTTTACGCGCTCTCGAAATGGGACAATTAGGAGCTACTCGTGTCCTTCGATCGGCACCGGTTCGTAGGGCTCTTCGAGGTACTCGATATCCGAGTCTGAGAGACCAATGTCGATGGCTTCGACGGCGTCCTCTAGGTGGTCGACGCTTGTCGTGCCAACGATCGGCGCATCGACAGCATCCTGATGCAGTAACCAGGCTAGCGAGATCTGTGCCATCGTCACGCCTTTCTCCTCGGCGAGTTCCTCGATCCGATTGTTGATTTCGACGCCACCACCCGCTCGATAGATCGCTAACCGGTCGCTCCAAGAGTCTGCATCGTCACTCCCGCGTTCGGTCGATTCGTATTCTTCGTGGGGACGAGCCCCGTATCCTCTGGCCAGCGGGCTCCACGGCATACAACCAATTCCTTCCTTCCGACAGAGTGGAAGCATCTCCCGCTCTTCCTCGCGGTAGAAGAGGTTGTAGTGGTTCTGCATCGTCGCAAACCGCTCGAGGCCAAGACAGTCGCTAGTATGTAACGCGTCTTGGAATTGGTGTGCCCACATCGACGACGCCCCAGTGTACCGGATCTGGTTTCGGCGGACGGCGTCGTCAAGTGCGCGCAGTGTCTGCTCGATGGGCGTGTCGTAGTCCCAACGGTGAATCTGATAGAGGTCAATGGTGTCCATCCCCAACCGGTCCAGAGAGTTCTGGAGTTCCTGCTCGATGGCCTTCCGAGAGAGCCCAGACGCGTTCGGGTGGGGTTCGTCCTTGTCAGACATGAGATTCGTGGGGAAGAACCCCTTCGTCGCAACGACCTGCTCGTCGCGGTCGTACTCCGAGAGGACATCCCCGATGATCTCTTCGGACCTTCCGTTCGAGTAGGCGTTCGCGGTGTCGAAGAAGTTGATCCCGAGGTCAATCGCTCGTTCGATGATCTCGCGCGAGTTCTCCTCGTCAAGGGCCCACTCGTGATGACCATTCGACCCGAAGCTCATGCCGCCAAGACAGATACGGCTGACTTCCATTCCGGTCGAACCGAGGGTTGTGTATTCCATGGTTAAAGACAGAAAGAGAAATGAGTGCGATTCACTTGGGTTCGATACTATCTGGAAAGCGTCTTTATGTACCCGCATGAGTCGAGCGTTGCAGTGAGCAGTTGGCGCTCACCCCGACGGAGGAGGTCCGACATGGAAGGTTGTGAGATGCCGAGTTCGTCGGCGAGTTCCTCGGCGGTGGTCTTGCGTGGCCGTTCGTAGTAGCCACGGGAGAGTGCGAGGGACAGTGCTTCGTGCTGTCGCTCTGTCAATCCGTACGGTGAGTCGTCCTCGAAGGACATCGAATCGTGGGTGAGAGCGATGATCTCGACTGTAATACCGTTCTCCTCGCACGTCGATTGAAATTCCTTAAGCGCGGTGTAGTCCTTAAAGAGCTTCTCCTCGTACCACCCCTCCGAGGTGACGAGTATCGAATCCATCAACGCTCCATCGGTGCTCCCGTCGAACGCGTCCGCAATCTTCTCGTTGAGCTCGACAGTCAGTTTAAAGATCATTTTCCCGCTCGACTGCCCGAGTGTCGTCACCTCCACGACTTCGTCGAGCGTCACGAGACGCTCTTCGGACAGGTCTTCCCCGGTGTCGATTTGGATAATGAATAGCTGGCGGTCCGGCTGGAGGCTGAGTCCGTGTATACACTCGATTTCGCCGGCATGAGTAGCTTCGGCGATACTGACGAGGGGCAGCGACGGCGAGCTGAGATGGAGGTTGGTGGTAATCGTCATAGTGAGGTGCCGCGGTGGGAGATGGGGCGAGTGGATTAGATGTCGTATTCGATCTCGCTCAGTTGTTTCACCATCTCCGGGTCGCGGTGACTGAAGAACAGACTCTCACCTTCGTTTAGCTCCGCGATCGTCTCCATGTCTTCGGAACTCAGTTCAAAGTCGAAGACATCGAAGTTCTCAGTAATTCGCTCCTCGTGGACGGACTTCGGAATCGCCACGATGTCCCGCTGAATCAGCCATCGAAGCACTACCTGGGTGGCTGTCTTGCCGTACTGGTCGCCGATCGACGTCAGAACATCGTGCTCGAAGATGTCGTTCTTCCCCTCAGCGAACGGCCCCCAAGACTGGTGCTGGACGTCGTACTGATCGAGGAACTCCGCGTCATCAACGCGTTGGTAGAAGGGATGGGTTTCAATCTGGTTGACCGCGGGGACGACGTCATTGTGGACGATCAGGTCCATCACGCGGTCGGGGTGGAAATTACTGACACCGATTGCCCTGACCTTGCCTTCCTCGTAGAGGTCCTCCATAGCCTGCCACGACCCGTGAACGTCGCCGTATGGCTGATGGATCAGGTACAGGTCCAGGTAGTCGAGCTCCAGCCTGTCCAGCGACCGTTCGAAGGCGTTCTTCGTGCTCTCGTAGCCGGCGTCTTGAACCCAGAGCTTTGTCGTGACGAAGATGTCCTCTCTGGGGACGTCGCTGTTCTCGATAGCGCTGCCGACGGCCTCTTCGTTCTGGTAGGCCGCTGCCGTGTCGATCAGCCGATAGCCGGTATCCAGCGCCTCAGAGACGCTCTGCTCGCACACATCGAGGTCGTCTATCTGATACGTGCCGAAGCCCAGAATGGGCATCTCTACGCCGTTGTTGAGTTCGACAATCGGATAATCCATGATTTGTACTCAATGTAAACCAACCCCTCATATCGATTAACTCCAGTCCTATTTAGAAAGCGTATTTAAGACATCTCCTCCCCAACTCGGTCAAGTCGTTCGGCGTATATTCCATCTACCGAGCTTCTTGAATAGTTAGTTCGCCGTCGTCCGGCTCCGCGAGGAAGTATACGTGACTGAACTGCTCGTCAGCATCTTCAGCGGTGCCGTGCCAGTGTTCCTCTCCGGGGTCAAAGACGACAAGATCGCCCTCAGATACCTCTTGTTCACCCTTACGATTGCCGACCATCCCAACACCGGCGGTGACGTAGAGGATCTGGACGCCGGCGTGGGCATGGAACTTGGTTCGCTCTCCCGGACGAAAGGTCACTTCTGCAGCGGTGACACTGGTCTCGTCAAACGCACTTTCGACCCCTGTGGATACGAGCGGTGAGCCCTCTTGTACCGGGTGGTCGGATTCTTCTCGACTTGCGGACGGAAGGTTTGTCACATCCATAGCTCATCTATGATTGACGCAGTCAATTCCTTTAGAACGATGCTATCAAGAAAGCCTGTTTAAGAGACTGCATCTGACGCAGACTCTTCTTTGGAGAGATGGACGTTCTCGACCATCCGCGAAAACATCTCAACCGACAGTACGAGCCGAAAACAAGAACCCCCTGACAGGTTTCGACCCTGACTCTTTACTCGTCGATCTTCACCAGCGTCTTGATTGCCTCACGCTCATCCATTGCCTCGTACCCCTCGGGAACGTTGTCGAGGTTAACGGTCTTCGTGAAGATCGGGGACGGATCGAGAGTGCCCTGAAGTACGTCCTCCATAAGTTCCTCGGCGTATTCTCGCGTGGGCGCCGGGCCGCCGGTGAACGAGACATTGCTGAAGAACAGCGGCTGGAGGAACGACGGGTCTTCGACGTGCGGGACGCCGACGTAGCCGATGTTGCCACCGGGACGGACAACGGCCGCGGCAGTCTCCAGCGAGGACTCCGCGCCGACACATTCGAGGACGTGGTTCGCGCCACCGTGCGTGAGTTCTTGGATCTCCTCGATAGCCTCTTGACCACGGCTGGAGACGATGTCAGTTGCGCCGAGTTCCTCGGCGAGCTCGAGGCGGTCCTCATGATGGCCGACCGCGATGATGCGTTCAGCACCGAGCCGTTTGGAGGCGAGGACGCCACAGAGACCGACCGCGCCATCCCCGATGACAACGGCGGTGTCGCCGGCCTCAACGTCCGCACAGACGGCTGCGTGATGACCAGTTCCCATCACGTCCGTCAGGGGGAGCAACGCCTCGAGAACCTCCTCGTTGTCGGCGTACCGGTCGGGGACGCGGACCAACGTGCCGTTCGCCTGGGGGACACGGAGCTTCTCGGCCTGTGCGCCGCCGTTCTGTCCTTCTGGTGCCCAGAACCCACCGTTCGTACAGGCGGTATGGAGTCCCTTGCGGCAGAACTCGCACTCACCACAACTGATAGCGAAGGGTGCGAAGACACGGTCGCCAGGTTCGACATGCCGGACATCGTCGCCGATCTCTTCGACGATGCCCATCGGTTCGTGACCGACACGCGAGCCGACTTCGGGTTCGTCGTCGCCGCGATAGAACCAGAGGTCTGACCCGCAGATCGCGGTGTGCGTGACACGAATGATCGCATCCGTCGAGTCTTCGAGTTCCGGTTCGGGTTTGTCTTCAATCCGAATCTCGCCAGGGCCGCCGTAGACTGCTGTTTTCATTACAGTCTATTGTGCGCCTTTGGACAGGATGGGACTGATGCTATCCAGATAGGGCATTTATATAGACCCAACTCTTGACCTGCCTCTGAAGGATAACACTCGTAGTGTTGGCTTAGAGATTTCCTGGCTATCTGGTGATCGTCTGTAATTGCGCCTCAGAGCCTAACGAGGATGTAATGAGTCGTCGTTCCCCACGGCGGAGGAGACTAGACAGCGACGGTTGCGAAATCCCAAGCTCGTTGGCAAGCTCTTCGGCGGTGACCTGCCTCGGACTCTCGTAGTAGCCGCGAGAAATCGCAAGCGTGAGTGCCTCTCGTTGCCGCTCTGTGAGTCCATTTTGTGACGAGTCATCGGAGGTAGATGGATCAGGTGAAATAGAGGTAAGATCGAGAGAGATATCGTGTTTCTCGCAACTCTTTCGGAACTCGTTGAAGCCCTCGTAATGCTTGAACACCTTTGTTTCGTACCACCCCTCGGTGGTGATGACCGTTGGCTCAAGTTGTACACCTTCAAAGTCTGGGGCGAACGCCTCCGATACGGCGTCTTCCAACTCAACAATGACCTTATAGACCGTCTTGTCGCTCGTCTCTCCGATCGAATCAACCTCCACAACTTCATCAAGCGTTAGCAGGTCTTCCTTGGAGACACCATCGTCTCGATCTAACTGAACAGTGAACACTTGCACGTCCGGCTGGAGGCAGAGTGCGTGGAGACATTCGACTTCGTCAGGTTGTAGTGTATTTGGGATGCTGACAAGCGGAAGTGAAGGTGACTGGAGAACGAACTCGGTAGTGATGGTCATCGTCTCGAAGGACGCTCCCTAGATATTAACATCCTATGGTCAGCAGGCCAGTCAGGCCTAACGCAGCAATTTTCCTCTCCGGCCGAACGATAAGCCGGTCACCGATTGTTAGAACCAACCGAAGACCGCTTACTACATTCACCCTCTATATTCAGCAGGTCGTTTCTGACGCCTATCCGAGAGATGGGGAGCTGCTCCGGTAACGCCTTCGCCTGTACTTATCGAATCAGGATGCCCGCGTAGTGGGTATGAGACCAGTTCTATGATACCCTCTCCGTAGTAGAATATGCGCCTGCGCCGAACGGAACCGATGTGGCGACGGCTCGCCGCCGGCTGTCGACTCGAGGTCAGTCCCCGACTGCAGTGTCCCACTCACTGTCGCCGTCCCACGGGAGCTCCCCGTCGTAGCCGTCGGGAACGTACGGACAGAGCGGGTCGCTCGCGAACGGGTCGCCGATCGTCGCGAACGCCCGCGAGCGACTCCCGCCGCAGACGTGGCGGTACGGACAGGCTCCGCACTTGCCGGTGAGGGTATCGCGGTCGCGCAGGTTTCGGAAGAGCTCCGACTCGCGATAGAGGTCGGTAACAGGCTGTTCGCGGACGTTCCCGGCGGATTCCGGAAGGAAGCCAGAGGGGAAGACCTCGCCGGTGTGGCTCACGAACGCGAAGCCGTCCCCGGCAACGATCCCGCCGCGACGCTTGAGTCCCTGCGAGGGCGGTCCGCCGTCGTCGTCACCGCCCTCGCCGTTCTCGTCCGCTCGAGCACGCTGTCGTTGCATCGAGACGCGGCGGTAGTGGGGCGCCTCCGTCGTCTTGAGGCCGAACGGCTCCTCGTCGCTGACCTCGTCGAGCCAGGCCATCACGGCGTCGGCCTCGTCGGGATCGATCGGCTCTAAGATGCGGCCACGGCCGACGGGGACGAGGAAGAAGACGCTCCACATCACGGCGCCGATCTCCCGCAGAAGATCACGGATTTCGGGGAGTTCGCCGACCGTCTGGCGACAGACCGTGGTGTTGACCTGGACCGGGAGGCCCGCCGCCTTGGCGTCCTCGACGGCGCGGATTGTCTCTTCGAAGCTGCCGGTTTCGCCGCGGAACGCGTCGTGGCTCTCGGGGGACGCGCCGTCGATGCTGACGGCCATCCGCTTGAGCCCGGCGTCGGCCATCGCCTGAATGCGGTTGGCAGTCAGCGAGCCGGTGCCGCTCGGCGTGATCGTCATCCGGAGTCCCAGGTCATCGCCGTGGGCGATCAACTCCTCGACGTCGTCGCGCACGAGGGGGTCGCCGCCCGAGAGGACGACCAGCTGTCCGTCGCCGAACTCGGCGGCATCCTCGAGCAGGCGTTTTCCCTCGGCGGTCGAGAGCTCGTCGGGGTGGCGGTTCGGCTGGGCGTCGGCCCGACAGTGATCGCAGGCCAGCCCGCAGGCCTGGGTGAGTTCCCAGATGAGGACCATCGGTCGGTCGGACGTATCGAGCGTGCCGGGGCGCATTATCGGGAGTCGGCGCCAAACAGTCGAAAAGGTCGCCGGATTTCCCGGACGACGGGAACGGCGACGAACGGGTTCGGCAGCGCGGGCAGGTGTTCCCACGGCCTGGGAGTTTGAGGGACGGTTCTACGGCACCGGTTCCTACGAGCCGGTATGGTCGAGAAAGCACGACGCGATCGGGTCGAGGCCGACGAACGGGGGAACCCGACGCCGCAGTGGGAAGTGTTCCTGCGCGAGGAGCTCGGCGATCCGCTGCGACACGTCGGCAGCGTCGCGGCCGCCAGCGAGAGCGAGGCCCACGAACACGCCTCGCGGCTGTTCGGCTGGTACGCCGTCGACGTCTGGCTCTGCCCGGCCGACGCGGTCGGGCGGTACTCGACGCGCGGTCTCGAGTCCGAGGCCGAGCGATCCGACGACGATGGCGACGGTACCGATGCCGACGACGGCGACGGAGACGATGACCGCGACGGCGGCGACGGAGAACCCCGCGTCTACAAGGAAACCGCTGGCGCCTCCGAGGTGAACAGCCTGTGATCTCGATCAGTAAACTCCTCTGTGATCTCGATGCCGAGGGGGACGGCCTGCGCTACGACGCGGCCGACGGCTCTTCGAAGCCCCAGATCACCGAGGAGAAACAGCGCCGGCCGGTCGTCGTCTGGAATGCCACGCGGCGGTGCAACCTCTACTGTTCGCACTGTTACGCCGGCGCCGACCTCGAGGCCGCTCCCGGCGAGTTCTCGACGAGCGAGGCGAAGACCTTCCTCGAGCAACTGGCCGATTTCGGTGCGCCCGTCATTCTCTTCTCCGGAGGCGAACCGCTCGTTCGGGACGACCTAATCGAGCTGGTCGACTACGCCGCGGACCTCGGCCTGCGTCCGGTGCTCTCCTCGAACGGGACCCTCCTGACGCGGGAGAAGGCCGAAGCGCTCGACGAAGCGGGGCTGCAGTACGCCGGTATCTCCGTCGACGGCCTACCCGACCGCAACGACGAGTTCCGCGGCAAGGACGGCGCGTTCGAGGCCGCCGTCCGCGGCATCGAGAACTGTCTCGACGTCGGCCTCAAGACGGGGCTGCGGTACACGATCACCGAAGCAAACGCACCGGACCTCGAGGGCGTCGTCGATCTACTGGCCGAGAAGGGGCTCGACCGGTTCTGTTTCTACCACCTCGACTACGGCGGCCGCGGGGCCGAGATCGTCGACGCCGATCTCTCCCCCGAGGAGAAACGCGAGGCGGTCAAGCAGGTCGCTGACCTCACGCTCGAGTACCACGACCGCGGCGAGGAGATCGAGACTCTGCTCGTGGGCAACTACGCCGACGCCGCGTTCCTCGTCGAGTACGCCCGCGAGGAGTTCGGCGAGGCGAAGGCGCGGGCGGTCTACGACTACCTCGAGCGAAACGGTGGCGACCCGACCGGCGAGCGGATCGCCGACGTCGACTACGCGGGCAACGTCCATCCGACGCAGTTCTGGCAGGGCTACAGCCACGGAAACGTCCGCGACCGGCCGTTCGGCGAGATCTGGGAGGACGAGTCGAACCCGCTGCTGTCGGCGCTGCGCGAGCGCGAGGATCGGCTCACCGGGAAGTGTGCGGACTGTCGGTACAAGTCGATCTGCCGGGGCGCGTCGCGGCTGCGCGCGCTCGCGACGACGAGGGACCTGTTCGCGCCGGATCCGCAGTGTTACCTCCGGGACGAGGAGGTCCGCGGCGAGCACCCGGGATCGGTCGCTGGCGGCGCTGCCGACTGAGCACCGGCGCCGATACTCTCGGTTTCGCGACGTTCATCCCCGCTATCCGCGCCGTTGATGCCTCCGGATCGCCTACCGTCCACGATGATTCGTTGGCACCGCGTGATTACCGTAGCCGGGGTCGTCCTCGCCGTCGTCGCACTCGCCACCGCGGCCGCGACGCTCGCCGACGGCGGGACCGCTCTCGAGGCGGTACTCGACGTCTTCCTGATCAGCGCCCCGGGGCTGGTGCTGCTGTCCGTTGGCGTCTGGCTGCCGGGGACCGATATCGACCCCGATCTCCATCCGCGAATCGCCGCGTGGATCGTCGGCGGGATCGCGGTGATGGTCGGCCTGATCGCGCTGCGCGCGGCCGATCCCGCCGTCGACGTGACGTTTACGGTCAGCACGCAGACGGCGTCGGTCGCGACCGGGTCGATCGCCGGGCTGGCCGTCGGCGTCCACGAAGCTCGCGCGATCACCCACTCCCGAACGCTCGAGCGACAGAACGAGGAGCTCAAAGAGAAACACGCCGTCGAGCGGCGCAACGACGAACTGGAGGCGACCAAGGCGCAACTCGAGCGCGCCAACGCCCGGCTCGAGGCCTCGAACGAACGCCTCGAGGAGTTCGCCTACGCGGCCAGCCACGACCTCCAGGAGCCGTTGCGGATGATATCGAGCTACCTGCAGTTGATCGAGCGCCGGTACGCGGACGCCTTGGACGAGGACGGTCAGGAGTTCATCGACTTCGCGGTCGACGGCGCCGACCGAATGCGCCGGATGATCGACGGCTTACTCGAGTACTCCCGGGTCGAGACGCAGGGCGATCCGTTCGAGTCCGTCGATCTGGACGCGGTCCTCGATGACGTGCTCACCGACCTCCAGTTTCGGATCGAGGAGACCGACGCAGCGATCGCTCGCGACCCGCTCCCGACGGTGACCGGCGACGCCGGCCAACTGCGGCAGGTGTTCCAGAACCTGCTGTCGAACGCGCTGGAGTACAGCGGCGACGACCCACCGCGCGTTGCCGTGTCGGCGGAAGAGACCGGTTCCGAATGGGTGATCTCGGTCCGCGACGAGGGGATCGGAATCGATCCCGCGGACATCGACCGGATCTTCGCGCTCTTCCAGCGGCTCCACTCCGTCGAAGAGAGCGTCGGCTCGGGGATCGGACTGGCGGTCTGCAAACGCATCGTCGAGCGCCACGGCGGGGAGATCCGCGTCGACTCCGAACCTGGCGAGGGCTCGACGTTTTCTGTCGCGATTTCGCAATCGCGGGCCGAGAAATCGATCGCCGACGGTCGGTCCGCCCGGTCGCCGTCGACGTGATCGGGACTCAGTCGCCGACGTGGACTCGAGTCACGTGGCCGCCGCAGCCACAGCGGTCGACGTATTCGAGATCGATCCCCTCGAACGCGGCCTCGAGTTCGTCCCAGAGGTAGTTTTCGGGCCGACCGTGGTCGCCGTGCGTGACGAGGTTGACGTGGGTGCCCGCTGCGGTCGCCTCGACCGCGCCTTTGGCCTGCGAGACGACGAGGTCGCGGTCCGCCGCGTGGCGGGGTTTCTCGAGGTTCGCCGACCACGAGACGTCGTGTTCGCGGCGGGTGACGGGCTCGATGTCGGAATCCGCACTACCGTTGCTCATACGCGTTCGTCGGGCTCGAGCGGACGTGAGGGTTGAGACGAACACGTTCGGCCCGCCATCGACGGCGGTCGTCGGTCCCGGCGCGATCGGACGCGGCCCCCGCTCAGCAGCAGAACATGAACGGGTAGATCAGCGCGACGCGGTCGCCGTCCTCGAGTTCCGTCTCGAATCCCTCGAAATGTTCGTTGAATCGGCCGTTGATGCAGACGCGGGCGAACGGCCGGGTCTGTTCGCCCTCGGGGTTCTTGCGCCACGTGCCGGGCAGGTCGTCGGGAACCGGCGCCCAGCCGCTGTGGGTCGCGTCCGCTTCAGTCTCCGCGATCAGCAACTCCTCGACGTCGTAGTCGTCGAAGAAGGCCTCGAGGAAGTCCCGGAGACGCGTCCCCGCGAAGCCGTACTCGAGTTCGTGGGCGCCGACGGCGTCGCGGACGTGGCCGGTACAGCGGACGGTGACGGTCGTCTGCGGGCGCGTCCCCGTTGACTCTTCCTGCGCTGTTTGCTGCTCTCGGCTCTCGCCTGCAGCCGTCTCGATCGCTTCGGTGGTTTCGGCGGTCATACGCGATCGTACGGCCGCGACGAGCAACCGTTCTAGTGCGAACGTGTTCGGGTTCAACGGGACGGCGGTGGAGCGCGTACCGATAGATATGAACCGAATTCCGGGCGGTCTCCGTACCGACCAGCAGCCCCCAATGGCGATCCCCCTCGGGCACTTCGTCCTCGGGCTCGCCTTCCTCGTCATCGGGATCGGCGCGGAGCTCGCGACGGCGGTCACGACGCTGCCGGTGCTCGCGAGCCTCGCGCACGTCCACGTCCTCCTGGTCGGCTGGATCGCGATCACCATCATGGGCGCGATGACCCAGTTCGTCCCCGTCTGGTCCGGCGTGTCGATCTACTCGAGACGGCTCGCGGTCGCCCAACTCGCCCTCGTCGCCGCCGGACTGGTCGGGTTCGGCGCGGCGCTGCTAGCCGGCGCGCTGTCCGTCCTCCCCGTCGCCGGCGCGGCGCTGCTGCTGGGGATCTGGACGTTCGTCTACAACGTTGGCCGGACGCTGTGGCGGGCCCGCCCGCTCGATTTCACGGAGCGCCACTTCGCGGTCGCGCTCGGGGCCTTCGCGCTCGTCGTCCCGTTGGGCTTCCTGCTGGCCGTCGACTTCACGACGCCCGTCTTCGACGCGACCGCGCTGACGCGGGGGGATATCCTGCTCGTCCACGCGACGCTGGCGCTGCTCGGCGCGATCACGGCGACGGTCGTCGGCGCGCTCGCCCAACTCGTCACGATGTTCACCCAGACCGAGCGCGGCGCGGTCGACGAGCGGCTGCTCGGTCTCGAGCAACTGACCTTCCCGGCCGGCGTGGTCCTCTTCGCCGCCGGACGCGGGCTCGAGTCGCTCCCGCTCGCTCGCGTCGGTGCCGTCGCCGTACTCGTCGGCCTCGCGGCGTTCACCGTCGTCGTCGCCCGCCAGCTTCTGGGGGCGACGGTCGATCGCTCGCCGATGATCGACCGCTACTGGGTCGTCGTCGCGTCGCTGTGGGCCTGGCTGGCGCTGACCGCGCCGGCATGGTGGCTCGAGCCCCTCGAGTACGGCACGCTGTTCGGCCACCCCGACGGCGGCGCCGTGCTGGTCGTCGGCGTCTTCGCCTTCGTCGTCGTCGGCTCGCTGTACCACATCGTCCCCTTCATCATCTGGCACGAGCGCTACAGCGACCGGCTCGGTTTCGAGCAGGTGCCGATGATCGACGACCTCTACGACGACCGCCTCGAGCGCGCGGACTTCGGGCTGACCGCGGTCGGCTTCCTCGGAATCGCCGCTGCTCCGCTGTTCGATCTCCCCGAGTCGGTCGCGACCGCCGGGACCGCGCTCGCGGCGCTCGGGCTCTGTCTGTTCGTAGCGAACGTGCTCCTGACGATTCACCGCCACGGGCCGAACGGCCTCGCGGGCGTCCTGACGGGCGTCCGCGAGTCGACGAGCGGCGCCGGGACTGGTGGCGGCGATCCTGAACCCGATGTCGATCCCGCGCCGGAGCGGTGACCGTTCCCGGGCGCGGACCGCCGTGACTCCGGAGATCTTACTCCTCGGGGTCGACTCCGACTTCCGGTTCGTACCGCTGCGATTCGATCGTGCCCGCGACGTGTTCGCCGTACTCGGCGGCCGTCAGCTCACCCTGATTGTACTCTACGGCCCACGGCGTCTCGATCGTCGCCGAGCCATACGACGCCGGCGCGTCGTCGAGGATCGTCGCCCCCAGCGCGGCGGCCTCGAACCCGCTATCGATCAGCGCCGCGTAGCCGCCCGCGAGCAGCCCGACGTCGTGGAGGTTCCCCTCGTCGGCGCGGTCCGTGTTAACGTACTCGAGCGTCAGCACGTCTCGCTCGCGGTCGATCGATTCGACCGCCAGATCGTACTCGCCGAGCGTCGAAACGAGTTCGTCGGGGCCGGCGATATCCGCCTCGGCGAGTTCGTGAATCCGCTCCTCGATGATCTCGACCCGCTCGCGGACGGGGAGATCGGGTATCCGTTCCGACACCGGCCACTTCGTATTCTGCGGGAACTCCGTCCCCATCTCCTCGATACAGCCCGCGAGGCCGACGGTCGCGGCGACCGCGCTCGCCTGCAACAGCCGCCGTCGGCTCGTCCGATCCGTCGACTCCGACGGTGACCCCTTCATACATCTGTCCTCGTCGCCTCGTGGCAAAGGGATTCGTTCGGCAAACGCCGGCACCGGGCTAAAGGATCGATTGCTCGTACGCACGTCCACGACCGAGCCAGATGGCACTCGAGCTGTACAACGTCGGCCTCGTCGTCGTCGGGATCGCGCTGTTCGGCATCGCCGTTCTCCCCCGGTTCGTCTCCGACCGAGCGATCTCGATGCCGATCTTCTTCGTCGGCTTCGGGATGCTCGCCTTCGGACTGCCGATCGGGCTCCCGGCGCCGGATCCCCTGGAGCAGGGGACGACGACGGAACATCTCACGGAACTGGGCGTCATCATCGCCCTGATGGGCGTCGGGCTGAAGATCGACAGACCGCCGGGATTGCGCGCGTGGGCGTCGACGTGGCGGCTACTCGCGATCACGATGCCGCTGTCGATCGCCGGCGCGGCGCTGCTGGGCTGGTGGCTGGGCCTCGTGATCCCGACCGCCGTTCTGCTGGGTGCGTGTCTCGCCCCGACCGACCCGGTGCTGGCCTCGGAGGTTCAGGTTGGCGGTCCCGGAATGGGCAGCGAGGCGGAGGAGGCCGAAGAGACGGCCGGGATGGAAGACGAGGTTCGATTCGCGCTCACCTCGGAGGCCGGGCTGAACGACGGGCTGGCCTTTCCCTTTACGAATCTGGCGATCGCGTTCGCGCTCGTTGGCTTCGTGCCCGGCAACTGGGTCGGCGAGTGGCTTCTGATCGACGTCGGCTACAAGATCGTCGTCGGCGTGATCGTCGGCGTCGTCCTCGGCTACCTGACCGCGCGGCTCGTCTTCGCGACGGAGCCCGACACCCCCGTCGCGGAGTCGGTGCAGGGACTCGAGGCCGTCGCCGGTACCCTGCTGGTCTACGGGGCGACGGAACTCCTCGGTGGCTACGGCTTCATCGCGGTCTTCGTCGCGGCGCTGATGGTCCGCCACTACGAGCGCACCCACGACTACAACCGCTCGCTCCACGAGGTCAGCGAGTTCGCCGAACAGGTGATGATGGGACTGATCATGCTCTTCTTCGGCGGCGCCATCGTCGGCGGCCTCCTGGAGCCGTTGACGATCGAGGGGGTCGCCGCAGCGGTCGCGATCGTCTTTCTGGTTCGACCGCTGGCCGGCATCGTCGGATTCCTCGGCTTCGACCGCGATATCGCCGAACGGGCGACGATCGCCGCCTTCGGCGTCCGCGGGATCGGCTCGTTCTACTACCTCGCCTACGGCCTCAACCAGGCCGCGTTCCCCGACGCCGACCGGCTGTGGGCGGTCGTCGGCGCCGTCGTCCTCATCTCCATCCTCGTCCACGGGATCACCGCGACGCCCGCGGTCCGCTGGCTCGAGAAACGGGCCGAAGCCCGCGAGTGAGTTGCTCCCGTCGATAGTTCGTCGAAGCGCCCGCTATGCGGGTACTTCCTTCGGACTCCGCTCCCAGTGACGGTGTTCGGCGATCGCGTCGACGAACGCCTCGGCGAATTCCTCGAGGTCGTCGCTTTGCCCCGTTACCACGCCGTCCGACGAGACGGTCTTGCCATCGTCGGCGATCTCCACGTCGGGGAGGTCGACCGCCTCGAGGAGTTCCGTCCCCTCGCCGGCGGCGGCGATCGGCTTCTTGTGCTTGAACATCTCCGTGACGAAGTGTTTGGCCTCGCCCTGTTCGACGAGCGCGTCGACGCTGTCCGCGCCGCCGGGGACGAAGACGGCGTCGAACAGCACCGATTCGGCCGTCGCGTGGCTCTCGTCGGCCTCGACCGTGGACTCGTTCTCGGCTTCCGCGTCGCCGAGCATCTTCGAGACGACCTTCACGCGAGCGCCCTGGTCTTCTAGCGTCGACGTGACGGTCTCGAGATGGTCGCTATCGTAGCCGTCGTCGGCGAGGACGGCGATCGTTCGCGTCTCGATGGTGTCGGCGTCTCGGCGCTCGTTGATGCTGAGCGCGGGGTCCTCGGCGTCGTGGTCGGGTAGCTCGTCGCCGGGTTCCTCTGGGGGTTCGACGCCGATCCCCTCGGCGACCTGTTTAGCGAACCCGTGATCAACGTTGTTGAACAGATCGTAGACCATCCGTTCGCGGATTTCCATGCGGTCGACCTTGCTGAGTTCGAACCGGGCGGCGTCGACGATGTTCTGTTTCTCCGGGTCGGTCATGCTGTTCCAGAACAGCCGAGCCTGCGAGAAGTGGTCCTCGAAGCTCTCGCTCCGGTTACGGATCTTTTGTCCCTCGATTTTCTCGGCATAGTGCTCGTAACCGCCCTCGTTCTCGGATGTTTCTCGCGGGTCATCGTCGCCGATCGAGTTGGGCTTGTACGAGGCTTTGCCCTCGTTGATCTCCTGGCGCATGAATCCGGCCCGCTGGTTGTTGTGGCGTTCGGCGACGGGACGGTTGATCGGAATCTCGTCCCAGTTGGCGCTGTTGAACCGGTTAAGCTGGGTGTCCTGGTAGGAAAACAGCCGTCCCTGCAGGAGGGGGTCGTTCGAAAAGTCGATGCCGGGAACGACGTTACCCGGGTGGAACGCGACCTGCTCGACTTCCGCGAAGAAGTTGTCCGGCGTCTCGTTGAGCACCATCTTTCCGACCGGCCGTACGGGAACCTCCGTTTCCGGAACGATCTTCGTCGGATCGAGGATGTCGAAGTCGAATTCGGCGGCGTCGTCCTCGTCGAAGATCTGGACCCCGAGTTCCCACTCGGGCGCGTACCCGGCCTCGATGACGTCGTAGAGCTCCTGTCGGTTGAAATCGGGGTTCTTCCCGGCGATCTTCTGAGTCTCGTCCCAGACTAACTGACTGGTATCGAGTTTCGGCGTCCAGTGGAACTTGACGAACTTCGAATCGCCCTCTTCGTTGACCAGCCGGAAGGTATGGACGCCGAAGCCCTGCATCATCCGATACGCGCGGGGGAGGGCGCGTCCCGATAGCACCCACATGATCATGTGAGTAATCTCCGGTTTGAGGGAGGCGAAGTCCCAGAAGGTATCGTGAGCCGACGACGCCTGCGGGATGGCGTCGTCGGGTTCGGGTTTGATCGCGTGGACCAGATCGGGGAACTCCATCGCGTCCTGGATGAAGAAGACCGGGATGTTGTTCCCGACGAGGTCCCAGTTGCCCTCCTCGGTGTAGAACTTCGTCGCGAAGCCGCGGACGTCCCGCACCGTGTCCGCCGAGCCGCGGGAGCCGACGACCGTCGAGAACCGCGTGAACACGGGCGTCTTCTGGTCGGGATCCTGCAGGAACGAGGCTTTGGTCAGCTCGGAGAGATCGTCGTACTCGCCGAGGTCGGGATCCTCGTAGGGCTGAAAGTAGCCGTGTGCGCCCGTCCCGCGGGCGTGGACGACCCGTTCCGGGATCGACTCGTGGTCGAACTGGGTCATCTTCTCCCGGAAGTGGAAGTCCTCCATGATCGTCGGCCCGCGCTCGCCGGCCTTCAGGGAGTTGTCCGTGTCGCTGATCTTGACCCCGTGGTCACTCGTCAGCTGCTCACCCTCGGGGTTCTCGCGAACGTCGTCGAGTTGCTCCTGTTTGCTGTTCTCGTCGATATCGTCGTCGCGGCTGGTTCCGGTCCGGCCGGATTCGGCGTCGGAGCGGGACTCGTCGGACTCGTCGGTCTCGCCGCCGTCGGTCGCTTGCGGCTGCTCTTCGTCTCGTTCGGTGGGCGTAGAGTCGTCGTCTGACATCGTTGAAACTCCGGGTCGACTCGCGCGCACAGATCGGGGACCCGTACCGCGACTGCGCGTGCAACCGGTCGAGCCGTCGGTATCCTCCTCGAGTAGCCCGTGCGGGCGGTGACGGGCCGCGTCTCGGAGTCTCCGATCTCGCGACCGGTTTACCGTATCGTCCAGAAGTAATCGTATCAACGTCTTCCCGTCCTTCGCAAGTCCGGTACGGGCTCGGTTGCCCGCGTCGAGGATCAGCGGCAGAAATTGTCGCGAGCGACATCGGATCGGATTGATTCCTTCGAGGGAGGAGAGCGCGACCCGAAACGGCGGTTTCGGGACGAGTCCGATCAGAACGGCGACTGTGCGGTCGTTCCGTCGCCCGTAGCCGCGTCGGCGTCCGACTCCGCACCCGGAACGGTCCCCGTCTCGCGGAACTCGGTCTCGAGTCGCTCGAGTTCGGTGTCGAGCGCGTCGGACTGATGGTGTGTCGGGTGGGCGCGCACGCGCACGAGATCGTATTCGTGGCGATCCGCGAGTCCGTTCCACGCTCGGAACGCGCCCGTGACGAGCGCCTCGGCTTGCGGGCAGAACTCGGTCGTCGGCGTGAACTCTGCGCGCAGGACCGACGGCTCGTCGGCGTCGACCGCGTACCGGAACCCGGCGTCGGGATGGCGCCGATCGAGGTTGAGCCGCGCGAGGTTGTAGCCGAACGTCGCGTCGTAGACGCCCCGTTCCTCGAACAACTCGCGGGTGAGCCGGTGAAAGGCGAGGTGGTCGTCGCCCGCGAGCACGTCATGGCCCTCGAGGAACGGGCCGGGCGCCGGTGCGCGGTCCGGATCGAACGCGTCCCACGAATCGAATCCGTCGCCGCCGGGCGTCGTAGACCGGGTGAAGGGGTTCATCACAGTAGCGAAAACGGCCGCGTCGGCCCAGAACCCTCTCCCGAACATATTCCCCGTTGTCGCCACCGGTGCGACCGACAGTGTGGTGTCCGGTAGCCGCGTTTCGTCCGTTCGAGACCGTACGTCCCTCCTCACAATTCTTACCTGAAAACGAATTCTAGACATTCGCAAGGGACGCCTGCGCCGCGAAAATTACTCCCTGAATCGTTCCAGATCATAGCTCTATAATAATATTAAACTATAATTACTACTAAAAATGAGGGTTGATGTTTATTTCTGTACTCTACCGACCAATGATGTACAGCAACACTCCATTAGGGCCGGTGGATTTATATTCGACGACTGTAACCGTCCGGGCAATGCTACTCTCAGCCGATTCATCGAAGGCGACCGCTGCAGACTCGCTCAGTTTTGAAGTTATCAGTGCTGTCGCCGAACAGGAGGGCATCGATCCGGTGGAGATCGAACCGCCGGAGTACGACGCGCTGTACGACGTCATCAATCCGGAAGCCCTCGATTCCCTCTTTGCGCCCCGAGAGGATGGCTCGAGTCGAGGCTCCGGCCGGGTAGAATTCGTCTTCTGTGGCTACCGCGTCGTCGTCACCAGCGACGGCAACGTCGATGTTCTCGAGAAAACCGGCGGCCGATAAGCAGTCGTTCGATCGAAGCTGATCGCGATCCCGTCAGCGGCGAGCATCGGTCGCTGGCCGCGTCGGTCCCGACTCGCTCCGCGTAGTTAGCCGTTCGACTACGTACCGACGATTTCCGGGCACGAAAAACGGGTCCGTCTTCGGTCAGCGCGAGGCCGACGACGTCGCTACTCGTCGGCGCAGGCCGCTTCGAACACGGTCTCGTGGAGACGGTCCGCGACGATCTCCATCAGCGGTTCCATGTTTCGGGTGTCGGCCCGATTGTACTCCACGAGCGTCTCGAGGGCGGCCTCGTCGCCCCGTTCGTACTCGTGCCAGAGCCGGACGGCGTCCCGGCCGCTGAGGTCGGGCATGTCCCGATCGATGCCTAGGTCGCGCTCGATCGCCTTCAGCCCGCCGTCGAGCCCGAGTTGCTTACAGGGGTACATGAGATCGACGTGGGGCGTCGTCACGTCGATGTCGTAGCACGTCTCGAGGAACGGGACGTCGAACCGCTGGCCGTTGAAGGTGACCAACAGCGACGACTCCTCGAGTTCGTCCGCCAGCCGACGAGCGGTCAGATCCCGATCCTTGACGAAGGTCTCGGTTTCGCCGCCGCGGTGGACGCTGACGGTCGTGACGTCCTCGCAGGATGCGTCGAGTCCGGTCGTCTCGATGTCCAGAAAGCAGGTTTCCTCGCGGACGTTCTCGTAGCACCGCCAGCGGCTCGCGGCCGGCAGCTGCTCCGCGAACGGGGCGACGTCGCCGCGCTCGAGGTGGGTCCGCCCCTCCTCGATGAACGAGTGGATGCGGTCGGCCAACGTGTCGCCGACGACGCTGCCGTCGAACTCGTCCCAGTGGGTGATTCCGTGTTGCCAGAGTTTGCGTTCGGTGGTCTCCCCGACACCGCGGACGGGAATGAAACTGTTCTCGATTCGCACACCACTTCGAGGGGGACGAGCGAACTAAAAGCGATTGGATCGACGGCGACGGCTCGATCGAACGGCCGTTCGGCAGCGGGATCGACGACGCGCCAGGCCGAGAATCGGGCGTCGCCAGCTCGAGAAAGATGGAACGTCGCGTAGATCAGCTGTCGTCGGAGCTGTTGTCCGAGAGGTAGAGCGTCCGGTCGATGATGTCGACGGCCGCCTCACTCCAGCGCTGGACGGCGTCGCCGTCCGAGTCGGGGATTTCGATGACGATGCGGTTCCGACCGATCGTCACGTCGGCTTCGGGCGTCGCGTCGCGGTCGGCGAAGCTCCGCAGCTGGTACTGGAGCAGCCGTTTCGTCGAGCCGCTGATCTCGACGGTGTCCGTCTCGAATTCGTAGGTCAGGACGGTGTTTTCGCCGCCGTCGTCGCGCTCCGTGCCGTCGGAAGCAGATCCGTCGCCGCTCTCATCGGTCCCGTAGACTTCCGCCGAGACGTCGAACTGGTGGCTCGAGAGCTCCGGCGCCGGTGCCTCCTCGTTGATCGAGTCGACGGCCTCCTCGACCGTCACGTCCTCGAGGTCCTCGTCGTCGAACTCGAAGGCGGCCACGTCGCCGGCGAGCGGATCTGCCGCGTCGACAGTCGGCTCGTCGTTGGACTGCTCCGTCTCGTCGTCCGAAACGGCGTCGTCGACAGTCTCCAGACCGGTTGCGTCCGACTCGTCGCTTTCGTCGTCGGCGTCCGCCTCGGCCTCTTCAGCATCCGGTTCGTTCGTCTCAGTCTCAGCGTCGTCGAGTTCGAGGCCCGTCTCCGCCGTCGGCCGGTCGTCCGCAGCAGCGTCGTCGGCCTCGCTCTCGTCGGCCTCCGGCTCGAGCGCTTCGGCGTCGGTTTCGGTTCCGTCCTCACCGACAGTTTCGCCCTCGGCCGCACCGTCGTCCTCGTCCGAGCCGACAGCAGTGTCGTCCGTCTCGTCGATGTCCGCGTCGGCGTCGACCGAGGCCGCTTCGGGATCGTCGTCGTTCGACGCGTCGGCGGTCGTTGGCGCTGCCGATTCCCGCTCGAGATCGTCTTCGGCCGTCTCGGCCGGCGGCGCCGCCACAACGGAATCAGTTTCGTCGGCCTCGGACTCGTCGGCGGCCGCGGCTAACGTATCCGTCTCCTCCGTCGCGGTCGAGTCAACCGGCCCGGCGGCGATGACCGCGTCGTCCCGCTCCGAGCCGTCGGTTAGCTCGCCGGCGATCGTCGGTCCCGGGTCGGCGATCGCGTTGCGATCGAGCCGAATCGCGTACCACGCCGTCCCGTCGGAGTGCGAGATGAACCGACCCTGGTTGCGTGCCGCCCGATCATTCGGCGTCTCGTCGGTCGCGGCGTCGCTCTCCGTCGCCGCCTCGTGGCTGGAATCCGCATCCGGTTCGTCCGCCACGTCGGCATCGACGGTAGTATCGCCAGCGTCAGCGTCGGCAGCAGTCGCTGCCTCGGTTGGGGCCGTCGACCGTTCGTCGGCGAGAGCCGCTTCAGCCGCGTCCGTTCCGGGCGCCGTCGGGTCGGTCTCGAGGTCGGGAGACGGTTCGTCGACCCCGGAGACAGCAGCGCCGTTGGCCGACGTTTCGGCCCCGCCGGCGGCGGCTCGATCGGCAGCGCGAGCGTCAGCAGTTTCCGTTTTGACGCCGCCGGTACCGCGCGCCGCTCCCGCCGCGGTCTCGGCTCTCGTCGGACCCGTTTCGGCACCGGGAGCCGTCGCCGTCGTCGCGTCAGCGGCGGCGCCACCGTTCCCGTTGGGGGAGTGCTGGGCCGCCTGCTGCGGTTCTGCGGGCTGTGGCCCGCCGGCTGCTTGCGATCCCGGACTCTGTGTCGTCTGTGCTGTCTGGCCCTGCGCCTGTCCGGGGTTCGGGCCGGAGCTGATGGTCCCGCCGCTGAGGTGCAGCTGGGTCCCGCCACCGCCGCCGCGTCCGTTCGAAATGTTGTCCAGCGAGTGGCCGATATCCGTCAGATCGTCGTCGATATTGTCCTCCAGCTTGTCGATCTTGTCTCCGACGCTCCGTAACGCCAGCGCGACGTCCCACAGCACGACGACGCCGAAAAAGAGGAGCGCGAGGAAGACGGTGACGGCAGCTCCGCCGAGAAGCTCAGCATTGACTTCCATATATTGTACTCTCTAATCCGATAGGTCGTTCCGTATATAGTCCTTCTGCCGTAACACCAATATCCCTGGAGTGCTTCGGTCCGAAGACGGGCGTTACACGCTATTTCTGGCGAGTACCCGTTTCCAGACTGACCGTTATTATCACAACCTGGTCATTAGATTACAGCTGTATAGACAACGTTGATAACTATCGTTATTTCGTGAGTGTTGTCTCGAACGAACGGTTCGGAACCTCCCTCGTCGCGACCGACCTACCGGCCCGGCGCGGATCCGATCAGACGGTGAACCAGTCGGTCGGCGTCTCCCGATCCCTGAGTTCCCACCGCTGTTCGGCGACGCCGTCACGGACGCGAATCTCGACGACCGCGTCGAACAGCGGTTCGAAGAGGTGGACCGCTTCGTGGTCGCGATCGAGCGGCAGGTGGTAGTGACCCATCCCCTGGAGGGCGTCCACCCGCGACGTCGTCATGTGCAACAGTCGAAACACTTTCTCCGCCGTGTGTTCCTCGAGCAGCGCCACCAGCGAGTCGACGCAGACCCGTAGCTGGGACGGCTCGAGGCCGTCGGCGTCACCCTGAAAGCCGTCGATCGCGTTGGCGATCTCGATCCCCAGCGCCCCGAGCGGCGTGCGACCGCGCAGTTCGGCGTCCTCGCTTGCGGTGGGATCGAGCGCCGAGTAGTCGATCGTCCGAGCGGTCCCTTCGTCCGACTCGTCGTTCGCTTTCGCGAGCGACTCGCATCCGTCGGTTACGAACAGTCGATACCGCGCGCCGTCCCCCGTCTCGCCCAGCAGCCGATGACAGAGCGACGTGTGCACGTCGGCCGTCTCCGCGCCGACGAGCAAGACGTTGCTCCCGTCGCGCTTGAGTCTCGCAAGCGTCTGGGCAAAGTCGGCTTGCTCCACCGCAGCGCCCCCTCGTTCAGTTGTCATCCTTTTTATCGAGTCTCCGGTATTATAATAAATATTGTGGCCGGGATCCACCTACGCGACCACCGGGCGAATAATAGCGATCGGTCCGATCACCCGGCTTTTTGTTCCGGCCGCCGTAGCTGAACTATGGCCGATCCCGACGACGAACTCGCCGAGGCCGTCCGCGAACTCACACGGACGATCGAGGAACTCCGGTCAGAGCTCGAGTCGACCCGGCGCCGGCCGCCGTTCCGCCCGCCGGCGCCCCGACCGCCGACGCCTCGGGAACTCCTCGCGTTCACCGACGAGGTCGCGATTCCCGCCGCGATCGCGGCCCTCGAGACCAGCGTCCGTGCGCTCAAGGGCTTCCAGCGAGCCCTGCAACTCGCCCGGACCGAACGGGACGTTCGCGACCGGACGACCGAAGCCACGCGGACCGCCGGGGAGCGCGCCGACGACCTCCGCCGATCGACGCTCTCCGGACTCGACACCGTCCTCGCCGAACTCCAACGGGCGGCGTCGGACGGCGACCTCCCCGCCGACGAGGGCGCTCGCGAGTTGCTCTCGGAGGCCCGCGAACTGCGCGACGACGTCGACCGGCGACTCCGGGACGCCGGCGACGACCTCGAGCGCCGATCGACCGACGCGACGGACGCCGTCCGAATCGATATCGAGGACGGCGACCCGCTCGACGGTGCGTCGGACGACGAGTCGGAGCCGGACCCGGGCGTCGACGTCGACGCCGAACTCGAGACCCTGAAGGATCAGTACGGCCGCGACGACGGTGCCGACGGTACCGACGATGATGCCTCCGGCGAATCCGATGGCGATAAATCCGCCGCTGATGACGACGACGCCGCTGCTGATGACGACGACGCCGACTCGAGCGAAAACGGTTCCGACGCGGCCTAGACCGGCTGGAACCGGTAGCCGTCCCAGTCCTGACTCTCCGGTTCGCGGATGCCGGCGCCGGGCTCGCGAAGTTCCTCGACGTGGACCGGTTCGACTTTGTCGCCGGTCTCAATCTCGTCGGTGGTCACCTGACCGAGCGCGCGGACCGACTCCCCGTCTACGTCGAACTCGACGATAGCGAGCGTGTTCGGCTCGCGAACGCCGGGCGGCGTCGCCGTGCTCGTCGTCCAGGTGACGACTTCGCCGGTATACTCGCTGAGATCGATCGTCTCTACCGGCTCGGTGCCGCCGGGCCCGCGGGGGTGGCCGGGGTAGCTGATCGAGCCATCTTCGTACTCGTAGGCTTCCATAGTCATCGTGCCGCCTCCATGATGGTGGTGATAACGCAGTTGCCGAAGCCGCCGACGTTACAGCAGAGGCCGACGTCCGCGTCGACCTGCCGCGGTCCGGCTTCTCCCATTAACTGTTCGTAGATCTCGACCGCCTGTGCAACCCCGCTGGCGCCCAGCGGATGGCCTTTCGACTTGAGTCCGCCGGAGGTGTTGATCGGCAGTTCGCCCGTGTCGCGCTCGGTGTAGCCGCTCTCGACGAGTTCCCACGCTTCTCCTTGCTCAGCGAAGCCCAGCCCCTCCATCTGGAGGAACTCGAGGATAGTGAACATGTCGTGGAGTTCGGCGACATCGATATCGTCGGGGCCGTAGCCGCTCATCTCGTAGGCGCCCTCGCCGCTCTCGACGACGCCGCCCATCACGGTCGGATCCTCTCGTTCGTGGACGACGTGGGTGTCCGTGGCGCCGTCGATGCCCGAAATGACGACGTAGTCGTCCGTGTACTCCTCGGCGACGGATTCCGGACAGAGCATCAGCGCCGCGGAGCCGTCCGTGATCGGACAGAAGTCGTACAGCCGGAGCGGATCGGCGACGATCGGCGACTCGAGGGCCGTCTCCTCGTCGATCTCCTTCTGGAACTGCGCGTTGGGGTTGTCGACGCCGTTCTTGTGATTCTTGACGGCCACCTTTGCCAGACTGTCTCGCGGCGCGTCGAACCGCTCGAGGTAGTGGCGGGCGGTCAGCCCCGCGAACGACGGGAGCGTCACGCCGTGTTTGTACTCCGCCGGATGGGTCAGCGACGCGATGACGTCGGTCGCTTCGCCGGTCGTCCGGTGGGTCATCTTCTCGCCGCCGACGAGCATCGTCATGTCGCTGGCGCCGCTGGCGACCGATTGCCAGGCGGCGTAGATCCCCGCGCCGCCGCTGGAACTCGTCTGGTCGACGCGCTGGGTGTACGCCGGCATCGCGTCGATGTCGTGGGCCAAGGCGTTGGGAATTCCGGTCTGGCCCTCGAACTCGCCGCTGGCCATGTTCGACACGTACAGGTGGTCGAGGTCGCTGGCGTCGACGCCGGAATCCTCGAGACATTCGAGGCCGGCCTCCGCGAGGAGGTCGAGGACCCACTCCCCCTCGCGTTGCCCGAACTGGGTCATCGACGCACCGATGATTGCAACACGTTCCATAACCTAGGAGACTCGAGTCATCGATTTATAAGGTGGGGTTAGGCCACCGACGTCGCGACGTCATCGTCGGGGACCGAGCCGGGAAGAAGAGAGATCGAGCGTCCGTCGCCGTTCGATCAGGCCGATTCGGCTGCCGCCGTCCGCAACTCGCTGGCCCGCGAGCGCGCCTGCGAGACGATCGCCGGCCGAGCTTCAAAGGAGACGACGACGTCCTCGTCGCCGTAGGCGACTTCCTCGACGTTGGCGTTGTCGTGGAGCCACGAGACGACGCTCATCGTGTCGTCGGTCATCGGCAGGAGGAGGCGCTCTTCTTCCCAGTCGGGCAGTTCCTCGTCGATGCGCTCGAGCAGGGCGTCGACGTTCGTCCCGTCCCGGCCACTGACGGCGACGGGGTTCGGGGCGAGCGCAGACAGGGCGTCGCGCTTCTCTGCGAGCTCCTCGTCGTCGACCTTGTCGATCTTATTCAGCACCGTCACGATCGGCGCCTCGTTGCGCTCGTAGAGGGTGTCGTGGCTGGTGACGAGCTTCTCGTGGATCTCGTTGATGTCCTCGCTGACGTCGACGACGAGCAACACCAGATCGGCTCGGTAGACGGAGTCGAGCGTCGACTTGAACGACTCGACCAGCCAGTGGGGCAGATCGCTGATGAAGCCGACGGTGTCGGTCACCAGCACGTCGCGGGGCTCGATGTCCGCGCGGCGGGTCGTCGTTCCCAGCGTCGTGAACAGTTTGTCCTGGGATTCGGCGGTCGCGTCGAGATCCGGATGGAGGTCCTCGTTTTCCTCGACCGTGAGGTCGTCGGCGAGCCGGCGCAGCAGGGTCGACTTGCCGGCGTTGGTGTACCCCGCCAGCGCGACCAGATCGAAGCCGGAGTCGCGCCGACGCTCCCGGCGGTGTTGCTCGGTCTGCTCGATCCGCTCGAGCTCGTCTTTGATCCGGCTGATCTGGTCCTTAATGTCCTGCTCGCGGCTCTCGTCGTACTCGCCGAGCCCCATGAAGCCGGGGTGTTCCTCGCGTTTGGCGAGGCTCGTCTTGGCCTCGGCGCGGGGCAGTTCGTACCGAAGTTCGGCCAGTTCGACCTGGAGCTGGGCTTTGCGGGTCTGGGCGCGCTGCCCGAAGATCTCGAGGATCAGCGTGAACCGGTCGATCACCTCGACGCCTTCGGGGAGCAGTTGCCCGAGGTTATACGTCTGGTAGGGGCCGAGCCGGTTGTCGAAGATGACGGTCGTCGCGTCGGTCGCGACGACTTCGTCGGCGAGTTCCTCGGCTTTCCCCTCGCCCAGCTGGAGGGCGGGATCGGCCTTCCGCGACTGGGTGATCTCACCGACGACGGTGTACCCCGCGGCCGCGGCGAGGTCGCGGATCTCACTCGTGTCGGGCGTTCCCGAATCGACGCGCTTGGCGATGATTGCTCTCATGCGGGTGGAAAGACGTGCTCGTAGCTCTTGCTCGGAGAAGAAGGCTCGAGACGACGTGAGACGGGTCGCTTGGCGACCCGACGGCCCGTTGGTCCCACGGGCTGGGTACGGCGGCTCGATACTCGCGACCGCGGCTGCCCGATCGCGCTACGGATGGCGGTCGAACACCTCCGTTACTGTTCGACGGATACGGCACATACCCGACCGTACGCCCCCGACGGTCTTGAATCCCGTGGCGCGTCCACAGGCCATGCGGCGGAGTCGACGCGCCGGAACGCGACTCGATCCGCAGCGAGCAGCGCGTCGCAGATCGAAGCTGACGTCAGCTATCAAGAATATCACGAAGCCATAACAGTCATTGGAGACGACCCGAATACGACACCGTGATGCTAGACGTCGATCCGACGGGGCTGGGCCTCGAGTTCGGGGGCAGCGCGGTCGTTGGTGGGGTGCTCGGATTCGCCACGAAACAGATCGCGAAAGTGCTCGCGATCATCGTCGGCGTCGAGTTGATGGCCTTTCGCTACCTCGAGTCCCAGGAGATCGTCACAGTCGACTGGAGCCGCCTCTCCGCGGGACTGCTCAAGACGGGCGACCGCGCCCAGGAGGGCGTTCACTGGCTCGTGTCGGCGCTCTCGATGGTCTCGGTTGGGGCCGGTTTCGCCAGCGGTTTCCTGATCGGTTACCACCGCGGGTGAGAAGGCCGCACCGCCCGCCGGAACGTCCTACCGCGTCTTCAGGTCGTCCTTGTCTTTGATGATCTCCGTCTCGGCCTCGCCGCTGGAGTGTTCGTTGACGACGTCGTAGAAGTCGTTTTGCATCCCCGCGGGGAAGGTGATGACGCCGACCCACGAGCCGTCGGCCTGCCACTCCTCGCGCTCTAAGTCACCGAACTGGCGGACCTGCGCCTGCGCGCTGCCGGCGTACTCGGCGGGGATCTGCACGGCGATGGTCACCTCCTCGAATCGGATCGGAATAACGGGACGCAGGTCGTCGAGCGCGTCGTCGACCTGGCTCTCGACGGGTTCCATCGGATCGACCGTGAACCCGGCCTGCTCCAGGGCGTTCTCGATGCGCTCGGGCGGGTGGGGCGCGTTGTCCATCTGGGGGTTGACTGCGTTGCGCGCGATGGTGTCAATCAGTTGCTTGCGCTTCTGTTCTTGCATCTCGCGGCGCTGATCGGCCGTGATCTGGATCTCCCCCTCCTTGATCACTTCGGGGATGATCTCGAGGGGATCCGTCGTGTCGAAGACCTTCTCGAGGTCGTCCTCGGCGGGACGGTCGCCCCGCGACGCGTCCTCGAAGACGTCCTCGGCGGCGATCACGTCCTCGAGGTCGCCGTCGAACTCGTCGCGTTTGATCTCCAGTGCCGCGTCCGGGTCTACGAGCACCTCGAAGCGCGCCCCGTGTGACTCGAGTCGCGCCGTCACCGCCTCGTCGAGCGATATCATATCGGTTGCTTCCCTCGCCAATGAAAAGAGTGTTTCCCGATATCACGGCGCGGGTTCCGGGTTCGACCCCGCTTCGAACCGGCGACAGCCGGTCGTCCGGTCGGTCGAAACGAGCCGCCGCTCGCGAGCGCCGCCGCTGAGCGGGTACGGATCCGGTCGTCCATCGGGCGCGGGTGGAGGTAGACGGTGAATAGTTCGCACGCTCACGCGCACAGATTGAACGGGAAAAGCGAATCGTTCCGTGGGTCGAACCCGTCGTCGTCGACGCGCGGGACGAAGGCGGTACTCGAGTCGAAATCGAGCGAGTCGGTTACTCTTGCTCTTCGTCGTCCGCGGCGGCGTCGTCGCCCTCGTCTAAGATGTCGTTCTCCTCGAGGTGGGACTCGATCCGGTCGTAGTCGAACTGCTCGAAGGACTCGGTCTCGACGTCGACCGTCGCGAGGCCGACCTCGGTTGGGAGGAGCGAGCCGTCGTTGACCGACGCGAGGGCGTCGAGCGCGAGCGCGATGCCGCCGTCAAGGTCGGCTTCCTCGTCGTAGTTCTCCTCGAGGTAGTCCTGGAGTTCGCCGCGGTCGGCGCCGACGGCCAGGGCCTTCCACTCGTAGGGCGTCCCCGAGGGGTCGGTCTCGAACAGGCGCGGTTCGCCGTTGTCGATGCCGCCCACGATCAGCGCGACGCCGAACGGACGGGCGCCGCCGACCTGCGTGTACTGCTGGATGTGGTCGGTGACCTCCTTGGTCAGCGTCTCGACGCCGATCGGTTCGCCGTAGCGCAGCTGGTTGACCTGCGTCTGGCGGCGCGCGAAGTCGATCAGCTGGCGGGCGTCGGCGACGTGGCCCGCGCTGGCGATGCCGATGTGGTCGTCGGCCTTGTGAATTTTCTCGACGCTCGAGTCCTCGAGCAGCGGGGAGGGGACTCGTTTGTCGACGGCCAGCACGACGCCGTCGCTCGTTCGGACGCCGATGCTCGCCGTTCCTCGCTTGACCGCCTCGCGAGCGTACTCGACCTGGTAGAGTCGGCCGTCGGGCGAGAAGATCGTGATGCCGCGGTCGTACGCCTGCTGTTGGGCTTGTCCCTGCATAGTATCACGCTAAATCGTAATCGAGGTCTGTCGCACCCGTGAACGCCTCATCGAGTCGTACGTCTGCAACGCATTCCCGCAGGACGGCGACTCGCTCCTCGTTCCCGAACACGACGTTTCTCTTCTCGGAATCTTGCCCGCGGCGTCCTAAATACTTTTCTTCAGCGGCACGGATCGTACCACTGATACCGCAGACCCGTACGCCGACCGCAGCGCCGTCGATCTCGTCGATACAGGCGAGGGCCGCGCGGGCCGGCTCGGTCTCGCCGCGGCGGACGCGGACGATCGCCTCGCCGGTTTCGCCGGCGAATTCGAACCTGAGGACGGTCATATCGGCGTGGGCGCTGCCCGGATCTCCCAGCAGGTTCTGGGCCGCGTACCAGCACTCCCGCTGGAACGCCCGGCGATCGATCACGGCGTCGGGCCAGGTCTCGAGTTCGACGGCGAGATACCGCCACCGCGGCTGGAGGTGTTTCGGGAGGTGTTTCATTCGTCCGCGGCGGGGTTGTCGCCGGGATCGCCGACCTCGCCCTCGGCGTCGGTGGCGGTCGTCGACCGCTCGGCGACCAGCACGCCGACCTGGTCGTGGACGCGTTCGACGGCGGTCAGCGAGAAGCCGGCGTCGGTGAAGGCGTCGGCGAGCGCGCCGACCGTCGCAGGATCGTCAACCTCGGGCGAGTAGAACGGCGCGTCGGAATCCGGCTCGCCGAAGAACATCACGTCCCCAAGGACGAACTTTCGGGGCTCGAGGGCGGCGATGACGTCGATCGCCTCGCGCTTTTCGTCGTCCGAGAGGTGGTGCATAGCGAAGTTCGAGGTGACGACGTCCACGCGAGCGGAACGAGTGTGGGATCGAGGCGTCTCCGACGACTCGGTGTCGACCGGGCCGTCGTACTCGGGCTCCCGGAAGGTGCCGTAGTCGAACTCGAGGTTCTCGAGGCCTTCCTCGTCGGCCTTGCGCTCGGCTTCTTCCATCATCCCCTCGCTGATGTCGCGGCCGACCACGCGGTCGGCGTCGGGGGCGAGCGCGAGCGCGATGGCGCCGGTCCCCGTTCCGAGATCGAGGACGACGTCGTCCTCGCCGGGGGCGGCGTGTTCGACGACCAGATTCGCACAGGCGCGGTACTCGTCGGACTTCGACTCGTCGTACTCGCCGGCCTTCTCGTCGAACCGGGCGGCGTGGTCCTCAAGGCTCTTCTTCATACCTACCCCGTTCGACCCCGGGCTCAATGAACGACTCGGACTGGATCCGGCGGTTGCGCTCGGCGAGCCGCCCCCACTCTGCTAACCCTCGCTCGACGAACGCCGTCGAGAGACCAATCTCCTCGCCGAGCGCCGTCAGTTCGCGGGGAGCGCGCAACTCGAGGTGCGAGCGCGGGTTCGCGCTGACTACGTAGGGGGCGTCGTAGTGGCCGACGATCTCCTCGAGTTTGCGCAGCGACTGGAGGACCCTGACTCGACGTCCGCCGCTGGTCCGGAGCACCCCGGAGAGGTCGAACTCGAGGCGGACGCCGTTCTCGACCGCCGCCTTCACCAGCACGTGGTTTACGTCGCCGTTGTCGGCCATCGGATGGGCGAGTACGTCGACCTTCTCGCTCTCGACGGCGAACCGGTTCATGGCGTTCGTCCCGCCGTGGACGCCGACGATCGTCTCGGTCGTCCGATAGTTCCCGACGGAGCCACTGGCCTCCTGGGGGTCGTCGGCGCGGATCTCGAGGCCCTCCACGACGTCGATCCCGTACTCCTCGCGGATCGCCTCGGCGTCGTACTCCGCGCGCGAGTCGTGGTGGTTGCGCACGACCACGCCCTCGAAACCGTAGTCGGCCGCCGTCTTGGCGAACCGGGCGACCGTGCTCTCTCCGTCTGGGTGGGCGTGGACGGCCTCGTACATACTCGAGTCGTCTCGCGGCGGCGACTTGGGGTTTGCGTCATGCTCCGAACGAAAACTCTTGGCCGGGAGCGCGTCTCGAGCGCTGCGAGAGACGCGCGACTCGGGGGAGGGCAGGCTATCATCCGTTAGCAACCGCGAGCGAGGCCGGAGGCCGAGCGAGCGGGCCGACGACTGATGTGAACGAGAGAGGGGCGACGCGAAGCGTCGCTACCGAGCGAGTGAACGGAAAGAGGAGTGCTTTTCATCGAAGTTTTCCCGAGGGTGCGCCGAAGGCGCACCCGCAGAGGAAAAGTTCGTTTTTAGTTGAGGATCGACTGTGCGACCGTCGCGAGCTGCCCGTTGTCCGCTTCCTGGAGTCGGTCGTCGCCGATCTTCAGGCGAAGGCGCGGGCGACCGACGTCGATCGGGACCTTCTCGGTGTCGATGAGGCCCATATCCTCGAGTTTGGTCTTCGTGCGGCTGAACGTGGCCTTGGACGCGATGCCGACGTCCTCGCCCCACTTGCTGATGTCGTACAGTAGGGCCTCGTTCTTGGCCGCGACGAGCAGCGAAATCGTTACTTCGTCGAGTCCGTCGCCGTCGCCGCGGGCGGTCTCGAGCGAGTTGAGGATCGACGTGAAGTCGTCCTCGGCCTCGGGGCTGATCTCCTCGGAGAGGGTCTCGCGAACGGCCGTGATCGGCGGCGTCCGGAGGTTGAATTCGGCGGCGTCGTCCCAGCGGGCCGCGTAGGTGTCGTAGGTGTCTTCGACGAAGCTCTCGTCGTCCGTGACAAGGCCGCCGACGCGGTCGCCGGCGTGGACGATGGCGATCACTCGGTCCTCGGTGACCAAAAGCGAGTTCTCGGGCGCCTCCTCGAGCGTGCGGAGCGCGAGGGCGTCCTCGCTGATGAGGTCCGCGGCGTTCGAGGCGACGATGAAGTCGTCCATGACGTCTTTTAGCGTTCGTTCGTCAGCGAGCATGTGGACGGACGGCAGGTCGCCGTCGAACGCAGTCGCGACGGAAACGAACTCTTCGATGGCGTCCCCCGACGGGTTGACCATGTAGACGTCCCCGGTCGCCTCCTCGAGTACGGAGTCGAGGATATCGTCAATCTGGTGGTTGAGTAAATTCGAGGTCATGTCTATACAGAAGTAAACGTACGGATATTACTTAATTTTGGTGGCCGAATCCACACCAGAACATCGTGTGCGACGGCGACGCCGGTAATTTTTGTCCGCGCTCTCGTCAGTTGTCCGACGAGATGGCGCCGAATCTATGTCCTGTCGGCAATCTGTTAGAACCGTCAGATCGTTCGACTGCACCGCCGTTAGCCACTCGTAAACAGTTGTAGAATTGACGATAGATATATAGTAACGATCTGTTATTGTTAGGTCGTATGGGTGTTAGCTGCGAGCGATTACGGTTGATTACGCGTGAATTCCTCTGTCGGGCGTATACGGCCGAGAGAGCGGATCGACCGACGATGCGAGCCAAGCGCGTCAGCACGTACGGCGGCCCTTGACCTCCTCCCACGACTGAAGTTGTGGGATTCTTCCGCGTGGCTGTCGGACGATGCCGATTCCACGGAGGCAACGTTCCCCACCTCAAGACTCCCGCGGTCAGACGCTTGTGATGTAGTTCACAAGTGACGGATTCACCCCACGACTACCGTCGTAGGCTCTCTCCTGTTTTCTCTGTCGGAATCACTCGACGAACCGCGATGCCAACTCCGTCGACCAGTAGACGTCGCCGTTGAAGATCACCGACGCTTCCGTTTCTTGGAGTAGCGTGGCCAGTTTCGACTTCGTCACGGTGAAATTCGACTGCGTGCCACAGAGGTAGGCGAACTCGTTGCCCTCGACGTGCGGGAAGTAGTACGAGCCCGTGACCCGCGTCGAGTAACAGTCGAACGTGACCAGGTACTCGGCGCGCTCGTCCTCGAGTTTCTCGAGTGTGAGCGTGGTCGGGACGCGGTGTTCACCCTGGGTCAGCGAGTGCGTGCCGTCGCCGACGACGGCGTAGTCTTTCCCCATCATGATACGCCTGCGCGCAAGCCCCATCGCGCGTTCGATGCTGAACCCGTGGACGAGGAGTTTGGCGAACGTCGAGCCGACTTTGACGGCGTGGTCGTTGAGGACCTTCGAGAAGGTGACCGCGCCGGCGACGCTCCCCCGCTCGATGAGCCCCATCCCCTCGTAGTAGGAGCCGCAAGCGTTGAGGAAGAACGTCTGGGTGTTACAGCGACCGAGAGACGAGGTCGAGAGGTAGCCGTCGGAACAGCGCAGGCCGTCGGTTTCGCAGTGGCCGATGTAGTGGACGAAGTCGTGGTCGTCCTCGAAGACGCGCGCGAGTTCGGCCGTCGAGAGCGATTCGTCGACGGTCACCTCCATCGAGAGCTCCTCGGATCGCTGGCGGTAGATCTCGGCGACGTCGTCGTGTTCGCCGGCCATCTCGGGATCGTTCAGGACGACGGCGATCGACGTCGAGTCGGTCGCGCGCTCGAGGTAGTCCAGCCGGTTGTGGTAGGCCTCGGGGGTCGTCTTGAAGACGTCGATCGGGACGCCGTCGGCGAGCCAGCCGTGAACCCGCCCGTTGTGGAGTTCGGGTTTGACGATGTCGACCGACGCAACCTTCCCGGTGCTCGCCCGGCTGCGGCCATCGGGGCCGTTGTTTCCGCCGCGGTAGAAGTCCTCCAGCGAGCGCTCGACGAGTTCCTTCCCTTCGAGTTCGGAGGTCCGTGGCATGTGGACTAGGCTCATCCGGTCGAGCAGAAAAGGGAGCGACTCGACGCTGTCGTAGTCAGGGCGGACGTACGTCGAGAGGTGCCAGTCGGGGAGGCGGTGTTCGATGGCGGCGTCGGGTACCTCGAGGTAGGTCGCGAGTCGGCGCTGGGGGCCGGCCTCGTAGAGTTCCTCGGCGTCGAGACCGAGGACCTCGAGCATGCTCTGCTCGGCCAGGTTCGTCCCGTAGGGGCCGGCGTTGCGGACCAGACAGTCGAAGAAAAAGGCCTTCCGGAGCAGTCGATCAACGTCGCGCTCGAGACCGGGCATCGGCGACAGCCGCTTTTCGACGGCGAACTCCGGGACGCGAAGCGTCGCGTGGCTCGGCCCGGTTGGGGGACGCTCGCGGGGTTCGATCGTCGCCTGCAGGTAGTAGGCCAGCGGCGCGGCGACGAACAGGGACTCGTAGTCGGCCGGGACGACCAGTTCGATCCCTGACGGCGAGAAGTCCTCTCGGATGCAGTCCGGAATCTCGAGGCTGTCGCCGCACTCGAGCAGCGACGGGTGGCCCCGGAGGGTCGGATAGGTACGATCCGGACCATCGGTCTTGTGGGAGGTGGCGAGATGCGTGAGTCCGGCGGCGATCCCCTCGGGCGTGTCAGGGACGGTGATGGTTCCCGCGGGGAGTTCGTGGCGACTCCGGAAGCCGATGATCACGCGCACGCGATCGGGAAATCTGACGACGGTCTCCTCGTAGCCGCCGGTTTTCTCGATCGTCGCCGTCCCGGAAAACCGGAGGTACGTCTTGATTTCCGTGTCGATGTCGACGACGTACTCGCCCGGGGACAGCGAGAGCGGCGCCCCGTCGGGGTCGAGTTCGTGTTGCTCGTCCGAGCCGAGCGAAAACGCGTAGGCGACCGCGTGGGGGAATCGGAGTTCGTCCGTCGTCACGACGACCGTCTCGTCGACGGGCCGTGGGATGTCGGGTCCGGTTCCGCCGACGACGAGACCGCTACCGCGAACCGACAGTTCGGCGTTGTCGGCGTCAGTCACGCAGAGCGCCCCGTCGTCTACCGCCCACTCTATCATTCGGTACGCTGAATGTTCCCCGGGAAAGTTAGTTGTATCGGCAGTCAAAACTTTGATAATTCAGGAGAGGTGCCGGGAGCGACCGTCGTTTGGCCGATTTCCGGCGGTGGGTTCCAATCGAATTGATACGTCGGGATCGTTCCAGCGGTGAGATTCGCCGAAGACGGGTACACTTATACAGTCGCCAGCCGGCACATCGGACATGGAGCACGAGCACGTACGGGACGTCGATCCCGCCGTCGCCGATGCACTCGAGGGAGAGGTCGACCGCCAACGAGAGACGCTGCAGATGATCGCTAGCGAGAACCACGTCAGTCAGGCGGTCATCGACGCGCAGGGCAGCGCCCTGACGAACAAGTACGCCGAGGGCTATCCCGGCTCGCGCTACTACGGCGGCTGCGAGTACGCCGACGAGGTCGAACAGTTGGCCATCGACCGCGCGACCGAACTGTTCGGCGCCGAGCACGTCAACGTCCAGCCCCACTCGGGCACGCAGGCCAACCAGGCCGTCTACTTCGCGATGCTCGAGCCCGGCGACAAGATCCTCTCGCTGGATCTCAACCATGGCGGCCACCTGAGCCACGGCCACCCGGCGAACTTCGTCGGGCAGCTCTACGAGGTCGAACAGTACGAGGTCGACGCCGAGACGGGCTACCTCGACTACGAGGGGCTGGCCGAACACGCCGAGGAGTTCGAGCCGGACATCATCGTCTCCGGCTACTCCGCGTACCCGCGTGAGATCGAGTGGGAGCGCATCCAGGAGGCCGCCGACAGCGTCGGCGCGCTCCACCTCGCGGACATCGCCCACATCACCGGCCTCGTCGCCGCCGGCGTCCACCCCTCGCCGGTCGGCACCGCCGACTTCGTCACCGGCTCGACCCACAAGACGATCCGCTCGGGTCGGGGCGGCATCGTCATGTGCGACGAGGAGTACGCCGACGACATCGACGCGGCGGTCTTCCCCGGCGGACAGGGCGGCCCGCTCATGCACAACATCGCCGGCAAGGCCGTCGGCTTCAAGGAAGCCCTCGAGCCCGAGTTCGAGGACTACGCCGAACAGACCGTCGCCAACGCGAAGGCCCTCGGCGAGCGCCTCGCCAAAAACGGCTTCTCGCTGGTTTCGGAGGGCACGGACAACCATCTCGTCCTCGTCGATCTCCGCGAGAGCCATCCCGACACCTCCGGCGGCGACGCCGAGGAGGCCCTAGAGGAGGCCGGCATCGTCCTCAACGGGAACACGGTCCCCGGCGAGACGCGCTCGCCGTTCGATCCCTCGGGCATCCGCGCGGGCACGCCCGCGCTGACCACCCGCGGCTTCGACGAGGACGACTGCCGTACGGTGGCCGACCTGATCACCCGCGTCGTCGACGACCCCGAGGACGAGGCCGTCCTCGAGGAGGTCCGCGAGGAAGTCGCGACACTGTGTGACGCGAACCCGCTGTACGAATAAGCAACGACGCCGCGGCCGCTGATTTCGGAGCCCCCTGTCACTCGCCGGCACGCGGCTTTTCCACCGGCTGGACGTACCGCCGTCAATGGCTACGAATCCGACCGGAACCGTTCTCGACGACGATCGACTGCTTGAGCTTCGCGAGACCGCGACGACGGCGGCCTCGGAACTGGCCCTCGAATTGACGCCGGTCGCCGACTTTATGGGCGCCGAGCCGGGCGACCACGTCGACTGGGGCGTCGACGAGTACGAGGGCGAACCCATGCTCGTGCTCAGCGGGATTCCGGAGCCCCAAACCGGCGACGCGCCGTACCCGCGCCAGCTCCGCGAGGAGGACGGCGAGATCGTCGCGCCCGTCCCCGATCCGCTGGTGCGCGCCGCCTCGCCGGAGGGGCTGGGACTGGACCTCGAGTCCTACGACGCCGATCGGCCGCTGCTGTTCGACGCGATAACGGCCGCCGAGACGATCGGCCTCGTTCCGGTCCGGTTCGACGACGGCGATCCGTACCGTCCCGAGCCGCTGCCGGGGACGCCGGACGACAGCGACCCCGTCGCCGAGGAGACCATCGCCCGCGAGCGCGACGGCGATCCGACCCCGCGACCCGAGACGATGGACGCGCCGATCGACGCGCTCGTGCTCGACAAGGTCATGGCTGGGGCTCCCACTGACGTTCCCGAAGCCGACGTCGTCGGGATCCTCGAGGGGATCGAAACCTACGATATCGTCGGTTCGGCCGATCACGTCGCCGGCAAACCGCCCCTCACGGTCGACGACCGGGTGGTGTGTCTGCTCGAGGACGGGGCGTGGACCGACCGAGTCGCACCGGTGCTCGAGTCGAACGCCGTCGACGTCGATGCGGACGCGCTTGAAGCCGCGCGGGAGTGTCACGAGCGACAGGCGCTCCGGCTGATCGACACCGCGGACACGGACGAGTACGGCGACCTCGAAACGACCTACCACCCCGTGGTCGTCGACGGCGAGACCGGAGCCTGAACAGTCACGGAAACTGAAACGGCTGGCCTGTTGGTGATGAGTTTAAATGCCGGTATCTAGCTATTGGACACTTCTAGTGACTATATTCTATTCTGAACTGATTATGAACGGATTCATATACGTCGGATTATATAGTTTGCGTGATGCCATCACAGAGGACTTCGATGGATCGACGACGTGTGCTTGCGACGCTCGGTACAGTGGGGGCAACGCTTGCTACCGGTGCGTCGACGAGCGCAGCAGCACAGGGGGGGAACGATCGATCCGAACGGGGAGAGGGGAACTGGAAGGACGACGGTGACGACACAGAGTCGGCAGTTCTGAAGACGGGCACCGATCGAATCAAGGCGACCTTCGATCGGCAGCTCGAACAGGAGCTCCACCACGGCGCCCAGCTGGCGATCTACCACGACGGGGAGTTCGTGGTCGATACGGCCAGCGGTCTCTCCGATCCGGAGGGGGGCGAAACGACCACGGAAACGCGACACGTTCTGTTTTCGTGTACGAAACCGTACGCCGCGGCCTGCGTCCATCTGCTCGCCCAGCGAGGCGAACTCGATTACGACGACCGCGTCGTCGAGCACTGGCCCGACTACGCTGAGGAGGGAACGCAGAAAGCGAAGACGACGATCCGCCACGTGCTCTCGCATCAGGCGGGCGTTCCGGCCGTCGAAATCGACGGCCAGGCTCACCTGTGGAGCGATCCGGACGCGATCGCCGAGGGAATGGAGGCGGCCGAACCGGTCTACGAGCCGGGGACGGAGCCGAATTACCACACGCTCAGCTTCGGCTGGCTGGTCGGGGAGATTGTTCGGAAGGTCTCCGGTCGACGGATCGACCGGTTCGCGCGGGACGAGATCTTCGAGCCCCTCGGAATGGACAACACCAGTATCGGGCTCCCCGAAGGCGAAGAGGTCGACGTCGCCACGCTAGTCGGCTTCGAACCCTACGACCAGATCACGGCGGCCAGTTCGGGCGTCCAGTCGGGAACGAACCAGGACACCGCCGATAGTTTCAACAGCGACTTCGTCCAGAAGCAGGCGATCATCCCGGCCGCGAACGGGATCGGAACGGCAAGCGACATGCTTCGGTTCTACGCCTGCCTGTTGAACGGCGGCAAACTCGAGGGCACGCGCCTGTTCACCCCGGAGACGATCGACGAGTGGACCTCGCTGCAGGCTGAGACCGACGACGACATGAGCCGGGACGTCTCCGGCCGGTTCGCGATGGGCTTCTTCCTCGGCGGCGTCGTCCAGAGCAACCTCGGCGTCACCGCGCCGCCGACGGCGTTCGGTCATGCCGGGCTCGGTAGCAGCGTCGCTTGGGCCGACCCCGAGAACGACATCGCCTTCGCGTACGTCACGAACGGCATTCGGGAGCGCACCGAACAGGACTTCCGCGTCGGCACGATGGGCGACACCGTCCGTCACGAACTCAGCAACCAGCGATCGAACCCGGGTCGCGGTCGCGCCCGGGGCCGCTGGTGGTAAGCGCCGATATCGAGCGGTAACTACCTCGATACTCGAGGACGTTTGCTACCGGACCGTCCCGTCCTGATTATGGACGGTTCGGGAGGTTCGGCGGTAATTCGCGGCTGTGAACTGTTCGGAACCGAGAGCGGCGGCGCCGGTTAGCAGATCATCGGGTTCCGGACGGCGACGCAGCTTCTATCCACGATCATGCCTATCCCACCGTCTTTGAGACGCCGTTCTGAGCACGAATCCGAGGGTTGATTAGCCTCGCGGTCGCCCACTCGAGTAATGACCGAGATCATCGACGGCGACGCCGTCGCGAGTCAGATTCGAGACGACCTGACCGACGCGATCGAGACGCTCGCCGACGCGGGCGCGCGGCCGGGGCTGGCGACCGTGCTGATGGGCGACGACCCCGCAAGCCAGACCTACGTTAACATGAAGCAACGTGACTGCGAGGAGGTCGGCATCGAGAGCTACCACGTCGACGTCGACGGCGACGCCTCGCCCGAGACGCTGTACGACGAGATCGCCGACCTCAACGCGAACGACGACGTCCACGGCTACATCGTGCAGGCGCCCGTCCCGGACCACGTCGACTACCGCGAGGTCATCCGCCGGGTCGACCCCGCGAAGGACGTCGATGGCTTCCACCCCGAGAACGTCGGCCGGCTGGTCGCCGGCGACGCCCGCTTCCGTCCCTGCACTCCCCACGGCGTCCAGAAGTTGCTCGAGGCCGCGGACGTCGACACCGAGGGCAAGGACGTGACGATCGTCGGCCGCTCGGACATCGTCGGCAAGCCGCTGGCCAACCTGCTGATCCAGAAGGCCGACGACGGCAACGCGACGGTGACGGTCTGTCACTCCCGAACGGACGATCTCGCCGCGAAGACCCGAAGCGCGGACATCGTCGTCGCCGCCGCCGGCGCGCCGGAACTCGTCGACGGCTCGATGATCGGCGAGGGCGCGGTCGTGATCGACGTCGGTGTCAACCGCGTCGACGCGGACAACGAGAAGGGGTACGAACTCGTCGGCGACGTCGAGTTCGAGAGCGCGAAGGAACGAGCGAGCGCGATCACGCCCGTCCCGGGCGGTGTCGGTCCGATGACGCGAGCGATGTTACTCTACAACACGGTCAAGGCCGCGAGCCTGCAGGAAGACGTCGACGTCGACCTGCCCTGATCGGACGACGCGATCCCTGACTGGTTTCTCGAGACTTCAGTACTCTGTTCTCCTCGAGCCGCCGGATCGTTCTCGAGCCCGCTGTGAACCCGGCGTTCGGGTGCGTCGCTCGACCGTGGGGCTTGGACTCGTCTCTCCGTTCACCCGTCGTCGAACCGAATCAGCCCGCGCTCCTCGAGTTGCATGAGAAAGTGCGCGAGCGTCTCGTCGACGGGGGCGACGCGCTCGTCGGCATGGGAGTCCGCGACGACCGATGCGATCTCGGCGACGGTATGGTCGCCGTCGCAGTGGCGCCAGACCGTCGTCCCGACGGGATCCAGCGCGAGTTCCCGCTCCCGACTCGTTCCGAAGAGGTCGAACAGGAACCGGTCGACCCGGTTCCCCGGGGTTTTCGTCCAGTAGATGGTGACTCGAGACTCGCCGTCGACGGTCGTCTCCTCCCAGTCGTCGGCGGTCCGGATCGGGACGGCCCTCGGCCCGTGCGAACTCATCGGTCCGCCGCGTCGGGTGCGTTCCGGAGCACGCTAGCCACGAAGAGCCCGACGAGCGCGACGACGGCGACGACGCCGAGGATCGTCTGCGTCTGGCCGCCGAGTCCGAGCGGGAACGGCGCTCCCTCGGCGTTTCCGATCCCGGTGATGTAGAGCGCGCCGATGACGATCCCCATGATCGCCTCGCCGGTGATCAGCCCGGCCGCGACGATCCGGCCCCTCGAGGTCGTGTGCTCGGCGAGCGATCCGTCCTCGTCGTCCTTCCGGGCCACGTACCGGTCGATGCCGGCCCGAAGCAGGCCGCCGAGGAAGATCGGTGTAGCGAGCGTGATCGGCAGGTAGATCCCGACCGCGAAGGGTAGGACGGGGACGTCCATGAGGATCAGGACGAACGCGAAGACGGCGCCGATGAGGATCATCCCCCACTGGGCGGTGCCCGTGAGGACGCCCTCGGAGATCAGCGCCATCATCCCGGCCTGTGGCGCGGGGATGGTCTCGCTCCCGATGCCGTAGGCCTGGTGGAAGAAGTACAGCACCCAGCCGGCGAACAGCGCCGAGATGGCGATCCCGATCACCTGCGCGATCTGCTGGTTTCGCGGGGTTGCGCCGAGCAGGTAGCCGGTCTTCAAGTCCTGTGAGGTGTCGCCCGCGACCGCCGCGGCGATGGCCACGACCGAGGCCGTCACCAGCACCACGACGGGGTCGCTGACGCCGGTCGATCGCAGCGCTAGCGCGGCGATCAGGATCGTCGCCACGGCCATCCCGGAGACGGGGTTCGAGGAGCTGCCGACGACCCCGACCAGGTACGCCGAGACGGCGACGAAGAGGAACGCGGCGATCACGGCGATGATCCCGCCCAGCAGGCCGACTTGGACCTGCGGGACCGCGACCAGCGCGAGCGCGATCAGGGCGGCGCCGACCACGACGACCTTCATCGGGAGGTCGCGCTGGGTGCGTTTGCGCTCGCCGGTCGCGGCCGCCCCGGAGCCGCGAATCTCCGCGACTGCGGTTCCCAGCGCGTCGGCGATCGTGCCCCGCATCGAGAGCACGGCGTAGAACCCGCCGACGATCATCGCGCCCGCGCCGACGTAGCGGATGTACTCGTCCCAGACCGCGTCGGCCTGGGTCATCAGCGCCGCGTCGGCGGCCGATTCGGGGACGAACCCGCCCGTGATGAGCAGCGGGATCAGCATCATCCAGGCGATCAGCCCGCCGCCGAACACGTAGCCGGCGATCCGCGGTCCGATGATGTAGCCGACGCCGATCAGGGCGGGCGTGAAGTCGCCGCCGATGGCGAACCCGTCGGTTTCACCCGCCGAGAACGCCGTCTGGATCGTCGTCCGGAAGGCGGCCATCCCGCTGGCCAGCCACATGTAGACGAAGCTCACGAGGAAGCCAAAGGAGATGAGTTTCACGCCCTCGTCGCCGCGCGAGCCCGCCTCGAGTACATCGGCACAGGCCGTCCCCTCCGGATAGGGAAGCTCTTCGTGTTTGTCGACGATGAGGTAGCGGCGCATCGGGATCATAAACAGGACCCCGAGCAGACCGCCCAGAATCGCCACGATCGCGGTGCTGACGATGTCGATCGGTTGATCGAGGAAGGTCACGCCCGCGATCGTGAAGATGACACCCGCCGCGAGCGCCTCGCCTGCGGAGGTCATCGTCTGGACGATGTTGTTCTCGAGGATCGTCCCGCCGATCCCGGCCTGTCGGAGCCCGTAGAAGAGGCCCATGCTGATGACCGCCGCCGGGATGGAGGCGCTGATCGTCATGCCCGAGCGCATCCCGAGATACATGTTCGCGGTCAGCATCACCACGTTGAGCGCGAGGCCGATCGCGACCGCCTTGATCGTGAGTTCGGCCACGCTCTTCCCCGCGGGGACGTACGGGGACGGTCCGCTCTCCGCCGTCTGTTCGCGCGCTGTGCGACTCTCGCTCGTATCCGGTTCTTCTTCGGATGGTCCGTGCGCCATAGTGTGTTCGTGTGTACAGGACCCCCGCGAGCGGTCGCTCGCGCCGGCCGCTGTTGGCTCGCGCAGGAACCCGTTCCATCGAGCGATCCGGGCCGATCGAGGGCGGTCCGTACGTTCGTCAGGATGTTCTCGATCGACAGTATAAGAGCGGCAAGATTTACACCGGGATAGTAAGATAATTAACCGATCGGTACCCGGCATTCGCGAGGTCGGTGCTTCCAGACCCGTCGCGGTCGCCGACTCAGTTCCCGAACCGGCCGCCCGAACCGCCGGCTCCGAACTCGAGGTCCTCGAGGCGGTCCTGCGCGCGGGTAAACGCGAGTTCGTCGCCGCAGAGGCCGTTCGCCAGGTCGCGGGCGGCCTCGATCAGTCGATCGGCGGTCCGGGGATCGACGTCGCCGTCGAGCATCCGGATACGGGTGACGTGTTCGCCGAGCGTCTCGAGAGCGCCGCGCTCGGCGGTCGTCAGGTCGCGATCCTCGGCCCAGGTGCGGATATCCCGGCGGTAGTCGCGGACGGCGTTCGCGGCGGCGAGGCCGCGCGCGCTCCGGAGGCCGGGCGGGACCTCCGCAGCGGGCGGCCGCTGGCCGCCGTCGGATCGCGGACCGCCGCCGTCGGCGTCCCGGAGCAAGGAGAGGAAGTAGAGTTCTTCGCGCTCCTCGAGGTCGATCTCCCGGCGGACGATATCGGCGACGTGGAGGAGTTCGTTTGCGGCCAGGTAGTCGTCGTCGAGTCCCCGGAGCGTGCCCGCGTTGACGAAGCCGCGCCGGCGGACGTACTCCCGACACTCCTCGCGGGCCCGCTCGGCGAGGTCGCCGACGGGCTGGTCGTCGATGGCGTTGCGGATCGCCGTGAGATCGAACGTGACCTGGAGATCGGTGTGTTCGTTCCGGTCGCCGACGCCGACGCTGTGGAGACTCCCACAGGCCGGACAGCCGACGCTGCCGGTCTCGTAGTACGACCACCGCGTCCCGCACTCCTTGCACTCGCGCTCGCCCCTGATCTTCATGAACGGTCCTACGCGCGGACGACCCAAAATCACACCGGAGTCGACCGAACGCCGCGGGGATGGCCGCCCGTTTCAGACGCGAAGGTGGTGACAGGGACACCATCCGATCGATCGGGCTCGCTCCTCCGAGGTACCGGAACCGACGCGATCGAGAAACGTTTGTGATCGGTTCGACCGCTGACGTGAGCGCCCCGAATTCCTGACAGTTACGTCGTCTACCGCCGGATTTATCGGTCGAACGGTACGAAACCGATGACGATCACGAACGGCTAGTCGACGTTCAATAGGTGATTAACGGACGGCAGTTGCAGGCCACACTGCAACCACATGGAACGTCCTTTCCAGGAATATGTCCGATTCAGAACTCAATCGACGCAAGTTCGTCGCCGCAACAGGTACCGCAGGCGCGCTCGTACTCGCTGGCTGCGCTGACAGCGGACCCGGTGGCGGAGACAACGAAAGCGAAAACGGCGAAGAGACGAACGACACCGGAAACGGGAACGAGACCGAAGGGTCGGAAGACGAGACGTATTCCCTGATGGTCACCGTCGAGGACGATCAGGAGGAACCTGTCGAGGGTGCGACCGTCACGCTCGAGCAGGCCGGCAGCGGGATGCTCGGCGGCAACGGCGGCGAGAACGAGTCGGGCAACGAGTCCAACGAATCGGACGACATGCTGGGCAGCAACGGCGAGGAAAATGACTCCGACAACGAGTCGGAAGTCGGCTCGTTCGTCCAGGAGGACAACGAATCCAACGAATCCAACGAGTCCGACGACATGCTCGGCGGCGAGAACGAGTCGGACAACGAATCGGGCAACGAGACCGAGGACGGCGGACTCGGTACCAGCGAGGAGGAGTGGCCGCGAGAAGAGGAGACCGACGAGAACGGCGAGGTCGAGTTCGACGAACTCGAGGACGGCGAGTACACCGTCACCGCGGAAAGCGAGGGCGAGGAAGCCGAAGACGACGTCGAGATCGCTGGCGACGACGAGGAGGTAACGCTGACCCTCGGCGAGAGCGGCAGCTCGGGTAACGAGTCCGGGAACGAGTCCGACGACGGCATGCTGGGCGGCAACGGCGAGGAAAACGAGTCGAACAACGAATCGGACGGCAGCTAATACCGATCGACAGCGCGCAGCGGTAGCCGACAGAAATCTGGCGGTCGATCGTCGGCCGCCGTGTCCCATCGCTTTTTCAGACGCTCATCGGGGAGCGACAGCGACGGAGTCGGAGTCGGCCGTCTCCGTCTGCCTCTCGGCGATCGGAATCGCTCGCGAACGGTTTGTGAACTGTTGTCGCTCTCAAATCGCTTCCTTATCGCCGAAAGCGTCGGCGTCGATCGGTAGCCACCGTCCCAATCCCCAGTTATTTCCATCCCGTCGATAGCTGGATCTCGAGCTACTGGGTGGAGTCGAACGACTGACCGGCACCTCCCGAGAGCAGCGCCCCCGTCGGTCCGTGTCCACCGCTGGACGACGGCTCGAACCCCGTCCGGCGACCGTTTTTTCCGTTCTCCGGCCCTAGTGGCGAGTATGCGCGACGAAGAAGAAATCCGCGAGCAGTATGAGTTCCTCACCGAGCACCTCGAGAGCGAAGACATGCGCCACGAGGGCGTCAGGCAGATGTTCACCCACTACAAGCGCGCCATCGGCTGGGTGCTCGAAGAGGAGCACATCTGATCCGCGGAACGTATCAAACGCCGAGCCGGTGTCGTTACTTTTAAGTATTCTCGGCGAAAGCGTTCAGATGACGCTTCGCTTGGAGGGCCGAAGCGTCAGCGGGGACCAATTCAGGGCGGCAAGCGATCGCGTGACACTTTTCCCGTCACGCGATCTGCTTTCCTGTTTCGAACTCACATCTCACAGCGACCGCGTTCTCAATCGCAACCGAATCTCACTGCTACTCGAAGCCGCCTTTCTCGCACTCCGATATCATTAAAATACCGAAACGATACGGACGGTGTGTAAACATGAACTGCACGTTACGTGAATTAGCGCGAGAACCCATCATAGCCGTTATCTATTCGGAATCGCACGCAAACGACGCGGTCAATCGGTAATATCGCTGTTTCGATCGAAACAACCCGATAGCCTTATTAAAATTCGACAGTAAGTGCAACTGGTACTTTCCCAATGTACGACCTGACAGGATTCCAGCGAGATCTGCTGTACGTCATCGCCGGCGAGGAGGAGCCCCACGGGCTAGCGATCAAGGAGGAACTCGAGAACTACTACGAGAAGGAGATCCACCACGGTCGACTCTACCCGAACCTCGACACCCTCGTCGACAAGGGCCTCGTCGAGAAGGGACGGCGCGACCGCCGGACGAACTTCTACACCCTGACCCGGCGCGGTCGCCGCGAACTCGAGGCTCGTCGCGAGTGGGAGGGACAGTACGTCGACCTGTAATGACGAGCCGCTCGCCTCGTCGCACGTAGCGCGTCGCTCGATCGCGCCCGATCGCTTCGCTCGCGAGTTTGCGGTTCGGCGTCGAGGATCGTCTCGTCACTTCCCTTCCTCGAGTTCCGCGGCGCTTTTCCGCGTTTCCGTCCGTCGCTCGAGGCGACGGTCGCCCTGCGAGCCGGCGCGCCGTTTATGGTAACACGCCGTGAACGACCGACAGTGAACGAGATCGCGTTGCAGATCGCCGATGCGCCGCTGGACGAGACGGTCGTCCGGATCGCGCTGGCTGGAGCGCTGGGGATGTTCCTCGGCCTCGAGCGGGAGTGGTCCCAGAAGTCGGCCGGGATCCGGACGTTCTCGCTGATCAGCCTCCTCGGAGCGGTCTTTACGCTGCTGGTCTTCGAGAGTGAGATCGGCGAAACGCTGCTCGTTCTCGGCGGCGTGCTCGTGATCGTTCAGGGCGTCCTGCTGGCAGTTCAGGGGCTGTTGAGCGAGGACGACGCCGGCCTCTCGCTGACCACCTCGGTTTCGATGCTCGTCGCCTACGGCGTCGGCGTGCTGGTCGCCGCCGGCTTCATCATCGAGGGGGTCACGGTCGCCGTCCTCTCGTCGCTGCTGTTGGTCCTCAAGCGCGAACTCCACGAGTTCGCCTGGGGGCTCTCCCACGAGGAGATGCGCTCGACGATCGAGTTCGCCATCCTCGCGTTCGTCATCTACCCGGTCCTCCCCGCCAAGGTCACCGCGGACGTCGGCGGCGTCTCGATCCCGCTCGAGCCCCAGGTGATCTGGCTGATGGTCGTCGCGGTCGCCGGCATCGGCATCGCCAACTACGCGATCGTCTCGACGTACGGCGGCCGCGGCATCGCCGTGACCGGGTTCTTCGGCGGGCTGGCCTCGTCGACGGCCGTCGTCGGGACGATGCTCGACCACGTCAACCAGCGCCCCGAGGCCGCCTCCTACGCCGTCGCCGCAATCTTGCTGGCCAACGCGGCGATGGCCGTTCGCAACCTCGCCATCGCCGTCGGGTTCACCGTCGGCAGCGGGAGTCCGATCCTCCTCGAGGCCGTCGTCCCGCTAGGCGCGGTCATCCTGGTCGCGTTCGCCGTCGCCGCCTGGACCGCCGACTGGGGCGAGTCGGGTCCGATCGAACTCGAGTCCCCCTTCTCGCTGAAGAACGCGCTCGCGTTCGGCGCCGTCTTCCTCGTCGTCCTCGTCTTCGGGTCGCTGGCCGAGACCTGGTTCGGGACGCTCGGCTTCTACGCCACCGCCGTCGCCAGCGGCTTCGTCTCGAGCGCCGGCGCGACCACCTCGGCGGTCGTCCTCTATCGCGGCGGCCAACTGGGGCCTGCGGAGGCGACCATCGCCATCCTGCTTGCGACCGTCTCGAGCATCGTCGTCAAGGCCCTGCTCGCCTCGACGTCCTCGAACGACGGCTTCCGCAATCAGGTCGCGGTCTACAGCGGTCTGTTGCTGCTCGGCGGCGCGGTTGCGACGGTCGCGATCGTCGTCTAGAGGGAGAACCGAGCGACAAACGAGAAAAGAAGATCGCCGTCACTCCTCGAAGGACCCGAACTGGTCGAAGAGTTCCTGCCGATCGAAGAACGCACGCTCTTCCCGTAGCTTAGCGTCTTCGACGACGAACCGAGCCATATCGCTGATCTCGAATCGTTCGCCGGTCGGCGGAATCCCGTCGAACTCACCCTCGTGCGTGCCGAGAGCGCGCCTTCAGACATGAGCGGATTCTCGCCGGACAGCGTCTCCTGGACGGTGATCGCCAAGTCGGGGAACGCGTCCGTGATCTCTCGAGCGTCGCTTCGAACGCCTCGCATCCCTCGATCGTGCCGGCGGTCGGCGAGGTGAACGCAAACGAGTCGGCGACGACCTCCGAGAGCCTCGAGAACGTCTTCTCGTTCCGGATGGCCGCGTATTCGGTAGCGAGTCGGTTCGGATCCGCTGCTGTTTCTGCCATTAGTTCCCACCCCGGCAACAGCTGTGTGGTGTGATAACACGATATGCTGGCTTGGGAGTTCAGCTACCGCATCCGCGTCACCGAACCAGCTATTGGGCCGATACCGCCGGCGTTCGTCCCGCTCGAGTCGGTGGACAGACGAGCGAGCATCGGCCGTTGCCGCTCCGGCCCTTCGCCGTCTCGTGAAACGGGTCGGCGCCTATTTCACTTCCGCGTGATAACACACCACGTATGGACCGCGATACGGTCGAACCGCAGGTCGGGACGATCCCCGACGAACGCGCCAGGCAGTGGGTCGACTACCACCACGGACTCGCCGCGCCGAGCACGTACGTCTACGAGTTCGTCTGGGACGCGACCGCCGAGGCCGTCGGGCCGTTCTGCACCGACGTCGACGGCAACGTCCTGCTGGACTTCACGAGTCACGTCGCCGCGGCGCCGCTGGGGTACAACAACCCCGCGATCCGCGAGAAACTCGAGGCGTTCGACCTCGTCGATCCGCTGAAGATCGCCGGCCAGGACTTCTACGTCAGCGGCGGGGGTCCCCCCGAGAATCCCGAGTTTCCGGGGCCGACCCAGTTGATGGATCGCCTGGTTGCGATGACCGACCAGTACGACATGGATCGAGTCTTCCTCTCGAACTCCGGCGCCGAGGCCGTCGAGAACGCCATCAAGATCTGCTACGCCGCGGGCGGCCGCCGCGCGTTCACCTTCGACGGGGCCTTCCACGGCCGCACGCTAGGCGCGCTCTCCCTGAATCGCTCGAAGGCCGTCCATCGCCGGGACTACCCCGAGATTCCGGGCGTCGTCAGCGTGCCCTATCCCTCGACCGACGAAGAGTACGAGCGTTGCTGGCGTACCGACGGCCCCGGCGGCAACGTCGTCGCGGACAAACTCCACCCCGAGCGCGGCGTGATCGATCCCGACGAGGTCGCCTACCTGATCCTCGAGCCGATCCAGGGCGAGGGCGGCTACCGGGTCGCCCACCCCGAGTTCGCGCGGGACCTCGAGGCGCTTCGCGACCGATACGATCTCAGCATCGTCGCCGACGAGATCCAGTCCGGAGTCGGACGGACGGGCGAACTGTGGGCCGTCGACCATCTCGATCTCACGCCGGACGTCATCACGGCTGGGAAGGGGCTGCGCGTCGGTGCGACGATCTCCCGATCGGACGTGTTCCCCGCCGAGAAGGGGCGCCTCTCCTCGACGTGGGGCGCCGGCGATATCATTGCCTCGCTGCAGGGCGCGCTGACGATCGATACCATCCACGAGGAGAACCTGCTGGCCAACGCCCGCGAGCGCGGCCGCCAGTTGCGGGCCGGACTCGAGGACGCCATCGCGGACGGCGACGCGCCCGGCGCCCTCGAGGTCCGGGGTCGCGGGCTGATGCTCGCCGTCGAGTTCGATACCAAGGAGCGCCGCGAGGCCGTCCTCGAGGCGGCCTTCGAGCGCGGGCTGCTCACCCTCGGCTGTGGCTACAAGACGCTGCGCCTGCTGCCGCCACTCGACGTTACCGAACGCGAGATCGATCTGGGAACGGAGCTGCTGCTCGAGGCCGTCACGGACGTCGCTCCCGTATTCGAGTGAGAGCGCCGCCCTCCGGCGGCTGAATCCGCACGTCGTCGTACGAAAGCCCGTCGCTCTTCCCCCGTCCGTGCGAACACAACGTACAATGATCGGCGCATTCACGGTCGGTAAGAAAGCGGTGAAGTTCGGGTACAAACGGTACGGTATTCCGGGCGCGATCGCGTCGGGCGGGATCGTCCTGGCCGGCTACGTCGCTGTTCGCCGCGCGCTGAAATCGCAAACCGGCGCCGACGACGCGACGCTCGATTCGGCCATCGACGCCGAGTCGATCAAATCGGCCGTCGAAGAGGACGGCCTGCAGGCCGTAACCGACACGCAAACGCTCGACGACGCGATCAACCAGGACGAACTGGGATCGTCCGTCGATACGGACGACGTCCAGTCGTCGGTCTCTGATCAGACCGACGAGTTCACCGGCGAACAGAATCAGAGCTGAGACGTTCAACGGTCGACACGACCGTCGACGGGCGAGCCGATCCAACGAGTGAGCTCGAACACCGCCGATTCCCGCCTTCCGTTCTCGAGCGAGCCGATAGCTGACCCGTCCGTGGATCGATCGCTGCCGTCGCTTGCGCGGATCGGCGACGAAGGCCGGTTCGTCCGGCAACGGCAGCGGCGGTATCGGGACTCCGGTACGGACGGCGGCCGAAAACTTGAGTGATGCGGGACATGGTCACTGTGTGAACAGAACGCGCGTCTCTTTCCGAACCGGTACCGTTCCACCGGTATGCTGATCGTCGACTACCGCGTCGATTCTCCCCTTCTCATGGCGGCGCTCGACCGGGCGCCGAACACCACGGTCGACAGCGAGGAGCAGTACCTCACCGAAACGGGGGAGATCCGATGGCTCTTCTGGGCGGAGGGAGACCAGCAGTCCGCGTTCGAGGCCGGTCTCGACGACGACCCGACCGTCACCGAACGCAAACTGCTCGTGGAGAGCGGTCCGCGGCGGTTGTACCGCGTCTTTCTGACCGATCGCGGGCGTGACGGCACGACGTTTCCGCTGTGGAGCGAACTCGACATCGTCCTGCTCGAGGCGAGCGCCACGCACGACGGGTGGGAGAACCGCATGCGAATCCCGGACAGGGAAACGCTCGCGCGGTACCGGTCGGCCCTGCGCGACCGAGACCTCGACTTCCAGCTCCGGTCGCTCTATCGGGAGGCCGACGCGGACTGCTCCGCCGAGTCCCAGTTGACCGACGACCAGTACGCGGCGCTGGCGGCGGCGTACGACGCCGGCTACTTCGACGTCCCGCGAACGACTACGCAGACCGAACTCGCGGCGACGCTGAACATCTCCTCGCAGGCGCTTTCGGAGCGCCTGCGACGCGGGACCGCGACGCTCGTTCGGGAGGTGCTGCTACGGACCCGGTCTTAACTGCCTCAAGATTCAGGGACGCGATGCATCCGTTCGAACGGCCACTACCGATACGAATGACCGATCAAACGCTCGATCGCGTGTTCTCGACGCTCGGAGACTCACGGCGGCGTCTCGTTTGCCGACACCTCGCACGCACCGACGAGCACGTCGTTTCCGTCGGGGAACTGAGCGCGTTCGTCGACGACGCTCGCACCGAACGGTCGTCCGCAACGAGCGACGACCGCCAATCCCGAATCGCGACGCGACTGTATCACGTCCACCTGCCGGCGCTCGACGACGCGGATATCGTCGATTACGACGCGAAAAACGAGTCGGTGGCGATCGACTCGGCCTTTCCGATCGCCGTCGATCTCCTTCAGTCGGTCGACGACCGGCCCGAGCGGCCCGACGGCGTCCCGACGATCGATTGACGTCGCGTTACTCGCCGCGGATCTCGGTCATGTGGTCGATACGGCGCTGAACGAGGTCGGGTTTGCCGATGTCGTGGCGCACGTGGAGCCCCTCGTCGCCGGCGACCTCGAGGGCGTCCTCCGCGATTTCCTCGGCCTCGGTGATCGAGTCGGCGACGCCGACGAGGGCGAACGCGCGGGAGGTGGTCGTGTAGATGCCGTCGTCGCGCTCGTCCACACTGGCGTAGTAGAGCACGGCGTCGCCCGCGCTCTCCTCGTCGACCTGCACCTTCGCGCCGGCCTCGGGATCGGTCGGATACCCCTCGGGGACGGCGTACTTACAGACCGTCGCCTGGGAGGCGAACTCGAGCTCCGGCGGCGCCTCGCCGTCCCGAGCCGCGGTGAGCACGTCGAGGAAGTCGGTCTCGAGGACGGGGAGGGTGTTCATCGCCTCTGGGTCGCCGAAGCGGGCGTTGAATTCGACGACGCGGGGGCCGGTCTCGGTCAGCATGAACTGGCCGTAGAGGATGCCCCGATAGTCCTCGAGGGCGTCGACGGTCGCCTCGATAATCGAGACAGCCTCGTCGTACTCGTCCTCGGTCATGAAGGGGAGGTGGGTCGTCGCGTCGGAGTAGCTGCCCATCCCGCCCGTGTTCGGCCCCTCGTCGCCCTCGTAGGCGCGCTTGTGGTCCTGAACCGCGGGCGCGGTGCGGAACTCGCCGTTGGCGACGAATGCCTGGACGGTGAACTCCTCGCCGATCAGCCGCTCCTCGAGGACGATCCGGTCGTAGTCGGACTCGCGGATGTACTCCTTGCCCTCCTCGGCGGTGACCTGATCGCCGATGACCTTCACGCCCTTCCCGCCAGTGAGGCCGGCGGGCTTGATCGCGAGGTCGCCGTCGTACTCGTCGATGAAGTTACAGGCCGCGTCCATGTCGTCGAAGGTCTCGAAGTCCGGACAGCCCGGGACGTCGTTCTCCCGCATGAACCGGCGCTGGAACGCCTTGTCCGTCTCGATCCGGGCGTCTTCCTCCTTCGGGCCGAACGGGTAGACCCCCGCGGCCTCGAGTTCGTCCGCGACGCCGGCTTCCAGCGGCGACTCGGGGCCGATGACGGCGATCGTCGCGCCGACGTCCTCCGCGTACTCGACGACGGCCTTCGGATTCGTCGTCTCGAGCGTCTCGAAGTCGGTCGCGATCTCGGCGATACCCGGATTTCGGTTCCCCGCACAGGCGTAGAGGTCGGCCTCGCTGTCCTCAAGCGCGCGAGCGATGGCGTGTTCGCGGCCACCGCCGCCGATCAGGAGCACGTTCTCTCGCATGGTCGATAGCGGGACGCACGAACCTGTAAGCGTTGCTCTTTCCTCGAGTCGAACCTATGCACGATCATGAGGGGTTTGGTGGCTATCGACGGCTCACGAGTTCGCCGTCCGTGACCGGTCGGCGATTCGCGTTCCGACTGACCGGCAGACACCGAATCCGGCGAGCAAGAGCGCAGTGGTCGCAACCGCGGCGATCGCTCCGTTCGTTACGCCCAGCGAAAGAAATACCGCTGCTGTGGCCGTGGTAGCCCTGTAGATCCGGTTGACATCCCAGTCCGCGAGGACGGATTGGAACGCAGGCAGATCTCAGTCGTGTTTGGTGAGAACAATACCCCTTCTGACACTCAGATGAGACGGCCTCGAGCGTTCGTTAGCGCCGTCGTCACTCGCCTCCATTCGGGCCGCGTCCGCTGAGGCGATCGATCAGTTCCCACAGACCGGCGAGCACGACGGTAAAGAAGACGGCCGCAGCTAACTCGGCGGCGAATTCCGTCGGCAACGCGACTTGCGAGGTAGACGGCAAATCCGCTCACGAAACCTCTGGCGGTCACGGTACCGATCCGCTCGAGCAGCGCAGTTCCGAGGACGAGCATATTTCGCACTCGCTCCCACAGAAATAGTACATTACTGACTGTACCTCGCACGTAGAACAACAGAATCTCCGCATCCTGTCGGTCGCCTCAGCGGACTGCGTCCGACCGCTCGTAGCGCGTAGCGACACAGTATCCTCGAGCCGAAATATGCTCGGTCGTGGCTATCCGCTGTCGCGGTCACCGAGTGACGCCGGTTTCATCCGATAGTTCGGTGCAATTATAAAACACAGGAACGAACACGAACGCCGTAGTCGATGGTCACACCGCGCACCCTCGAACGTTCTCCCTCCTGGCTGGGGTTCGCTCCCATCCTCGTTGCGAACCTGCTTCCGTTCGCTGGCATCCTCGCGTTCGGCTGGGACGCGGCGACGCTGGTGACGGTCTACGCGCTCGAGGTGGTTCTGGCGTTTCCGCTCACGGCGGCGAAGGCGCTGTTCGCCCGGCAGCCGCCGAAAATTGTCGACGACGGGGAACCTAGCGTCTCGGACGAACTGAAGCAGCGACGCGGCAGCGTGGAACTGGTATCGTGGCTCCCGCCGGTCTACCCCCGGAACGTGCCGTTCGTCGGCACCGTCTTCACCTGGTTCGCGGGTATATCGATGGTCGTCGCGATGGCCATTAGCGCGGCGATTCCCGTCGCGGACGTGCTCTGGCGATCGGAGGTGGTGCTGAGCGTCGTCGCCCTCGTGGCCGCCACCGCGGCCGACACGTGGCGCGACTACTTCCGCGGCGGCCGCTACGAGACGGTCTCCGCCTACGAAGTCGTTCAGGCGCACCTCGGCCAGATGTTCCTTCTCGCGTTCGTCCTCATGGCAGTCGCGAGTCCCGAAGACGTCGGCGGGGTCGCGCTCCTCGCCGGATTCGTCTTCGTCAAGGTGCTCGTCGAGTGGGCGTCCTTCCGCGCGGCCCACGGCAAACCGGGACGACTCACCGGCTGGCTCGCCGGTCCGGACGATCCGACGGAGCCGGCCGATCCGCCGGCGGTACCCGACGGCGACCCCGACGTTCGGATTTCGACCGACGACACCGCCGTCCTGTACACCGCCATCCACCAGACGCTCTTCAGAACCGTCTTTCTCGCACAGTGGATTCTGATTTCGTTGGTCGTCGTGCTCTCGGTAGTCTCCGGCGACGACACCCCGCTGTCGCTCACGGTCGGTACCGGCGTCGTGTTCGCGCTCCTGCTCCTGGTGATTCCCGCGGCGGAGTTCGTGGAGACCGTTCTCAGGTACGGACCGCTGGAGTACCGCCGGTACGAGGATCGACTCGTCGCGTACGATACGTGGGTCGACGAACCGCAGTGGTCCGTCCCCCTTCAGGAGCTCCGGGACGCCACGGTTGTCGTCGATCACCTCCCGGACCACCTGCTCGGGACGCGGACCTTCGACGTCACGATGGGGTGGGGCGACGACGAGTTCCAGCGGGATCTCGGTCCCGTGGCCGATCCCGACGCGTTCGTCTCCGCGTTCGAGTTACGGATGCGGACGGCGGAACTGGACCCGATCGATCGACGGCTCGCAGGGGCCGCGGTCGTTCTCGGCGTCGGGTTCGCCGGAGCCCTCGTCCTCACGTACAGGCCGTGGACGTCGGTTATCGCGCTGCTCCCGGTCTCGTTTTTACTCCCGTTCTCGTTGGCCATCCCGTGGGGTCTCTGGAGACTGGCGTATCCGAGCCTCGAGTGATCGATGTCGAGTGGTGGATCGATCCTCGAGGTTTCGATCCGCACTCGAGGAACGCGGAGCAACAGCCGGTGACGACGCGAACTGACGGGTCTCGAGCGTCCGTCGATCACTCGCCAGTCGAGCCCGGCGACAGCCACGGACCGTCGGGGACTCACAGCGAGCATCACGGCCGCTTCGAGTCTATCGAGGAACGCGGCTTCGAGTACGAACCCTCCGATATCGGTGGCTCGTCACCCTGAGCGCAGCGACGTCACTCGCCGTCGTTCGGTTCGCGTCCGACGAGTCGATCCACCAGTTCCCACGGTACGGCGAGCACGATGGTGAAGAAGACGGCCGCAGCTAACTGGGCGAAGAGTCCGTCAGTGACGCGAATCGCGAGATAGCAGGCCAGACCGCTCACGAGACCCCTAACGAGTAGAGTACCGACCTGTTCGATCGACGTGATCCCGAGTGCGGGCACATCCTGTATTCGGCTCTGAATACTATTACATTATTGATCTAATTTCAGGCATAGAACAGCGGCGGTCGTCGACCCCCACCGTACTCCTCGTCGGAGAGGTGGACCTCGAGCGCGGCCTCGCCCTCGTTACCTAGCAACTGATCCAGCACGTCCACGGCCGCGTCGCGGTGCAGCGGCTGGTTGTCGTTGCCACACTGGTCGTCCATCACGCAGGCCGGACAGCCGTCGACGTTCCCGCAGTCGCAATCCGCGATGAGGTCTCGAGCGCGTTCGGCGACGGCCTCGTAATTCTCGTAGATCGCCCGTGCGAAGCCCAGCCCGCCCTCGATCCCGTCGTAGATGAACCAGCCGCTGGCGGGCGTGCGCTCGAGGCCGTTCGCGATCTCCCGCACCGTGGCCTCGGCCGCGGCGATGTTTCGCGGCGCGCCGTCACCGCCTGGGCTCCCCGCAGCACCGAACCCCTGGTTCCCGTCCGCCTCCGCTCCTTGCTCCTGATCGAGATGAGAATCGATTGTCAACGTCGCCAGCCCGCCCAAATCGCGTTTGTCGACCATCAACTCGAGCGGGGCGACGCCGATTGTCGCGTGTTCGGCGGCGTGGAGGCCCCCCGCGTAACCGAGGTGGGCCGTCTCGGCCAGCCCGTCCTCGAGTTCGGGCACCTCGAAGCTCCGGTACTTCTCGATCAGCGCCCGCTCGACGTACTGGGGGACATCGAGCCAGCACAGTTGGGTCTCCATCTCGAGCGGCGGGTTCTCGGTGGGGATTCCCTGCTCTTTCTTCTTGCCGCCGTGGACCGCGACCTTGTCGTAGGTGCCGTGGTAGACGAGTACCCGGCCGCGGCCGAAGTGGAGCGTGAAGTCGCCGATGTCGCGGGACTCCTCGGAAACCGCGTCGAGGACCGTTACGTCGGTTCGGGTGCGCGTGTAGTAGTCGACGTCCGTCGGGTGGACCGTCACCGAGGGCCGTGGTGCGCCGTGGTCGACGTCGACGACCTCGTACTGCTGGCCCTGGTGGAGCCGAACCGCGCCCTCGTGGAAGTCCCGCAGCACGCGCTCCCTCGCCAGCGGCTCCATTCCCGGATCGTGGTGCTTGTCGACGCCGTCCGCGAGGTCGACCTCGTACTCCTCACCCGTCGTCGCGTACAGCGAGATCGTCTGCTGCGGACGGGGCGGTCCCACGTAGGAGACGCCCGTCTCGAGGCGTCCCCGCAACTGGCCCGCGCGCCGCCACATCTCGATCGCCCGCTCGAGGCGCTCGCGGTCGGCGAGCGCACCGACGTCCGACTCGTCAATTGCGAGTTCGTCGGCCGCACAGCGCAGGTGCTGGGCGAACACCGCGTCGTTGTCCACGTCGACAACCGCGTCCTCGACGTCGGACTCGAGGAGGTAATCGGGGTTGTTCACGACGTACTGGTCGAGCGTGCGGTGCTCGGCGACGAGCACCGAGAGCGCGCGCTTCGTTCCGCGACCCGCGCGGCCGATCTGCTGCCAGAACGACTGGCGCTGGCCCGGATAGCCCAGTTGGACTGTCGCGTCCATCTCGCCGATGTTGATCCCCAGCTCGAGGGCGTTCGTCGAGGCGACGCCGTCCAGCACGCCGGTCTTGAGCTGGTGTTCGGTGCCGTGGCGCTTCTTCCGTGAGTGGCCCGCGTGGTAGGGCTCGATCGCACTCCCGCGGTCGGGGTTCGTGTAGTAACGCCGGTTATCGTGACGGTGTTTCGACGCCCGCTTGACCGAGAGTTCGGCGAGTTTCCTCGAGGGAGTAAACAGCAGCGTCTGGGCGTCGTTGTAGGTCAGATTCGAGAGTAGCCGCGGGGCCTCGACGGTGGCGGGGACGCGCTCGACGACGGTGTCCCCTGAGTCGGGATCGCCGGTGGATTCGGTCTCGGCGTCGTCCTCGCGCCACTCGTCGCGCTCGTCCGCTGTGTCTTCCCGCGCTCGAGGGGGCGGATTCCAGAGCACGAGATCCCGCGGCCCCGTCGGCGAGCCGTCCTCGTCGACGACGGTCACGGACTCGTCGATCAGCGCCGCGGAGTGCTCGCCCGGGTTGCCGATCGTCGCGCTTGTCAGGACGAACTGCGGGTCTGCGTCGTAGTACTCGAGGACCCGCTTCAGCCGGCGGACGATCCAGGCGACGTGCATTCCGTGGACGCCCGTGTAGGTGTGGGACTCGTCGATCACGACGAGGTCACAAGCCGAGAGGAACCGCGCCCAGCGGTCGTGGTCGTGGAGGTACGTGTTCACGCCCGCGAAGTTCGAGATGATGACGTCGGCTTCCTTGCGGATCCGCTTGCGGTTGCTCCCGCGCTCGGTGTCGCCGTCGTAGACGCGGACCGTGATCTCGAGGCCCAACTGATCGAAGAGGTCGTTCAACTCGCGCTCCTGATCCCGCGAGAGCGCCTTCGTCGGGTAGAGGACGTACGCCGTCGCGTCCTCGTTCCGGGCGCAGGCCTCGAGGTAGTTTCTGGCGATCTGCAGCGCGTAGATCCGGGTCTTCCCCGAGGACGTGCTCGTCGCGACGCAAATGTTCTCGTCGCGGGCCAGCGCCTCGAGTGCTTCCGCCTGATGCGAATAGAGATCGTGCTCGAGCGGATCGGCCAGTTCGGGGCGGAGCGCGCGCTCGTTCGGGACGGTCGACGCCTCTCGACCGGGGCGCTCGAGGACGGTGATGTCGTCCTCGTCGCGATACCCGGGGAAGGTGTCGACCAGTTCGTCGCCGGTAACCGGGACGTCCGCATCTCCGAATTCGGGGTCTCGTTCGCTGCTCATGGGTCAGAAATCACTCAGTCCAGTCTGTTCGCTCTCGGTGCCGCTACCGCCGCTCGAGGGACGATCGGTCGTCGTTCGGTCCGTCGCGTCGGTCTCACGAGAGTCGGATTCGGATCCAGATTTAGAACCCGAGACGCCGGTCCTCGAGGGAGAGTCTCTCGAGCTAGCGTCCGCTCGCGGCGCGTCCTGAAGTCGCTCGTAGACGTGCCAGAGTGCCCGACAGTCGTCCTCGCAGTAGGCCTCGTGGCGGTCCCACTCCAGTTCCGCGCCCGTGCGCATGAACCGCTGGTAGGCCGCGGCCGTCGCTGCGCCGTCGAGTCCCGTCGCCGCGTCCTCGTAACCCAGAGCTTCGGCGACAGCCTCGAGTTTGTTGGTCCGGCCGGGCAGCAGGGCGTTGTCGCTTTTCACGGCCCAGAGGTAGAGATCGAACTTGGGGATCGACTCCCACTCGTCGGCGTAGTAGGGGACGTGCTTCGCGATGAATGCGCCCAGATGCCGGTAGTCGAATCCCCAGCCGTTCCACGTGAGCAGCGCACGGTCCGGGTGCATTCCCAGCAACCAGTCGCAGAAGGCCCCGAGCACCGAGGCCGGATCCGTCGGATCGTCGCGCTCGACGAACGCCCGGTAGGTATCTGCAACGGGGTCGTAGACGCCGATCTGCCAGATAATCGTCGGCGAGAGGCCGTCGGTCTCGATGTCCACGCACAGCGGCGGCGTCGACCAGTCCGCGCCCGGCAGCGACTCGTCGGTGAGCCGACGGGGCTCGCCGGTCTCGAGCACCCGCGCGTGTTTGTGCATCGTCCGGGCGCCGTCGCGGCCGACGTTCGGCAGCCCAGCGAGCGTCTCGAGCGGCGTCTCGAGTAGTTCCTCTCGAGTCGTCACGCCGCGCTCTGCGAGTCGTTCGGCCGTTTTCGGACCGATGCCGGAGACGGCCTCGAGGCCGAAGTCGGTCACGTCGTGCGTCTCGACGCGCTCGACGCCGTCGGGAGCGAGCGTCAGCACTGCGATCGATCGAGAGCGACCATACCCCTCGACGGGGCCGGCACCCCGAACGCGGACGGAGATGCAGTCCTCGTCGAGCGGTTCGACGCCGGCGCGTAGTTCGTGGTCGACGCTGCGGACCGCGCCAGTTCCGGGCTCGAGGTGCCACAACTCGTCGTATTCCGCCGGCTCGGTTCCCGTCAAGAGGGTCGTAACTGTTCCCGCCGGGAGTGCGCTTGCCAGCGTCTCGGCGCCCTCGAGGCTGGTCTCGAGGGCCGTCGGCCGGACGGTCGTCGCCACGTCGTCGCAGACGAGCGCAGTGCGGTCGTCTCCATCCCCAAGCGTGCTCGAGGCGGATTCGGGATCCGAGCGGAGCACCCGGAGGCTCTGGGCGACGGCGATCTCGAGTTCGGCTCCGTCGCCGTCGGCGATCACGTGACGGTGAACCGGCTCGTTTCCGCCGGTCTCGAGCGGCGGGTGAAATGCCGGCGCATCGAACGCGCTGCGAGCCCGGGCGAACGCCTGCGGCTTGCGGGCCGGCCCCAGCACCCAGATGGCGTCGGGCTCGAGGGTCCGATCGATGTCCTCGAGGGTCGCGACGGGGCGGTCGGCCAGCGCCGACGGCGGAAGGGCGAGAAGGCGGACGCCGGCTCGAGCGGTCATTGATGGTCGGGAGGCGGGCGGCGACAAAGAGGGTTTGGACACCGGAGTGAAAGTGATGTGACTCGAGCGTCGGGAAACGCGAACGCATTTTACGGAGCCGTTCCGAACAGGGTGACAATGCAACAGTACCTCGAGCTAGTCGACACGGTTCTCTCGGAGGGTACCTACAAGCCCAACCGGACCGGCGTCGACACGATTTCGTCGTTCAGCGAACACTATGAGGTGGATCTCCAGGAGGGCTATCCCCTGCTCACGACCAAGCAGATGGACGGCTACCGCTGGAACTCGATGCTCCACGAAGTCTGCTGGTATCTCTCCGGCGAGGAGCACATCCGCAACCTCCGAGATGAGACCAAGATCTGGAACGCGTGGGCCGACGAGGAGGGCCGACTCGACACTGCCTACGGCCGCTTCTGGCGTCGGTTCCCGATCCCAGAAGACGAGGCGCAACTCGAGGGCGAGTCCTGGCCCGACGACGCCCAGCAGTGGGTCACCGTCGAGGACGACGGTCGCCGCACGTTCGACCAACTCCAGTACGTCATCGACACGCTCTCGGATTCGCCCAACTCGCGCCGGCTCGTCGTCAACGCCTGGCATCCCGCCAACGCGGCCGTCTCGACGCTTCCTCCGTGTCACTACTCCTTCGTCTTCAACGTGCAGGGCGACCGCCTGAACTGCCACTTGACCCAGCGCTCGGGCGACACCGCGCTGGGAATTCCCTTTAATATCGCCGCGTACGCGCTGCTGACCAAAGTCATCGCCCAGCAGACCGGCTTCGAACCGGGTACGTTCGCCCACACCGTCGTCGACACGCACGTCTACTGCGGCCGCGGCGACCGCGGCGAGTGGTACGCCGACAACCTCGAGGCGCTCCAGTCTCGTCTTGACGATGTCGACAACCGCGAGGACTACCTCGAGGTCAAGGCGTGGCTCGAGTCCGAGGCCCCCGACGAAGCCGGGGACGACGAGCGACTCGACCACGTGCCGGGGCTACTCGAGCAGTTATCCCGAGAGCCCCTCGAGCGGCCGACGCTCGAGGTGGCCGACGTCTCGATCGACGAACTGGCCTACGAGGACGTCGAACTGAAGAGCTACGAGTCCCACGAGGGCATCGAGTTTTCAGTGGCCGAATGACCGCTGACGAGACAGTTCCGCCCGAGACCGACCGCGAACTCGTCGGCATCGTCGCCGTCGCCGACAACGGCGTCATCGGGAAGGACGGCGACATGCCGTGGCATATCCCCGCGGACTTACAGCACTTCAAGGAGACCACGATGGACCACCCGGTGATCATGGGCCGGGTCACCTACGAGGGGATCCTCAAGGCACTGGGCAAACCGCTGCCCGGTCGGACGACGGTGGTTCTGACGAGTCGGGACCTCGAGACGCCCGAGAACGCCGTGGTCGCAGGGAGCCTCGAGGAAGCGCTCGAGACGGCGGAGACGGCCGCGCGAGAACGCCACGATGGCGCGGACCGGATCTTCGTTGCCGGCGGCGCGACCGTCTACGAGCAGTTCCTGCCCGCACTCGATCGCCTGATCGTGACCGAGGTCCACGAGGAACCCGACGGGGACACCCGGTTCCCCGACTGGAACCGTGAGGACTGGCGCGTCGTCGCTCGCGACGAGCGCGACGGGTTCGGCTTCGTCGAGTACGCTCGATCGGATTGACTGTGCGATTCTCTCCCTGAGCACAACGTTCACATTCGCTGTGATATGAGGCGAATATTGCGCCCTTTCTGTAACTCGTCCAGAATAGCGCCTCGATCGAGACGATTCACAAACCGAGAAGCCGCTATACCGTCAAATGTAGGGCGTATATAGCCTCTACCTCGGAATCTCGCTAGATTCAAATGTCGCGGTCCCCAAGGTGTCGTAATGTCAAACGATTCACTCTCTGACGCCGTCCGGGAGTTCGAACACGACGGCGAGACGTACAAAATGGCCGATCTCACGGTCCTCGAGGAACAGGGGCTCTGCGAACTCGAGAAACTGCCCGTGAGCGTCCGGGTGTTGCTCGAGTCGGTGCTTCGAAACGCGGCGACCGACGGCGACACCGTCGACGCCGACGCCGTCCGCGCGGCGGCCGCGTGGGAGCCCGACGTGCCGGACGCGGAGGTACCGTTCACGGTCTCGCGGGTCGTCCTGCAGGACCTGACCGGCGTGCCCGCGGTGGTCGACCTCGCGGCGCTGCGCTCGGCCGCCGAACGCGAGGGCGTTGACCCGACGGTCGTCGAACCCGAAGTCCCCTGTGACCTCGTGATCGACCACAGCGTGCAGGTCGACCACTTCGGCAGCGCGGACGCCTACGAGAAGAACGTCGAGATCGAGTACGAGCGCAACGAGGAGCGCTACCGCGCGATCAAGTGGGCCGAAGGGGCCTTCGAGGACTTCAACGTCGTCCCGCCGGGGACGGGAATCGTCCACCAGGTCAACCTCGAGCACCTCGGCCGCGTCGTCCACGAGCGCGAAGTGAACGGCGAGCAGTGGCTGCTGCCCGACACGCTCGTCGGCACCGACAGCCACACGCCCATGATCGGTGGCATCGGCGTCGTCGGCTGGGGCGTCGGCGGCATCGAGGCCGAGGCCGCCCTCCTCGGCCAGCCGATCAACATGTCGCTACCGGAGGTCGTCGGCGTCCGTCTCTCGGGCGAACTCCCCGAAGGAGCCACGGCGACGGACCTCGTGCTCCACATCACCGAGACGCTCCGCGAGGTCGGCGTCGTCGACAAGTTCGTCGAGTTCTACGGTCCCGGCGTCTCGCAGCTCTCCGTCGCGGATCGGGCGACTATCTCGAATATGGCCCCCGAGCAGGGGTCGACGATCAGCATGTTCCCCGTCGACGAGAAGACCCTCGAGTATCTCGAACTGACGGGTCGCGACGAGGATCACGTCGAACTCGTCCGCGAGTACCTCGAGGCTCAAGGGCTGTTCGGCGATCAGGAGCCCGAATACACCGAGACCGTCGAGTTCGACCTCGGCGACGTCGAACCCAGCCTCGCGGGCCACAAGAAGCCCCACGACCGGATCCCGATGGGTGACTTAGACGAGCACTTCCCGAGCTTGCTCGAGGAGCAGGGCGTCATCGGACCGGGTGGCGAACCAGCGATCGGCGACGGCGGCGGTGCTGCCGCAGACGACGCGACCGCGTCCGGTCCCGGCCTCGCCTTAGGCGAGAAAGTCCCCGTCGAACTCGAGGACGGCACGGAGATCGAGATCGGCCACGGCGACGTGCTCGTCAGCGCCATCACCTCCTGTACGAACACCTCGAACCCCTCCGTCATGGTCGCCGCCGGCCTGCTCGCGCGCAACGCGGCCGAGCGGGGACTCGAGGTACCCGACTACGTCAAGACCAGCCTCGCGCCCGGCAGCCGAGTCGTCACGGAGTACCTGGAGCGAGCGAACCTGCTCGACGACCTCGAGGAACTGGGTTACCACGTCGTCGGCTACGGCTGTACGACCTGTATCGGCAACTCCGGACCGCTGCCTGCACCGATCGAGGACGCCATCGACGAGCACGACCTCTGGACGACCAGCGTCCTCTCGGGCAACCGCAACTTCGAGGCCCGCATCCACCCGAAGATCAAGGCCAACTACCTCGCTAGCCCGCCGCTGGTCGTCGCCTACGGCCTCGCGGGGCGGATGAACATCGACCTCGAGCACGAACCGATCGGCACCGACGACGACGGCGAGGCGGTCTACCTCGAGGACGTCTGGCCCGACAGCGAGGAGATCCGACGGACGATCCACGAGAGCGTCTCGCCGGAGCTGTTCGAAGAGAAGTACGCCAGCGTTTACGAGGGCGACGACCGCTGGGAGGCGCTGGATGCGCCCACTGGCGACGTCTACGACTGGGACAACGAATCGACGTACATCCGCGAGCCGCCGTTCTTCCAGGATTTCCCGCTCGAGGCCCCCGGCGTCGAGAACGTCGAGGGAGCCCGCGCGCTGCTCACCCTCGGCGACACGGTCACGACCGACCACATCAGCCCCGCGGGCCTCTTCGGCGAGGATCTGCCCGCCGGCCAGTGGCTCAAAGAGCGCGGCGTCGAACCCCACGAGTTCAACACGTACGGCTCGCGACGCGGCAACCACGAGGTCATGATGCGCGGCACGTTCGCCAACGTCCGCATCAAGAACGAGCTGCTCGACGGCAAGGAGGGCGGCTACACGATTCATCATCCGACGGGCGAAGAGACCACCGTCTTCGAGGCCTCCGAGCGCTACCGCGAGGAGGACACCCCGCTGATCGTCATGGCCGGCGAGGAACTGGGCACCGGCTCGAGTCGCGACTGGGCCGCCAAGGGAACTGACCTGCTGGGCATCCGCGCGACCATCGGCAAGAGCTACGAGCGGATCTACCGCGACAACCTCATCGGCATGGGCGTCCTGCCCCTCCAGTTCGACGACGGCGAGGGCTGGGAAGAACTCGGCCTCGAGGGCGACGAGTACTTCCAGATCGAGGGCTTGGAGGACGGCCTCGAGCCGAACGCCAAACTGACGGTCACCGCTGAAGACGACGAAGGTAACGTAACCGAGTTCGACGTGACCGCACAGGTCGACACCCCGATGGCGGTCGAGTACGTCGAGAACGGCGGCGTCCTCCACCTCGTTCTTCGGCGGCTGCTGCAGGAAGAAGCCGAGTAACGGGCTCGAGCAGCCGTTTATTCGAGCTCCGATCTCTGCTCTCTGCAGCGCCTAGGTCGATCACTCGCGGTGGCACGCGCCGAGTTGCGCCGAACGACCAGTGAGGGGCAACTCGAAGACGCGTGAGGGATGAGCGAGCGGGGCGAGGGATGAACGGAGTGAATCCATCGACGCGAGCGAATCGGTTGGGGAGGGTGTGGCGATTCCCCGTTGCCACGATAGCACCCGTTGCCCCCGCAGAAAGCGACGTCCCTCAAATCCGATTCTCTCCCTCGTACCGCGGCCTTTTACAACTGACAGCCGTACGCGAAACCATGACCGATCCGACCGCGCGCAATCGGCTCGAGGAGGAGGAGAGCCCCTACCTGCGCCAGCACGCGGACAACCCCGTCAACTGGCAGCCCTGGGACGAACAGGCCCTCGAGGCCGCGAAAGAACGCGACGTGCCGATCTTCCTCTCGATCGGCTACTCGGCGTGTCACTGGTGTCACGTCATGGAAGACGAGAGCTTCGAGGACGACGACGTCGCCGACGTGCTTAACGAGAACTTCGTCCCGATCAAGGTCGACCGCGAGGAGCGCCCGGACATCGACAGCATCTACATGACCGTCGCCCAGCTCGTCTCCGGCCGGGGCGGCTGGCCGCTGTCGGCGTGGCTCACGCCGGAGGGGAAACCGTTCTTCGTCGGGACCTACTTCCCGAAGGAGAGCCAGCGCAACCAGCCCGGCTTCCTCGAGCTCTGCCAGCGGATCAGCGACTCCTGGGAGAGCGGGGAGGACCGCGAGGAGATGGAACACCGCGCCGACCAGTGGACCGAGGCCGCGAAGGACCGCCTCGAGGAGACCCCAGACGGCGCAGGCGCCACAGGAGGCGCCGCCGAGCCGCCGTCGAGCGAGGTTCTCGAGACGGCGGCGAACGCCGTCCTCCGGAGCGCCGACCGCCAGTACGGCGGCTTCGGCTCCGGCGGCCCGAAGTTCCCCCAGCCCTCGCGACTCCACGTCCTCGCCCGCGCGTACGATCGGACCGGCCGCGAGGAGTACCTCGAGGTGATCGAGGAAACCCTCGACGCGATGGCCGCGGGCGGGCTCTACGACCACGTCGGCGGCGGCTTCCACCGCTACTGCGTCGACAAGGACTGGACGGTCCCTCACTTCGAGAAGATGCTGTACGACAACGCCGAGATTCCGCGGGCATTCCTCGCCGGCTACCAGCTCACCGGCGAGGAGCGCTACGCCGAGGTCGTCGCGGAAACGCTCGACTTCCTCGAGCGCGAACTCACCCACGACGAGGGCGGCTTCTTCAGTACGCTCGACGCCCAGAGCGAGGACCCCGAGACCGGCGAGCGCGAGGAGGGGGCGTTCTACGTCTGGACGCCCGACGAGGTCCGCGAGGTCCTCGAGGATGAGACCACTGCTGACCTCTTCTGTGCTCGCTACGACATCACCGAGTCTGGCAACTTCGAGGGGCAGAACCAGCCCAACCGCGTGCGCTCGCTCGAGTCGCTGGCCAACGAGTACGACCTCGCAGAAGACGAGATCGAAGACCAGCTCGAGGACGCCCGCGAGCGGCTGTTCGAGGCCCGAGAACAGCGCCCGCGCCCCAACCGCGACGAGAAGGTGCTGGCCGGCTGGAACGGCCTCATGATCAACGCGTGCACGGAGGCCGCGCTCGTCCTCGGGAACGACGAGTACGCCGAGCAGGCCGTCGACGCCCTCGAGTTCGTTCGGGATCGACTTTGGGACGCGGAGGAACAGCGACTCAACCGGCGCTACAAAGACGGAGACGTCAAGGTCGACGGCTACCTCGAGGACTACGCTTTCCTCGCTCGCGGGGCCCTCGGCTGCTATCAGGCCACCGGCGACGTCGACCATCTCGCGTTCGCGCTCGATCTGGCTCGCACCATCGAGGACGAGTTCTGGGATGAAGATCAGGGGACCATCTACTTCACCCCCGAGAGCGGCGAGTCGCTCGTGACGCGCCCGCAGGAACTCACCGACCAGTCGACGCCGTCGGCGGCCGGCGTCGCGGTCGAGACGCTGCTCGCGCTCGACGAGTTCGCGGAAGACGACCTCGAGCGCATCGCCGCGACGGTCCTCGAGACCCACGCGAACAAGATCGAGGCCAACTCCATGGAGCACGCCTCGCTGTGTCTGGCCGCCGATCGCCTCGAAGCGGGGGCGCTCGAAGTCACCGTCGCGGCCGACGAATTGCCCGACGGGTGGCGCGATCGGTTCGCCGACGAGTACCACCCCGATCGGCTGTTCGCGCTCCGACCGCCGACTGAAGAGGGACTCGAGGACTGGCTCGGCCGACTGGGGCTCGACGAGGCGCCGCCGATCTGGGACGGTCGCGAGGCCCGCGACGGCGAGCCGACGCTGTACGTCTGTCGCGATCGGACGTGCTCGCCGCCGACCCACGACGTCGAGGACGCCCTCGAGTGGCTGGGTGATAACGCGGCGGTCGAGACCTCGGGAGCGGAATCGCTCGAGGAAGACGAAAGCCCGTTCTGACGGTGCGAGCGAGAGGCGTGCTCGCCCGCCCGCTCATTCGTCCGGCTCGGACGTGGACTCGAGGTCCGCGTCGCCGACGACCGTTCGGTCGGGCGGGGTTGGCGTCGGCGCTCGCCCGAGCGTGAGCAGGCGCTCGGTGCGGGTGATCTCGTCCGCGCTCGGATCGTCCTTTTCGATCTGCTCGAACTCGACGGCCACGCCGTCGGACTCGGCGGCGATCCGAACGGCACACAGCTGATAGGACGGGTAGAACACCGGCGGAAGTATCCCCGCGACGACGTCTCGACGGTGAAGGCGCTTCAGCCACGTCCCGGTGTTGACGAGCACCCCGTCGCCGACCTCCTTCAACAGCGGGCGGTGGGTGTGTCCGTAGCAGAAGACCGCCGTCTCCGGCCGCTCGGCGAACAGCTCGCGGGCGGCCGCCGCGTACGGCTCGTCGGGGTCGACGGTGAGATCCGTCTCGAACACGCCGAACCGATCGACTGTTTTACCGACGTCGCGGAGGACAAAGTAGAGCGGAATTCCCGCGAGCACCAACACGCCCGCGATCGCCGCGTTGACGACGAGGAGGAAGTGGACCGCCTCCCCGACGAGACCCAGCCGGGCGAGCGCCGCGTCCACCGTCTCGACGGGCATCGTCCAGACGCCGGCCACGTCCAGCCCGGCGAGCACCGCGAGCAGGACGCTGATGTTGAGCAACAAAAGGATCGGGATCGCGGCGTACCGCAGGAGGGGGTTCATCTCGCGGTAGAAGTACTTCGAGAGGAGCCAGCGGGGGACCCGCTCGGTCGGCGTCACCGCCTGTACGTCCTTCAACCAGTTGAACCGCCCCCGTTCGGACAGGCGTCCGGCCCTGCTCGTGACGTTCGTATTGTAGTAGTATCCCATCGGCGTCTCGTACGGATTGCCGAAGTCCTCGAACCGATTGTTGGGGTCGCGCTGGTGGCCGTGTTCGAAGTAGATCGTCCGTTCGCCGACCGGTCGGGTGATTGACTCGGCCTGGACGAGGTCGACGTTGTACGCGGCCAACCGCTCGGCGTACTCGTCGTAGGCTGCGAGCTCGTTGTCGTGGTTCCCCGGCAACAGCGTGATCGGGATCGATTCGCCCGTCTCGCGAAGCTGTTCGAACAGTTTGGGGTACCGTTCGGTCAGAACGTCAAACTTCGCCGGCCCGTCAACTTCGGTGAACTCCCACAGCCCGAACGCGTCGCCATTGATGACGAGTTCTGCGTCCTCCTCGGTCGTCGCGAGCCGCTCGAGGAAGTCGAGCAACTCCTGAAGGAAGTCGACCTCGCCCAGCTGTTCGTCGCCGCCGATATGGAGATCGCTGATCACGTAGTAGACCGGATCGTCGGCGTCGGCTGCCATAGCGTTTCACGTCCGACGCCGGAGGGGATAGTGTTGGTCCCCTTAGAGACGAGACGCGCCGCTGTCGGGACGAGTCCGAACGCTACGAAACGGGGTCGAAACGGCCGGAATCGGGACGAGCTGAATCGCTTACTGCAGTTCTTCCTCGAGGCGGTCGGCCAGCCAGATCGCCGGCGGCTGGTCCTCCTCCTCGACGAATCGGGTCACTTCCTCGCCGTCGTCGTTCTCGACGACGACCGTCGGGATGTACTCGACGCCGTACTCCTCGACGCCGGGACCCTGCTTGTCCTCGTCGACGGCGATTTCGTCAATGCGGTCCTCGGGGACGCCCGCGGCATCGAGCGCGGCGCCGAAATCCGGAAGAAGTTTCCGGCAGTCCTTACACCAGTCGCCGCCCCAGACCTTGTACACCAGTTCGTCGTTGTGCGCTTCGAGCGTGTCGATCGCGTCCTCGTAGGAGGCCTCGTCCCACGCGGGATTGGGCTCCATGGTCTCGAGACTCATACTTCCCGATAGCGCGTCCGGGGGCTTAACGACGGTGTTTCCGTCACGGGAACGAATAGCCGGCACGTCCTGCCTGAGTCCAGCACCGGTTTACGTATCGACTTCCTAGGGGTTGCCAATGAAAGGCAGCATCCTGGACACCATCGGCTCGCCGCTCGTCCAGGTCGACTCGCCGGAAGGGGCGACGATCGCTACCAAGATCGAATCGTTCAACCCCGGCGGCTCGGCGAAGGACCGGCCGGCCCGCGAGATGATCCGGGCGGCCGAACGCGAGGGGCGGATCGAACCCGGTGACTGGCTCGTCGAACCGACCAGCGGCAACACCGGCATCGGGCTCGCGCTGGTCGCGGCCGCCCGCGACTACGACCTGACGATCGTCATGCCGGCGGACAAGTCCGAAGAGCGGCGCCGGGTCATGGCCGCCTACGGCGCCGAACTCGAGTTGGTCGAGGGGAACATGGAGGACGCCCGCGCTCGAGCGAACGAACTCGAGGCCGAGGGCGCGATCCAGCTCGGCCAGTTTGAGAACCCCGCTAACCCCGAGGCCCACTACAAGACGACCGGCGAGGAGATCGTCGAACAGGTCGGCGACCGCGAGATCGACGCCTTCGTCGCCGGCGTCGGCACCGGCGGCACGATCTCCGGCACCGGCCGGCGGCTCCGCGAGGAGTTCCCCGACATGGAGATCATCGCCGTCGAACCGGCGCGCAACGCCGTCCTCTCGACCGGCGAATCCGGCAGCGACAACTTCCAGGGGATGGGGCCCGGTTTCGTCAGCGACAACCTCGATCTCGACCTGATTGACCGCGTCGAGACGGTGAAACTCGAGGACGCCGAGGACGAGTGTCGGCGCCTCGCGCGCGACGAGGGCGTCCTCGTCGGCCAGTCCAGCGGCGCGACGAGCCTGGTCTCCCAGCGGATCGCCCGCGAGATCGCCGACCCCGACCTCGACTGCCCGACCGTGTCGGGTGCGTTCGACGAGTCGGCGGCCGCGCCCGAGCCCGACGGAGGCCGGGTCGACGACTGCCCGCTCGTGGTCACGGTCTTCTGGGACAGCGGCGAGCGCTACCTCTCGACGGGCCTGTTCGACTAACGGCCGGTCGCTCGTTCGCTCGAGTCGCCGTACGGACTCCCAATCGTTCGAGACGCGAAAATCGTTCTTTCACCTTGGCGAATGCCTTTTACCGAGCCCCGTCTCCCCTCGAGTAATGACTGACCGGTCGCGACGAACGATCCTCTGCGGGGCCGCCGGACTGATCACTCTCTCCGCCGGCTGTCTCGACGAGGCCGACGTCTCGGACGACGTCGACGGCACCGACGACGTCGACACCGACGAGAGCGAGCCCGAACCGGCTGCGAGCGACGCGCCCAGCGAAGACGACGGCCTCGAGGCGTCCGACACCGTTTCGTTCGACCACAACCAGCCTCGAGAAGCGGACGCGACGTTGCTTCCCAGCGCCGATCGAGCCCGCGGGTGGCTCGCGGACCGCGAACTCAACGGAGAGCGGTACACCGCGTTCGTCGACGAGACGACCTTCGACGACTCGGTCCTGCTCGGCCTCGAGGCGACGGGGCGGTCCCTCGATTACGAGCTGGCACTCGAGACGGTGACCGTCGAGGATGACGGCGACCCGACGCTCGTCGTCGAAGCGGCGGTTCGCGGGGAGTCGGACGAAGAATCGGGCCGTTTGAGCGGCCAGCAGCTGATCGGCGTCGGACAGCTCGTCCGCGCGACGTTCGACGGCGAGCCCGCGACGGACGCGTCCGTGACGATCGTCGACAGCGACGGCGAGTCCATTCAGAAAACGCTCGCCGTCGATAGCGCGAGCGAATCGACCGAAGCGAGCGGGTCTGCTTCCGACGCCGACGGCGCGTAGCAAACCGGTTCCGGTGCGTTCAGTTCTCGGCCGTGGCGTCGCTACGGCGAGTGTTCCGCTTCCGTGAGGCGAACGACGAGCGTCTCGTCGACGTCCCGGAGGTCGTAGGTCGGGAGTTCGCCGCCGGTCCGGCGCACGTACAGTGGTTCGACGAGCCGCCAGCTCGTCGTCTCGGCGCGCGTCTCGTCCGCGTCCGCCGACTCGTCCGACTCGGCGTCGTTCGCCGTCGGTTCGACGGCGTCACTCTCGCTCTCGTCCGCAGATTCAGCTCCGGCGTCGGGATCTGGCCCGACTCGCTCGAGGCCGTAGATCTTGCAGAACTCGGCGGTGTCGGCGGGCTCGAGGTCGCCGTTGCGGAGTTCCGTCGCGAGCGCTCGCGAGAGCCACTCGTCCTCGCTGACGCTCGGCTCTTGGACGAGCGCTGTGTCGACGAACCGGGTGAGATACCAGTTCAGGTCGTTCAGCAGGGAGACGGCCGCGCCGACGCTGACCGTCCGCAGGGAAATCGAGTTCTCGAACGGGCGGCGCAGATCGTACGTCGCGAGGGCCTCGCGGGAGGTCTCCCGGGAGAGGAGTTCGTACTGGAGGTTGCAGTCGGAATCCCCGATGAGACAGACGCGAGTCACTAGTCTGTGGTCGGTGCGTCTGTGTAATGTGGGTTTCGCTCCCTTCCGGCGAGCGCGGTCGACGGGTCGCCGCGGTGCTCGCGGGTCTCGTCGCGTCGTCAACCTCGCTCAGTTCGATTCGGAGAACCGTTCGTCGTCCGCGAACCGACTTCGTTCGCTCACGTCGTCGGGTCCGTCGGTGAACCGATCGATATCGTCGGTGTCGAGTGTCGAGATTGCTGGCGGGAACGTCCTGTCCGATCGTGTACTCGGAGGTCATCCCGCAGTCGTAACACTCGATGACGATATCCGCTTCGTAGGCCAGAATCCCCGCGTCGCTGTTCCCCTCGCAATCCGGACAGCACAGCCAGTCCTGGAACCGATAGTCGATCCCGCTCCTCGAGTTCGAGTTCGATACCGGGCGTCCGCGAGAGCGCCGGTCCGAGGACGAACTCGTCGGGCTCGATCGCGAACTCTAGAACGGAGCTCATGGGGACCAGTTCGGCGGTCGAACCGTAGCTGTTGCTCTCCGATAGCCGCGGACGGACGGCAAACGGCGAGCGTTCGGTATGTGGCGCAACGAACTCTAGCGTGAAAACGGAACGCGACTCGAGGGGGCCGAGTTACAACGCGACGCGGTGACCGATACCGAGGCGGTCAGGGCGCGACCAGGTCCGCGTGCTTCGCCGCTTCTTCGGCCCGCTCGAGGAGGTCGTCGGGCTCGTGTGCGAGCAGCGGCTCGAGGCGGGCGTTGGTCTCGACGCGGTCGGGCGTGACGCGGTTGCAGCCGGCGTCGATCGTCGAGTCGGTGAACGTGCCGATATCGCGGGCCTGAGCGACGATATCCTGCTTGTCGCGGGTCAGCAGCGGGCGGTGGATCGGGAGGTCGGCGGCGCGGCTGGTGACGCCGAGGTTCTGGAGGGTCTGGCTGGACTTCTGGCCGACGGCCTCGCCGGTGACGATCCCGTGGGCGTCGACACGCTCGGCCAGCGTCTCGGCGGCTCGGTAGAAAAAGCGGCGCAGGGAGAGCATCCGCCCCTTGTCCATCTCTCGGACCAGCAGGTCGACCGTCTCGCCACCGGGGATCCGGTAGACGTCCATGTCGAAATTGGGCGCGTACTCGGAGAGGAGCCGAACAGTTTCCATCGCACGCGCCTCGTGATCGATCCCGCCGTAGTCGCCGAGGTCGACGTAGGCCGGCACGATCGGGCTCCCCCGCTTCATGATCTCGTAGGCCGCGACCGGCGAGTCGATCCCGCCGCTGACCAGCGCGACTGCGGGCTCCTGGGAACCGAGCGGCAGCCCGCCCGGACCGGAGCGCTTCTCGAGGTAGACGTAGGTACACTTATCGCGGACTTCGACGCCGAAGGTGACGTCGGGATCGTCGAGGTCGACTTCGGGCTCGAACTCGTCCTCGACGGCGGCCCAGACGGCGTCGCCGCCCTCGCGGGCCAGATCCTCGCTGCTGTAGGGGACGTCCTTGTTCGCCCGACGGGCGTCGACCGCGAACGCGCCGCCGTCGTAACACTCGCGGGCGGCCTCGGTCAGCGCCTCGAGGATTCGCTCCTTCTCGGTGCTGACGGTCAGGGCGGGGCTGGCCGAGACGACGCCGAAGGCGTCGGTCGCCGCGTCGGTTGCCGCCTCGACGGCGTCCTCGGTCGTGTGGATCAGCGGTCGGTTCCACTTGCGCTCGACGTCGCCTGGGATCGAGCGATCCTCGAGGAGGGCCTCGAGGTTCTCGCAGAGGACGTCCACCATGTACCGCTTGACGGTGTTACTTTTGGTGTTGAGATCCCCGTGACGAACGAGGACAGTATCGGCTCCAGGGGGGGACATGAACGTGGATAGCGGGTCGCCCCTATAAGGGGGTTACGAGGCGCGGATTCGAGGGCGGAACGCGGGGAACGAGCCCGGTTCAACTCGCCGACTCGCTGACGGTCGGGCTCACGTGACCGGTGTGGACGTAGATTCCCGCGACGAGGACGACTCCCGCGAGCATCGGGATGACGGCGCTGGCGGCGTAGAGCCCGTCGAATCCGAACCCGAGGTCCTGTATCAGCGGCAAGGAGACGAGCGGCCCGAGTGCGCCGCCGACGTCGCCGAAGACGTTGTTCGTCCCCATCGCGCGGCCGACCCGCTCCTCGGGGGTGAGGTCGGCCAGCAGCGCCGTCAGCGGGCCCCCGACCCCGCCCTGTCCGGCGCCGATCAGGACGCAGGCCAGCACCAGCACCTCGAGGCTCGAGCCGAACGCGAGGACGGCGAAGCCGACGCAGGAGGTGACGAGGAAGCCGAGCATGACGGGGACGCGCGCGCCGACCGAGTCGGAGAGCGCGCCGCCGCCGAGGGTGAACACCGATCCCGACAACACGGTGACGGCCATCAGCATCCCCGAGGATCCCTGCGCGTCGAGCCCGAAGATGGAGATGGCGCGCGCGTCGATCAGGAGCACCAGCGTCGAGAAGAGGACGCCGATGTACGCGAAGTAGAGCCCGAAGTTGACGAGACCGATCGTCAGCGCCGGGAGGCTCCGCTCGACGTCCCAGGGTTTGACCGCGCGCTGTTCGCCCTCGACGTGGGTCTCGGGGACGATCAGGTAGGCGATGACGCTCGCGAGGCCGGCGAAGGAGGCCGCGAGGACGAACGCCGTGACGTTGCCCCAGACGTCGCTGACGACGCCACCCATGACCAGCCCCGCAGGGAACCCGAAGGTGATGCCCGCGCGGACGATCCCCATGCTGGTTCCCCTCGAGTCGGCCTCGCTGACGTCCGCCGTGATCGTGTAGGCGGTCGCGAAGACGAGCGCGCTGCCGACCCCCCAGCAGACGCGGGCGAGCATGAACCAGCCCTCCGGGAACGACGAGACGATGGCGACGACGTAGCCGAACGTCGCCAGTCCCTCGATCGCCAGCCCCGCGACGAACGGCGTCCGGGTGCCGACGCGGTCGATGAGCACGCCCGCCGGCGCGTTGGCCACAAGTCGCGTGATCCGGTTAGCGCTCAGGATCAGGCCGACCAGAAACGGCGAGATTCCCAACACCGCGCCCAAGTTCGGTAGGATCGGAAAGACCACGCCGCCGCCGAAGCCGACGAAGAAGGTACTGGCGACGACGGCGAAGACGACGCGGTTCGAACCGGCGGCGGTGGAGGGAAGTTTCACTGGCGATCGCTCTCGAGTTGTTCGTTCGGAAGACGCTACGTAAACCGCACAGCGTTGGGTCTGAAGGGTCTGTCGGAACCGGCGATGGGGACCGACTCACGGGCTCGTCGCTCGGTTCGAGAAGGGGTAGAGTACTCGACCGCTCAGAACGTCGAGAGTTCGCCGTTGATCACGCGGCGCGTGATCTCGGTGACGTCGGCGAGTTCCTCGTCGACGATCGCCTCGACGTCGCCCTCGACGTCGCCGACCGCGACGCCCTCCTCGGTGACCAGTTCGACGTCGGCGACGTGGGGCCGGTCGATCGGGCGGCCGATCTGGGAGAGCAGGCGCACGCGCAGGTCGCGGATCTCGTCGACGTCGTCGACGACCGACTCGGCGATCTCCGTCGAGAGCAGGTTGTAGATCTTTCCGATGTGGTTGACGGGGTTCTTGCCGCTGGTCGCCTCCATCGACATCGATCGGTTGGGCGTGATCAGGCCGTTGGCGCGGTTACCCCGACCGACGGAGCCGTCGTCGCCCTGTTCGGCGGAGGTGCCTGTCACGGTGAGGTAGATCGAACCCTCGTCGTAGTCGTCGGCGTTGTTGACGTGGACGGCGACCTCGCGGTCGGTGTACTCGCCGGCGATCTCCTCGACGTACGCCTGGACCTCGTCGACGGAGTCGCTGTAGGCGTCCATGTCCGGGACGTACTCGTCGACCATCGCCGCCGCGACGGTGACGTCGATTCGGTCGCCCTCGCGTTTGCCCATGATCTTCACGTCGGGCCCCAGGTACGGATTTTCGTCGGCGAACTCCCCGTTGAGTCGCCGCTCGGCCTCGAGGACGATCCGCTCGGTTTCGGTCAGCGGCGCGTGGCCGACGCCGTAGCTCGTGTCGTTTGCCATCGGCACAGAGACCTCGTCCTCCCCGAAGACCTCCTGGAGGTCGCCGCTGCCCTCGCCGAGCTTGACGTCGACGACGATGTCCTCGCCGAGTTCGAGTTGCGGGATTGTCTCCGAGAGGTAGTCGCGCGCGGCCCGCAGGGCCACCGTCTCGGCGGGAATGGTCTCGCCGTCGTAGTGTTTGGTCGCGCGGCCGACAATCAGGAGATAGATAGGGTCGACGACCTCGCCGCCGCCGAACGCGGGGGCAGCCTCGCCGGCGACCAGTTGCGTCTCGTCGGTGTTGAAGTGAAGTACTTCGCCCACGCGGTCGATGTACTCGCGGGCCAGCGCGCCGGCGACGGCCTCGGCGACCCCGTCGCAGATCGAGTCGGGGTGGCCGATCCCCTTTCGCTCGACGACTTCGACTTCCTGGTCTTCCACTGCCTGGCGGTCGATAGATTCGACCCGAATGTTCCGCTCGCTCATTACCGGGGATTGGCGGAGCGCCGTTCTATAACTTGCGGATATGACTCTCCAGCCCGCTCATAACTGTCAGGAGTTATCGTGCGTCCAGCCGTCACAAACGGGTCGACTCAGGACTCGAGCAATAGTCCCAGATACGAGGTCCTGAGTTGGTCGTCAGGGTCGAGGTCGAGTCGCTCGAGAACGTCGTAGGCGCCCTCGCGGGCCGACTCGAGATCGTTCTCCTCGGTGACCTCGGTCTCGACCTCGACGTACTCGCCGACGTCGTCGACCGCGTCGAGGGTAACGGTGTACCCCTCGAGCCAGTAGCGCTCGCGTTCCTTGCGGACCGTCGCGGCCGCCTCGAAGCCGAGGCTCGTCAGGACGGCGTCCATCGTCTCGCCGTCGTCGACGCCGGTCTCGAACTCCTCGCGGCTCTTTGACTCGTCGTCCAGCAGCGGCCCCTTGTAGGTGATCCGGCTCTCGTCGCCGTCGTCGGACGACTCCCGCCGGATGCGCAGCGCCTCGTCGGTCTCGGGGAACGACCGGTGGGGCGCGTCGTAGTACGTATCCGCCTGCACGACGGTCCGCTTTCGGGTCGCGCCGAGATCCTCGAGGCGGTCCCGGACGGCCTCGAGATCCGCGGAGACCTTCACTTCGACCTCGTACATGGGTGAGCGCACGCGGACCGGCCGTAAGTATCGGTCGTTCTCCTCCTCGCGCAAAAGCGTCGTCCTTAAATGTAGACGGCGGGACGTACAACGTATGACCGAGGAACAGGAGGCCGAGCTCGAGGAGCAGGCCGATGACGTCGAAGCAGAAGCAACAGACGAAGGCGCCGACGAGGCCGAGGGGCTTCAGGAGGGCGACTTCGTCGAACTAGAATATACCGCGTACACCGCTGACGGCGACCAGCTGGTCGACACGACCGATCCCGAGGTCGCCGAAGAAGAGGGTGTCGACGACCAGGGTCAGGAGTTCAAGCCGCGGACGATCGTCCTCGGCGAGGGCCACATCTTCGGCGCCGTCGAAGACGACATCATCGGCTCCGAGCCCGGTGACGAGGGGACCGTAACCGTGTCCGCCGAGGAGGCCTTCGGCGAGTACGACCCCGACGACGTCCAGACCGTCAGCGCCGAGAAGATCGACGAGGACGACCGCTACCCCGGTGCGAACGTCCAGATCGAGGGCGAGCAGGGCTACATCAGCACGATCATCGGCGGCCGCGCCCGCGTCGACTTCAACCACCCGCTGGCCGGCGAGGACGTCGAGTACGAGTACGAGATTCTCGGCGAGGTCGACGACCGCGAAAAGCAGGCCGCCGGCCTGTTCGAGATGTTCCTCGGGATGGAGCCCGAGCTCTGGATCGAGACGGACGAGGTCGAGGAAGAGGTCCCCGTCGAGCCCGACGAGGACGACGAGGACGCCGAACCCGAGTTCGAGACCGAAACCGTCGAGAAAGAGACGCTCTACCTCGAGGCCACGCCCCAGATGACGATGAACCAGCAGTGGATGATGGGCAAACAGCAGATCGGTCAGCAGATCATCGACCAGATCGGCGTCGACCGCGTCATCGTCCAGGAAGTCATCGACGGCATGGGCATGGGCGGAATGGGCGGCATGATGGGCGGTATGGGCGGCATGGGCGGCGGCGACATCGAGGAGGCCCTCGAGGACGCCGACGTCGACGCCGACGAGATCGTCGAAGAGCTCGAAGGCGCCGAGGAGTAACCGCTCGTCCGCTCTCGATTTCGTATCGCGCCGTAACCGACCGTCGTTTTGCGGTCCCTGATCGATACCCGGACGTGCACGTGCGCGGATCGGATTTTTCGCCCGCAGGCCCGTACCGCGTCATCGACGGATGGTCGATTCGACTGGCGAGAGCGACGCGAACCCGGTCTCCGGCATCGGGATCGACGATCTAAAACAGTGGATCCTGCTCGACGGCAATCGGTTCCTGCTCGCGGCGGTTCTCGCTGCCGCGTTCGCGCTGGCGTTGCTGTCCCTCACGATCAGCAACCTCGCGCCGCTGGCCGACCCCCAGTCGCTGTTCGACGCATTCAGCGGGCTGATCTCGGGGAACTTCACGCTGATCACGGTCGTCGTCTCGATCAATCAGCTGTTGCTCTCACGGGAGCTGAAGTCGCCGGGCGAACTCGAGTCCGAAATCGAGGAGACCGCTGACTACCGCGAGGTGGTCGAGTCGGTCACGAACCGGCCCGTGCCGGCGGAGCCACGACGACGCGCTGTCCGACGAGACCGACGCCACGATCGACGACCTGCTCGATCGGCTACGAGAGATTGACATCGCGCGTCAGTACTTCAAGTCGGTCTACCTGCAGATCGAGCTCTCTCGACTCTCCCGGAACCTCCTCTACGCCGGGGTTCCAGCCGTCGCCGTCGCTCTCGGAATGCTGTTCTCGTTGGCCGGGCTGTCGGGGCCGACGTTCGGGCGACCGCTCCAGCGGATCGTGTTTCCGATCGCCGCGGCGGTGGGCTCGTTCCCCGCGCTGCTGTTCGCGTACATTCTGCGAACGGCGACAGTGACCGAGCGGACGGTCGCGATCACGCCGTTCACGCCGCCCGAACAGGCGGTGTAGCGGACGACTGGCCCCGCCGCGTTCGGCCCCCGATCACGCGATGTCCCGACTCGTGTCGATCGCTACTTCCTCGGTCAACTCGAGCTTGATCGCCTCGGTCGGCTGGCTGCCGCCGCGGAACTTGGGGACCGTGAGGTGGTTCTCGAGGTCCGTGCCGGCGATTTCAGTCCGGAGGTCGAAGACGGCGTCGGCGGTGTGGTACGTCCGTGATCGGTTCGCCGGCTCGTCGCCACCTTTCAGACAGTGGAGGACGGCGATCGAGCCGGTCTCGAGCATCTGGGATTTGAGGTCGTTGAGAAACGCGACGTAGTCGTCAGTGTCGGTCCGCTCGAGGATGTCCATCGTGTCGATGATGAGGTTCGCACCGTCCGGGAGCGCGCCGATGAGCCGGGTCGCCTCCTCGAGGGGGGCGTCGCCGGTGACGTGGCGGACGGTCGGGCTGCCGACCTCCGAGGGGGAGCTCTCGATCGCGTGACGGACGGCGTCGTCGGAACGCTCGGTCGTGAGATAGAGTGTACCGCGGGCGGCGGTGAGCTCGTAGAGGAGCAGCTCCGACTGGCTGGCCGGATCGGCGGTATACGCGACGATACACCCCGGTGGGAGCCCACCGTCGAGCTTTCGATCCAGCACGTCGATCCCGGTGTCCAGCCGACCGACCATACAATTGAAACCAATTACCGAAGCGCCCGCATAACTCTTTGGCTTCCGTTTAGTTCGCGATCGAGAGACTGTTGCACGATCGGTTCGGTTCGCGGCGTCGTCGCCGAAGGGAGAGATTCAAGGTGGAGGCAGGTCCCAACACGAACGAATGCGCCACGATCACCTCATCACGAGCAAACAACTTACGCGGGAGGATATCGAAACCATCCTCGACCGCGCGGCCGAGATCGACGCCGACCCGTCGGCCGTCGCCGACCGGCACACGAACACGTTGCTCGGCCTCCTCTTTTTCGAACCGAGCACGCGAACGAAGATGAGCTTCGAGACCGCGATGAAACGCCTCGGCGGCGACGTCGTCGACATGGGATCGGTTGAGTCCTCGAGCGTCAAGAAGGGGGAGACGCTCGCCGACACCGTCCGGGTCATCGAGGGGTACACCGACGCGCTCGTCCTACGACACCCGAAACAGGGGTCGGCGACGATGGCCAGCGAGTTCGTCGACGTCCCGCTGGTCAACGCGGGCGACGGGGCGGGCCACCACCCGAGCCAGACGATGCTCGACCTCTATACGATCCGGGAGAACGCCGGGCTGGACGACCTCACGATCGGGATCATGGGCGATCTGAAGTACGGACGAACCGTCCACTCGCTGGCCCACGCGCTGACGAACTTCGACGCCCAGCAACACTTCATCAGCCCGGAGAGCCTCCGACTGCCCCGCGAGGTCGTCTACGACCTTCACCAGGAAGACGGCGGTGCTGGTATCCGCGAACACGAGTCACTCGAGGAGGTCCTCCCGTCGCTGGACGTCCTCTACGTCACCCGGATCCAGCGCGAGCGGTTCCCCGACGAGCAGGAGTACCAGAAGGTCGCCGGCGAGTACCAGATCGGAACCGAGACGCTCGAGGCGGCCGGCGACGATCTGACTATCATGCACCCGCTGCCCCGCGTCGACGAGATCGCGCCGGAGATCGACGAGACCGACCACGCGGCCTACTTCGAGCAGGCCCACAACGGCGTGCCGGTCCGGATGGCGCTGCTGGATCTGCTCTTGAGCGACGACGGGGCGGCCGACCGACGCGGAGGTGAGTCTGATGAGTGACGACCACAATCACCACGACGGTGACGATCACGAACTGCGAGTCAGCAAGATCCGAAGCGGGACCGTGATCGACCACGTCCGCGGGGGGCAGGCGCTGAACGTGCTAGCGATCCTCGGCATCGACGGCAGCGAAGGCGAGGAGGTTTCCGTCGGCATGAACGTCCCGTCGGACCGACTCGCGCGCAAGGACATCGTGAAGGTCGAGGGTCGGGAACTTAGCCAGGACGAGGTCGACGTTCTTTCGCTGATCGCGCCGGACGCGACGATCAACATCGTCCGCGACTACGAAGTGATCGAGAAACACCGCGTCGAGCCGCCGGAGATCGTCGAGGGCGTGCTGTCCTGTCCGAACGCCGGCTGTATCACGACCAGCGGCGAACCGGTCGACTCCCGATTCGAGGTGCTCGAAGACGGCGTTCGGTGTGACTACTGCGGCACGATCGTCCGGGACGAGATCGCCTCGCTAATCGACACTTGAGCCCGCTTCCGGCGACTCCGCGAACGGCGACGATTCGCTAGAACCGGCAATCATTTCTTCGTTTCTAGAGAGTCATCCAGAATATCTAAGTGGTAGCCGGGCGACCGGTAGACTGTACATGTCCCGTACAGTGAAGCTCCTGGTTGCCCTGTTCGCTATCGTCGTCCTCTGGAAAGTCGTCAGCAGCGGCTCTTCTGACGTCGATATCGAGGAAATCGAGTACGAACCGGCCGAATAACACCCGTTTACCGCTCGAGGGCGAGTCGGCGGTCGTCGCTCGGCGACCGCCGACGGTTCCTCTCTGAGCCGATGACTCGTCGGCTCGGTTCCCGTTCGAATCCGAACGGCTTACAGGAACGGCGCCGTACGCTGAGCTATGTACGGCGTCGTCACGCGTAACGCTGAAGAGGTCCGCTGGCCGGAGTTCGACCGCGGTTTCTACGAGGTCAAAGACGTGACCGGCCGGTCCGCCGAACCCATCGAGGACGGCGTAAATATGGTCTCCTGTTTCGGCGACAACGCCGCCGCGGACGCCGACCCGTCGCTGGTCCCTGTTGACGACATGGGTCGTCCGGCCGACCGCGAGCGGGAGTACTTCGACTGGGCCTACATCTGCCCCTGCCGGGAGGATTACCGCGAGGGGCTGTTCGAGATCATCGACGACTGCGTCGAGGCGAACCCGGATGTCCGACTCGACGATATCGGCTTCCCGCGCGCCGAGTACTGTCGCTGCGGCGTCTGCGAGCAGCGCTTCGCGGACAGCGAGTACGACGACCGGGGCCAGTGGCGCGCGAGCGTCATCACGGAGTTCGTCGCCGATGCCGTCGACCGCATCCCTGGCGACGTCTACATGACCCTCTACCCCGATCCCTACCCCGGCCACCTCTACGAGCGGGCCGGCATCGACCTCGAGGCCCTCGAGGAGTACGTCGACGAGTTCGTCGTCCCCCTCTACGATACCGCCTACGAAACGACCTACTGGCTCGAGACAATCGCGAAGGGGTTCGAGAGCGCGCTCGAAACGCCGTTCAATATCGAATTGTACGCGGTAAACGTCGACGTCGACAACCTGATCCACGCCCTCGAGGTCGCTGAGGCGTACGGCAACGGCGTCTTCTTCGGTTACGAGGCCAGCAACGCGCGGGCGGCGCTGCGACGGCGACGGGCCGACGAGCGCGAGGGGGTCACCCACGGCGAACCGAGTTCCGACTCGTAGTCCGCTCGCTCGGTCTCGAGCGGGCCGTCCAAGCGAACATTACCGCGCCGGTCGTCGCTATTGTGGCTGATTATCACCTGCTCCAGTAGTGATGTTGGAATAACACTATTGGACGACGCATCCGGCGATATGCCGCGCTCGTTGCGCTTCGTTTCCCGCCCTCGATCGACCGTACGACGCTGTTTCAGGAGTTGGTCGTGGCCTACTGTGCGGAACTGACGAGGCCCTTTATTGCGGTTTCCCTCGCCGTGCCGGCGAGGAGTAACTCCTCGAGTACACGATGACAGATCACCAGCAGTCCACCCAGGAGTCGACGGAACGGCTACAGCAGACGACGATGAATCAGGGCCAGGAAGCCCTCGAGCAGGCGATCGATCTCCAGCGGAACATGGCCCGGATGGCCCTGAGCGCGATGCAGTGGCAGGATACGGCCCAGCAGCAGGGCCTCGAGATGACGAAGTCGATGATGCAGGGGTTCCCGGGCCAACAGTTCACCCAGTCGATAATGCAGAGCTATCTGCAGAGTCTCGAGGCCGTCATGCCGGAGATGGAGCGCGCGATGGAGAAGGGGATGCAAGCCGCCGCCCAGCCGGGGAGGGAGATGGGCCAGCAGATGGAACGGGCCGGACAGCAGATGGAGCACGCGAGTCAGGGCATGGGCCAGCAGGGGATGAGCGGTGGCATGCAGTCGTCGGACAGGGGCGGTCAGCAGATGAGCAGACAGCAGATGGGCGGCCAGCGGTCCGGCGGTCGGACGGGCGGCCAGTGGAACGCGCAGGAAACCGGCGGTCGGATGTCGGGCCAGCAAGCGGGTGGTCGACAGATGGGCGGCCAGCAAGCGGGCGGTCGACAGATGGGCGGCCAGCAAACGGGCGGTCGACAGATGGGCGGCCAACAGATGGAAGGGCAACGGATGGGCGGTCAGCAGACGGGCGGTCGTGGCCAGCAATCGACGCAGCAGCAGTATCCGGAGACCGGCGAGTGGGTTTCCCAGGAGCGGACCTACGGCGGCGAGGCCACCGGAACGATGGGACAGCATCAGCCCCAGCAGGCGATCGGAGGCGAGCAACCGACCCAGCGCTCACAGGGGGGACGCGTCGACACGGAGACCGAACAGGGCCGGCGATCCGCGACGCCTACCCAGAGTCCGTCCGAGATGCAGGGCCAGTACGGCCGGCAAGATCGCGGCACCCAGCCGTCCCAACAGGAGCAGGGACGACACCAGCCGCCGCAGCGAACCGACCAGCGGACGCAGGCCCAGCCGTCTCAACGGGACGCTCGCCAGCCGAGTCAGGGTCGACACGAGCAGCGACAGCGGGGTCGCGAGTTCGAACAGTCGAGCCAGCCGCAGTCCCGGCAGGGCCGGTCTCGAGAGCAGTACTCGCAGCGAATCGACACCGACCGGCGCGGCGGTGACCGCGGCCGGCGGCGCCAGTCGACCGCACAGGATCAGGGCCACCAGGGCGGGTCACAGACCGGGGAGTTCGGAGCACGAGGATCTGACGAGTTCGAACCGTCGGCAACCGACGCGGAACGCGGCTCAGATTCCGACGAGATGCCACAGGACGACATGGCACTCTCGGCTGAGCGAAGCGACGACGAGGCTCCCGAGGACACCGAGAACGAATCGCTCGAGGAGGCGGAGGAATAGCGATAGCGGTCGCGAGTCCCGGTTTGCTCGAGCGCCGGCGCGGTGACGCCACCGCGGCGGGCGATCGACGGAGCGGGTCCCCAGTGGCGAGAGGGGCCGGAAAAACGGTACGACTCGAGGATCGACCGCGAGGGCTCAGCGAGGATGGGTCGGGCGGGGGCGGCTAGCGAGTGTCGTTGTCGGAGTCTCGGTCGTTGTCGTCGCCCAGCAGCGAGTCATCGTCGTCATCGTCGCCGATGAGATCGTCATCATCGTCGTCGCCGATCAGCGAGTCGTCGTCGGTACGACGATCTGTGTCGTCGGTACGTCGATCGTTGTCGTCGCCGATCAGCGAATCGTCGTCGTTATCGTCGCCGATAAGGCCGTCATCGTCTGATCTGCGGTCATTGTCGTCACCGATCAACGAGTCGTCATCGTTGTCGTCGCCGATGAGGCCGTCATCGTCTGATCTGCGGTCATTGTCATCACCGATCAACGAGTCGTCATCGTTATCGTCGCCGATGAGGCCGTCATCGTCTGATCTGCGGTCATTGTCGTCACCGATCAGGTCGTCGTCGCCGCGATCGGTACCCCTGTCTGTGCCGGGCGTTCCGGCGCCGGAATCCGTTTCGGATGCGCCGACCGCCGTGTCGCTCGTCGTGGTTCGGTCCGTGTCCATATCCGTCGTTCCGCCAGCGCTGGTCGCACCGCCGCCGGCGCTGCCGGAGAGATCGCTCTCGAGGCGGACCGAGTCGCCGGTGACGCGAGCGACCGAGCCCTCCTGGAGCGGGTAGGTGTCCTCGTCGGACCCGCCCCAGCCGAGTTTGGCCTTGATCGTGTCCGTAATTCCCGGATCCGGTTCGACGTGTGCGGTACCGTGTTCGACGTCCGCGATCAGACCGACCTCCTCGCCGTTCGCGTTGACGACTGTCTTGCCGATGTCGTCGTCGGTAAACTGTGGGGACATTGCAATAAACTAGACACCAAAGAAAAGGATGACAGTGGTGCTTGCGGTGGCTTGCGGTTCGAGTCGTGACAGTCTTCGGTGACGGACGAGCGAACCCGCCCTCAGGCGTCGAACTCCGGCTCTCGGTCCTCGAGGAAGGCGGCAACACCCTCCGCGTGGGCGTTGGAGGTACGCGCCTGAACCTGCAGCAGGTTCTCGTGGTCTAACGCCTCCGACCAGTGGCGAGCCATGTTCTCGTGCATGGCTCCTTTCATCAGGCCGATAATCTCCGTCGGGCGCTTGCGGAGTTGCTCGAGGGTCTCGTCGACCCGGTCGTCGAGGTCCTCGGGTGGAACCGCCTCGTTGATCAGGTCGAGGTCGGCTGCCCGCTCGGCGTCGAAGAACTCGCCGGTGAACGCGAGCTTCTTGGCGGCTCTGAGGCCGACGATGTGGGGGAGCATGAACGTCCCGCCGGTGTCGGGAACGAGGCCGATCCGAACGAACGCACAGGAGAAGGTCGCGTCGGCGGCGGCGTAGGCGATATCCGCTAGGGCGACGATCGACAACCCGGCGCCGATGGCGTCGCCGTTGACCTTCGCGACGATCGGCACGGGACACTCGAGCATCGCCTCGACGACGCGACCGAAGCTCTCCTCGACCTCCGTATACGCCTCGCGGGCCGACGCCGGCTGTTCGGCCAGCGCCTCGAGGTCGCCGCCGGCACTGAAGGCCTCGCCCTCGCCGGTGAGGACGATTGCGTCGTACTCGTCGGGCGAGGCGTCCTCGATCGTGTCGGCCAACGTCGCGGCAATCTCTTTCGTCACGGCGTTGAGCGCCGCTGGTCGGTCGAACGCGATCCGGAGGATATCGTCGTCGCTGTCGACGTGCATACTCGAGAATCGGCCGCCGGTGCTATAACAGTAGTTGGTACTCCGTCACGTGTGAGCGGCCGAGATTGCGAGACGGCACCACCGCTCGAGAGGCTGGCTTCGCGAGGGGCTCGAGCGACGTCGGACGCTCTGCCGGTCAAACGGCGAAAACCGTGTGATGCTGATGCGAAAACATCGAGTGCCACCGGGAGCAGCCGGCGGAACCGCGAGTCAGCCGGCAGTATGACCTGCTCAGTTTGTGGGCACCGGCGGGGCCACGGTCTCGTCCTCGGAGACGTTCAGTTCGGAGGTGACGAGCGCGCGATACGCTCGGCGCAGCCGCTCGGAGAGCGCCTGGTGGGAGATTCCGAGCTCTTCCGACAGTTCCTGCATCGAGACCTCGCGGGGGATCTCGAAGTAGCCGTGATCGATGGCCGCGACGAGGGTCTCGTACTGCCGGGCGGTGAGGCCGCACTGGCTCTTCGTCTCTTCGGCGAGATCGAACAGGCGGACGATCGTCGGCGTGACGCCGGCTTCGTCGAACCGGTCGTAGAGCGAGCTCACGCTCTCGCGGTCGGCGAACCGAATGCTCAGCAGCCACGTGCCGCTCGAGGCTGAGGCGCTCAGTACCGTGCCGCTCTTCTCGAGGATCAGCTCGAAGATGTCGATGGTGTCCGGTTCGAATTCCATGTCGTAGAGCCACCGGTCGTCCTCACTGTTGATCAACGTGTAGGAACCGATTGCCGAAGCGTCGTCCAGCGCCGTCTCGATATCCTCCTGAGACGGGCCCGACAGCCAGAGGCCGTGACCGCTCGAGGCGATCACGCGCTCCATTTCACAGGTCAGTGAGGGGACCGCCTCGAACAGCTCGCCGGTTCCGGTTCCGTCGGCCGGAATCTCGATGTCTGCGATCGATGTCATGAGTTCAACGTTGGGTACTACGGGGATCCCAATAACCCCATTTCCAAAGAAATTAGCGGTGATGAAGCCGAATTACAGGATATATGATATGTGCTGCAAGCAGCTCTTTCATCTCCTATTATCGGCTCGTCGTCAATACCGCCGCACTGACCCGACGAGCGCCTGAACCAGCGCGACCACGACGACCGTACTGATCAGTAGCGCCAGCGCGATCGGGACGATCGCCTCGAGACCGCGGGCGATCCGCAAGACGTCGATGCGCGTCGGCATCGTCCGCGGGTTGTACGCGACCATCATCGTGGCGCCGAACTCGCCGAGTGCCCGCACGAACGTGAGGACGATCCCCGCGGCGATGGCATTTCGCGCCAGCGGCAACGAGACCAGGCGGACCGTCTCGAGGCGCCCGTACCCCAGCGTCCGGGCGGCCTCCTCGACGCGCGGATCGACGTCGTCGAAGCCGGCGCGGACGGTGACGACGAGAAACGGCGCGGCTACGAACGTCTGGGCGAGGACTACGCCAGCGTAGCTGTCGGTCAGCGGAACGCCGAGGGCCGCTGCGGTCGAACCGATCGGCGTGTACCGGCCGACGACGGTCAGCAGCATCACGCCGCCGACGATCGGCGGCAGGACCAGCGGGAGCAAGACGGCGGCCTCGAGGAGGCGCTTACCGCGAAAGCTGGCCCGCGAGAGGACGTAGGCGAGCGGGACGCCGAAGATGGTCGCGATGGCCGTCGAGATCGGTGCCGTCACCAGCGACGTCCTGATCGCATCTTGCGTGGCGGGATCGGCGAGGCCGCCGATCACGTCGACCGAACCCACCTGCGCGAAGAACACGGCGAACGGGACGACGAAGTACGCGAGCAACACCGCGCCCAGCAGCGCCGGGACGGCCATCCCGCCGTTCAGGCGCTCGAGACCGCTTCTGAATCGCGAGTTCGCATCGTCCGTCCGCGCACCGGTATCGGTCACGGCTCGATCGCCTCCGGCACGTCCCCGTTCGATCGCGGGAGCGTGTCGACGACGCGCAGTCCCCGTTTCTCGAGTAGCGCGGACTCCTCGAGCAGGAAGTCGACGAATTCCCGGCCGGCGTCGGGGTTGTCGGCGTCGGCTCGAACCGTGGCGCTATAGATCGCTGGTCGACCTCGTGCCGTGTACCCCTCGTCGGTCGTGTACGTCGCCGTCGCGTACGTCTCGGCGTGGGTTGGATCCCCGAAGTTGTACGCGTCGGGCAACTCGAGAAACGACACGTCGTGATCGACGGCCATGTTCCGGTAGGCGATCGCACAGGCGCGATTTCCGGCTTCGACGCCGGTCAGCAGCTTCGACTCGTCGGGCTCGCGGGAGGCGGTATCGAGCATTGCCTCGCGAAACCCCTCGAGATCGTGTCGACGCTCGGCGAGTTCGAACAGCTGGGCGGCCCGGTAGCCGAGCGGGTCCAGGTCGGGATCGCTGATCGCGAGGTCGTCCGCACCGGCGTCGACGATGACCTCGTACCACGGCTCGTCCCCCGCGAGTCGGCCGCCGAGGGCCGTGTCGGGATCGTAGGCGATGCCAACCTCGTTGGCGGCGAACTCGACGTCCCAGTCCGTCCGCTCGGGGTAGAGCCGGTCCCGCAACAGTTCGGTATCGGCGCTGACGACCACGTCCGGGTGTTTGGTCCCCTCCTCGATCATCCGCATCACGACGGTCGACCCGTGGTACTCGCCCTGATAGCTGCGCCCCGTCTCGGACTCGAAGGCCGGACCAACCGTCTCCTCGAGCGCGACGGCGAGGCTCCCGGCCGAGAGAACCCGCACGCGGTCGGCCGTGCCGAGACAGCCGGCCGTCCCAACGATGCCTGCCGCCGTCGCGCTCGCGGCCGCGAGAAACGCCCGGCGACTGCCGTCGGGCGATCCGACACCGCGTTCCGTCCGGGGGTCGTCAACGCGAGTCATTATACGTCTCACTCGAACCCGGCCATCAATATAATTGGTTTCAGTTCCTATTTTGCGGGAACATAACCGAAATTGGTTTCTCCATCGGATGGCGGTTCGTCGATCCGCGGTGACGGTAGCTCGATCGACGGTCCGGCTCCGTTCGCCCCCGTCGGCCGGCGGACGGAAACTCGGTTACCCGCGGTTGACGAGCGGATCGAGTCCGCGAATCGTCTCGACGATCGTTTCGAGGTCGTCCGCGCCGCGGCCGACGACGGGGCCGCCAACGGCGCTCGGGTCGCGGTCGCCAACGAGAACCGTCGGCAGCGGAGCCGCCGAGAAGCCCTCGACGACGACGAACGCGTAGCCCCGCGCCTCGAGGCGCTCGAGCGTCTCCGCGAGCGCTCGCAGTTCCGGATCGTCGGCCTCGCCCTCAAGTAAGGCATCACCGTCGGGCCGGTCCGGCGGATCGCGCTTGCCGCGAGTAGTGACGTCGAACGTGAGTTCGGGGGTGACGCCGACGACCGTCTCGGCGCCCGCGGTCCGGTGGCGGTGGGTGTCGGCGCCCGGCGTGTCGATCTCGATGTCGTGGTGGATCGACTTGACTGTCGCGACGCGGCCGTGATCAGCCAGTCGCGGTACGAGCCGTTCGACGAGCGTGGTCTTCCCCGAATCGCTCGGGCCGGCGAGACAAACGACGCGAAACGGTGGCTCCTGACTCATCTCTGGTACGGCCGCTTCGAGGGACGAACGGAAGACTCGTTCGACCGCTGACGCCCGCCGCGGGTGCTGTCGTCCTGGTCTACGGTGGCGATGGCAGCGACGGTAGCGATCACCCGAACTGTGGCACGAGACGGGTGGAGGTCACGGCGTAACGGCGCTGCTACTCGAGACCGGTCGGTCGACGACTCTTCTCGACGAACGCCCGCTGCGAGGCCGCTGTCGCCGTCAGTACGGACCGTCGCGGTCGCCCATCGGCATCTCGGCGTTGCCGGGCGAGGGGGCGGAGGTCTGCGATCCGTTCGAGCCGCAGGTTCCACACCGGAAGTCGCCATCACCGCCGCCGGTGAGCCCCTCGGTCGGGGACGGCGGCACCTCGGGGAAGACGTCCGGTTCGATCCCGAACCGGTCGGCGTCGGCCTCGACCAGCGCCACCACGAGATCCGCGAGCGCCCGATAGAACGGGTCGTCTGCGTCGTCGCGGACCGTCTTGCGGAACCTCGGGACCCAGCGCCCGAGGTGGTCCTCGAGGAAGTCCGCCTGGGCGTTCGAGACGATCTCGACGCCCTTCTCGTCGCCGGTCTTCCCGAGGTAGGCCGTCTGTAAGGCCAGGTGGGAGACGAACTCGAGTTCGATACAGAGGTGGTCGACCCGCTCGCGGTTGCCGTCCTCGAGGTCCAGGTCGAACGCGCCGTAGAAGCCGGCGATGTCGGCGAGCGTGTCCGTGTTCGTCACGAGCGAGCCCGAGCCGTACTCGACCTCGTACTGCTGGATCTCGCCGCCCTGCTCGAAGCCGAACAGCGCGGCGTACGTCGAGTAGCAGTCCTCGATCTCGTCGGCGCCGTCCGGACTCAGGTCGGCGACCGTCTCGGCGTGCTCGCGGAGGTCGTCGTCGCCGATCGCCGCGGCGGACTCGACGAGTTGCTCGTCGAACTCGGCGGAGCGCAGCGCCTCGCGGAGGTCGTCGGTCGGCCGGTCGAACGCCATCGACACGAGCTTGTACAGTCGCGCGCGGTGGACGTGGTGGTCTGGTCGTGACATTGGTGTGAATCTGGGTGGGTTCGGGTCGTTACGCGATGTCGAGCCGGTAGGCGTCGTGTTGGCTGTCGAAGCGGTCGCGCTGGTAGGTCGGTTCCTCCATCGGGACGCGGGCGACCGTGTGGCCGTTCTGGTCGTAGCCGATCGCTTCCTCGTCAGTCACTTCGAACTCCTCGATGCGCCACTCAGTCGATCCCATCAGATGCAAGGCGCCGCGGAGCTTGCGGTACTCCTCGTCGCCACGGCGGGCCTTCCGGTAGGTCTCCTGGGCCTGCTCGACGCGCGGGCCGAACATCTGCTCCAAGTAGTCCGTCGGGACGTTGATCGGCGGGATGTAGTAGACGTTGGGCTCGAGTCCCAGCTGCGGGTACAGCGGGAGCGCGACCTCGGCGTCGTGGACCATGTAGTCGACGGGCGCGGCGGTGTTAGCGTTCTCGGGGGTGTTGACCCAGCCGTGCATCCGGATCTTGCCGAGACAGTTTTCGAAACACTGCGGGACGAGTCCCTGCTCGACCTTCGGGTAGCAGCCGACGCACTTCTGGGAGTTCTGCGCGACCGAGTTGTAGATCGACTTCCCGTAGGGACAGGCCCGGACACACTCCTGGAAGGCCTGACAGCTGTCCTCGTCGAGCAGGACGATACCGTCCTCCTGGCGCTTGTAGATCGCCTGCACGGGACAGCCGCCGGCGCAGGCCGCGAACGTGCAGTGGTTGCAGACCCGCGGGAGGTAGAAGAACCACGTCGGGTGGTGGTCCTCATCGATGTGGGTGTCCGATTCGACCTCCTGGCCGGTCGGCTCGTCCTCGCCGAGGTTCGGCTGGGCCCAGTCCTCGTCGTCGGGACGGAAGCCTTCGATCCCCTCGCTGTGCATGGTCTCCGGATCGTCGTCGATCGCCATCGACTCCCAGTCGAAGTCGCGGGCCTCGAAGATCGTCTTGCCCTCGTAGACGCCGTCCGAGCCCCACTCCTGGACCCCCAGTCGGTCAAGAATCTCGACGTCCCACTGCAGCGGGTAGGAGCCGTAGGGCTTGGTCTCGACGTTGTTCCAGAACATGTGCTCCTGGCCCTCGTTGTTGGTCCAGGTCGTCTTACACGACAGCGAGCACGTCTGGCACGCGATACACTTGTTCAGGTCGAACACTGCCCCCCACTGTTTCTCCGGACGCGCTTCCGTGTAGGGGTAGTCCATCTCGCGGCCGATCTGCCAATTGTAAACTTCTGCCATTGTGAGTTACCTCAGTCTGATTCGCTCGTGAAACCGCCCTCTAGGTACTGTTTCATCCGGTCGTTCTCCTGGGTCGGCCGGACGCCCTCGTCGACTGGTCGCCAGTTGCCCTCGGGCTCGCCGTCCTCGTTCACACCGCCGTCTTCGGCCTTCTCGATCTTGACGAACGACTCCTTGGGCGCGCCGTTGGCGGCGTGGACGTCGGGCTCGAAGCCAACGTCCATGTTCTGTCCGAGCATGTCCTTGCGGGGCATCGAGTCGGTCAGCCAGGTCCGGCGCAGCCACGTCGAGGTCATCGACTGGTGGCCGCCGCTGCGGTACATCGACACGTAGTTCGTGTCCTCGGACTGGGCCTTCCCGTCCTCGCGCTCCTGCTGGGCCTTGTAGGACTTGTGGGAGGTCTGGGTCACGTTCATCCAGCTGCGGGTGACCCCCCGCGGAATGCTCGGCTGGTAGCGGATCCGCATCATCGCCCGCGTGTACTCGGTCTCCTCGTCGTCGGGGTCGTAGCCCGGGAACGGACGGTCGGAGGGGTCGGCGTCGACCCACACGTAGTCGCCGTCCTGTAAGTCCTCCTCGCGGGCGTCCTTGGGATTCATCTCGACGTACCCCTCGCCGATGTACGGCTTTCGCTTGTCGAAGGTATCGCGCTCCGTCTTGCGACCCTGGTCGCCGTAGTTGCTCCACCAGACCGCCATCTCCTCGAGGTCGGCCCCGAAGGTGTGGGTCCCGTGGCGGTACTTCGGCGTCATGTAGACGTAGTCGTAGCCTTCGTCGAGGTCGGTCAGCGGGTGGCTGGAGTCGGTCAGTTCCGACGGCGACTTCACGACGTTGCGGACCTGTCGGTCGTTGGTGTCGCGGGCCTTCTCCTGGCTATCCCAGCCGCGGTCGTCCGGCGTCTCGGGCGCGACCACGGGACTGTCGCTGTCGTCGACGATGACGTTCGGCTCGTAGGGCGTCGCGTCCATCGGCTCCCGGTGGAGGGGGATGTGTTCGCCGGCCTCGGCGAACTCCGCTTCCTCGCGGAAGAACTCGAGGCGGCCGGTCTTCGTGTACCAGGGCTGGGAGTCCTGTGTCTGCTCGTTGCCGACGTGCTTGGGGTAGGTCCGGGTCATGATGATCGCCGGCGTCCCCTCGCGGGCGTCCTCGAGTAAGTCCTCGATGTCGTAGCCCTTGACGGCGTTCGAGTGGTCGAAGATACGCTGGATGTACGGCTTGGCCTGGTACTCTTCCTCGTCGATGAACGCCCAGTAGTCCTCGAAGCGACTGTCGCCGGTGAGTTCGGCGAGCTTCTCGGCGACGCCCTTGTAGTGTTGGGTGTCGTTTAAGGTGTTGTAGATCCGGTCGATCTCCGTCTCCGGCATCGTCGTGATGAACGGGTTCGTGACGGAGGCGGTGATATCGTGGACGTGGTGTTCGGCCCACGAGTCCGCCGGGAAGACGATGTCGGAGTACTCGCAGGTCATCGACCACCACCACTCGTTGGTGAAGAAGGCCTCGATCTTCCCGGTGCGAAGGGCCTTCTCGATGATCTTGTAGGTCCCCTTCGCGTTGCCGAGGATGGAGTTCGACCCCGACACCCAGATCGACTTCGTGGGCGTGTGCATGTGCGAGTCGCCCTGGAAGTACTCGCCGTCGACCTTCAGCGGCTTATCGAGGTTCGTATAGAAGTGCGCCGAGTGGGCGTCCCAGCGCTTCTCGGTCCTGGCCGGCTCCTCGGGATCGAGTTCGACGTCGAACGGGTCCTCGTTGGCGTACTGACCGACGCCGTTGAAGTACGCCATCCGGTAGTTCCCGGAGTAGGAGCCGACGTTCCCCGTCTGGTAGCCGACGTTTCGCGTCAGCGACGCCAGCAGGAACACCGCGCGGCCGTGCTGGTCGGCGTTCGCGTAGTGGTTCGGCCCCATCCCGGTCAGCAGCATCGTACTCTGTTGGTTGTCCGCGAAGTCCTGGGCCAGGTTCTCGATCGCCTGCGGATCGGTTCCCGTGACTTCGGCGGTCGACTCGAGGTCCCAGGTGCCGACGAGGTGTTCTTTGATCAGGTCGAACACCGTCCGCACTTCGACGGTCTCGCCGTCGGCCAGTTCGATCTCGAACTCGCCCTCGATCGTCGCGGGAACGTCGAAGTCGTCGCCGATGTCGTCGCGCGTGACCGGCTCGAACTCGCCGCTCTCGGCGTTATGGACGACGAAGTCGCCCCACTCGCGGCGGAGCTCCTCCGTGATGACCTGGTCGTCGATGTTCGTCACGTCGACACCGGGGCGGTCCGCGTCGTCGGCGACGGCGTCGGTCTTCTCTAAGTCCGCAGGCTCGTAGTCCGCGGACAGGTCGCTGGCGCGGAGCAGTTCGTTGTCGTCCATGCGGACCAGCAGCGGGAGGTCCGTGAACTGCCGGACGTACTCCTCGTCGTAGAGCTCCTCCTCGATGAGCACGCGCGCGGCGCCGAGGAACAGCGCCGTGTCCGACGCCGGCCGGACCGTGATGAGTTCGTCACACTTCGAGGCCGTCGCGTTGTAGTCGGTGAAGATCCCGGTGACCTTCGACCCCTTCAACTTAGCCTCGGTCAGCCAGTGACAGTCGGCCATCTTCGAGGTCAGGTAGTTGATCCCGTCGAGCACGATGTGGTCCGCGTACTCGATGCTCGCGAGGTCGAAGTCGACCGTCTGCTGGCCGGTGACCATCGTGTGGCCCGGCGGCAGGTCGGTGTGGAACGAGTAGTTGTCCAGCCCCATCGCGCCCAGGGCCTCGTCCTCGCTGACGTCCCGGACGTAGTTGTCCAGCAGCGCCATCGAGTTGGCGTTGCGGTACTGGCCGAACAGCTTGATGACGCCCAGTAGCGGCATCCCGCCGCGGAACTTCATCGTCCGCACGCCGGCGCCCTGCGTCTCCTCGACGACGCGCTCGTCGTAGCCCTGCTCGAGCAGCGACTGCATCCCGCTCTCGCCGCTGTAGTGGTCGGCGAGTTCGAGGAACGTGCGAGCGGCGTACTCGTGGGCTTCCTCCTGTGAGACCTCGACGAAGTCGTCCTCCCCGCGCTGGGCATATTCCTCGGGCATCGAGCCGTGGGAATCGCGCGGGAAGCCGTCGTCGACCCACTGCTTGAAGCCCTGACGGATCATCGGGGCCTTGACGCGGCGCTCGTTGTAGAAGCGCTCGACCATCGCCAGCCCCTTGTTGCAGACGCGGGGGTCCCACCGCTGGGAGGCCTGGTTGCCGTCGAGGTCGGTCGCCTCGCCGTAGTTCATCGAGGGACCCAGCCGCGTGATCTGGCCGTTCTTGATCGTGGCCTCGAGGTAGCAGTTGTGGGTGTCGTTGGGCGTACACGTGAGCATGTAGGAGTCGTCGGGCTCCCAGATGTCGCGGTACTTCTGGTCCCACTCCTTGTTGGGGTACTCCTCGAGGGGGTTCATCGGTCCCTCGCCGTCCTCATCGGCGGTTTCCTCGCCGGTCAGCCGCCGGTAGCCGAGGAAGCCGAGGCCGGACGCGCCGGCGATACCCGCCGCCGCGGCGCCGAGTTCCCGACGGGTCAACTCGAGCCCGTCGGACGCCTCGTCACTCATCGTACCACCCCGCACGTCGAGTGCGAGGGCTGTCGCCAACTGAACCCCTCAGTGAGCGGTTCGGATAGCGCGGATCGTCCGTGGGTCGTCCGTATGCCATCACGGTCGATACTCGTATACCCATTCATTAACCAGACCCGCCCGTTCCCACGCGTTGGGGACGCTGCGGCCGAAATCCTCCGAATAGTGGGTCTTTAAAACGGGGCGAATGGACGCCGGAATACCGTTCGAACCGACGGGCCAGTCGCGGGAGAAGCAATGGCGTCGTTCTCGCCCAGAACGCGCTGCGGGACCCTCGTCGCAAAGGGACGTTTCGAAGCGATACAGTTCGGTCGCGATCGGTCGCCGTCGCTGTCTCGCGGCCTGTACTCAGTTACCGACCGCCCCGACCTGAGAAAAACCTATTAGCGTACGTGTCAAAAGTTAAATTATGTCCTCCACAACCGCTGGCAGAGACGACGGATCAAACGACGAAAAATCGTGGCTCGACCGACTCATCGATCTCCTCTGGATCCTTCCGTGGCCGTGAGGCGATTTCGCGTCGGTCCCGTTCGCCCGCACCTCGAGCGACAACCGTCGGCCGCCCTCAGGTCGCCGGCTCGACCGTCGATCCGCCCGTCGCCTCGAGTTCGACCAGCCAGCCGTCGTAGCCCAGATCGTCGACGTCGGTCCGCTCGAGCGAGCGCCCGTCGCGGGCGAGGCTCTCGTCGACGACGTCGACGAGGTCGTCGGGATCGCCTCGCAACACCACCGACACCGGCTCCTCGTCGACCACGCCGAACTCGGTGACTACCTGCCGTTGGCAGCTCTCGGGGGGCAGCCCGCGCAGGTCGACCGCGTCCTCGGGAACCGCCGGCCCGCCCTCCGTCTCGACGAACTCGAGGACCGTCTCGCGGAGCGAATCGATCGCGCGTTCGCCGGCTGTCGCGGGGTCGGCAAAGGAGCGCGCGGTCGGCTCCCGCAGCGCCGAATCGAACGGGACGGGGTCGATCTTAGCGTAGGCCGCCTCCGCAACGTCCTCGGCGAGCGTGTCGTCGTCGAACGGCGTCGTTTCGCCCTCGGCCGCGCCGACCATGTTGGGGACGACGCCGATCGACGGCACGTCGTTGGCCGAGTACAGCGCCGCGGTCCGCCGGGTCGCCCGCACGCACTCGTCGGTCGGCGTGGAGACCAGCAGGCCGCCGTCCAGTGGCGCCTGCTGGACGATCGTGTAGACGGCGTCGCCGATCCCCGGCGGCAGGTCGACGAGCAGCACGTCCCGGTCGTCCCAGGCGGTGTTGCCCAGCAGGTCCTTGACGACGTCGTGGACCATCGCCCCGCGCCACGCGACCGGTCCGTCCTCGGCGATCAGTTCGATGCTGACGACCTGAATGCCGTCGTCGGTCTCGACGGGCATCGGCTTCCCCGTCGGCGACGTCGCGACCGGTCCCTCGGCCTCGAGCAGGTCCGGCGCGTCGGGTGCGTAGACGTTCGCGTCGAAGACGCCGACGTCGAGGCCGTCCTCGGCGAGCGCCCGCGCGAGCGCGGCGGTGATCGTCGTCTTGCCCACGCCGCCTTTCGCGCTGCCGACGGCGATGATCGAGTCGACACCCGACACCGGAAGCCCGGTCTCGGGCGCGTCGGAGCCGGCGGCCTCGACCCGGACGTGGACGACGCCGTCGGTCGCCAGCCCGGCGCCCCGAAGCTGGTCTGTCAGCCGGTCGGCCAACACGCGACCGACCGGTTCGAAGTCGACGGTGAAGGTGACGATCCCGTCCGCGACGTCGACGTCCTCGATCAACTGCTCGCCGATCGGATCGCCGCCCATGATCTCGACCTCACGGACCCGATCGACGACCGCCCGCCTGATCTCCTCGTCCGTCCGCGGTGTCTCGTCGGTCATACCCGATCGTACGCGGCGGGCCGGTATTTCACCCGTCGGGAGTTCCCGCGGGGTGGGAAGAGGTGGCGATATCGACCGGACGGCGACCGCACTCGCAACGGCCTCGAGCCCGGTCTCGCCCGTCAAGCGACCGATTCAGTCCTGGCCGCTGACTCGCGGGCGCGTTCTCAATAGTATAGAACGGAGACGCCGCATTACGTGTGAAACGAGTGAAGATTACGTATGCCAACCCACCAGCGAACGTCGACGATCGACGCCGACTTCGAGACCGTCTGGGCGTTCTACGACGGCATCGACGAACCCGAAAGACTGACTCCGGACTGGACGGGTCTGCGAGTCGCTCGCGCGATCGGTCCCGAGGGGCAGCCCGGTCCGGACGGGTACCTGCCCGGGACGGAGGTCCACCTCGAGTTGCAACCGTTCGGTCTCGGCCCGACGAGCGAGTGGGTCGTGGAGATCACCGAGCGCGAAGTGTGGGACGGACGCGCCTGGTTCGTCGACGAACAGGTCGGCGACCGCGGTCCCTACGAGGAGTGGCGCCACGCCCATCGCTTCGCGGATCTGGGCGACGCGACGGTGGTTCACGACCGAATTACGTATCGAGTGCCCGGCGCCGGCGACCGTCCGCTGGCAACGCCGTTGCTCGCGGGGATGCTGTGGCACCGCCACCGGAAAACGCGTGCGCTGCTCGAATGACCGGCGCTCGGCCGTAGGCCGCCTCGAAACCCGAGGATTGCCCCCGATCGATCAGAACAGGTCGACGCGGATTTCGTCGGCCTCGAGGTCCGCGGCGAAGGCGTCGGCGTCCGTTTCGATCGGGTCGAAGGTGTCATAGTGTTCGGGCAGCACGAGGTCGGCTTCAACGCTCCGGGCGAAGTCCGCGGCCTCGCGGCGGTCCATCGTGAAGTGGCCGCCGATCGGCGGGACGAACACGTCGGCGGTGATCGACTCGTGGTGCGGGAGGAAGTCCGTGTCCGACGGGATGAAGACGGTCGTCCCCTCGAGGTCCAGCAGGAGGCCGATCACCTCGCCCTCGGCGTGGAACGGCTCGCCGTCCTCGTCGACGTGATCGCCCGCGGGATCGTTGTACGCGGGCACCGTCTCGACGTCGATCCCGTCGACGGTCACCTCGCCCCCGAGGGGTAGGTCGATCACGTCCTCCGCCAGATCGCTCGTGTCGACGGCCTCGTAGATCGCGACGGTCGCGTCGTCGCCGGCGACGGCCGCGATTGCCTCAGGATCGTAGTGGTCGAAGTCGTCGTGCGTGACGAAGACGACGTCCGCGTCCCCGGATTCGTCCTCGAGTTGCTCGCCCCACGGATCGACATAGATGACCGTTCCTTCGGCGGTTTCGAGACGCTTGCTCGCGTGGCCGAGCCGCTCGAACGTGATTCCCTCGTAGGTCGTTGCCATGGTCGTTTCGAACCCTACGTTGAGATCGCTCTTATAGCTCGGCGTCGTCGCCGCTCCGATGGCGTCGCGGAGCAGATCCGTTCGTTCGACGGCGAGGAACGCGCCTCGAGAGGACGGTCTCGACGGGGCGTTCTCGACGCCTCTCGGACGCGATTCGTCTCGAGGTCGTATCCTTCGAGTCAGTGCAACTGTTGCGCTCGTCGCCGACGCCGCGGCGCCTCGCTTAGTCCGCCGCTAAGTCTCGCCAATCGGCGCACCAGTCCCGTCGCCGGGTGGGTGTTCTGTCATTGGAATTATCGCGGAGTCTCGTTCGGACGCCGCGATCGTTTCGGATGGGATTACGCCGCTTATACGTAAGACCCCTCGGCAACGACGGGGTGCCGTGACTTCAGACGATTCACGTAGTTGGGGAATCGGTCGCAGATCGTATTTGAGTAGTCTCGCCGGGCTCGGGGCCCTTTCGATCGCCGGCGTAACGTCCGCACATTCGCTCGAGAACCATTACGGAACCGTCGTCGACGTAGCTGAAGCGGGCGCGGACACCGACGGTAACGAGTCCGTCACGCCCATTCTGCGGGAGCTCGTCGACGACGACACGCTCCTGAAGTTCCCCGAGGGTCGGTACTACATGGACGAACAGCTGCGGCTCACCGACTTCGAGAACGTCGGTTTCGTCGGCTACGACGCGACGCTCGTCCCGGCGAACTACCACGAGTTCGACGGACCACAGTATCGCCTGTTCCGGCTGGGGACCAGCGACAGCCCCGGCCGCGATCTGCGGTTCGAGAACTTCGACGTCGATCAGACCGGCGACGACACGGGGATTCGGGTCATCAGCGCCGAGGTCGAGGACGGCCTCTCCGTCCGGCGGGTCACGGTTCACGGCGTCCATGACAGCGGGACGTGGGGTCCGGCCCTGTTCAACGTCCTCGACCCCGACGGGCAGGGACACGTCTACTCCTTCCGCGCGTCGGACGGCGGCCTCCACGTCGACGAGACACCCAACGAGGGGAACATGTGGCGCGGCCCGACCGGCATCGTCGTCAACCAACACCACCACGGCACGCTCCTCTTCGAGAGCTGCAGCCTCGGCGGCTTCCCGGACAACGGGCTTTACGCGTCCAACGAAACCGGACGGGTCGGCATCGAACGCGGCTGGTTCGAGAACAGCGCCACCGCGTCGATCCGTCTCGCCGGAACGACCGGCGTGATCAGGGACGCGGTCGCCGTCGTCACCGAGGACCCCCACGACTCCAACGGCCAGCACGCGATTCGACTCGACGGCGGCGAGCAATTCGAGCTCGAGGGTGTCACCGTCGACACGCCGCAGCCGAACGGCGACGCGATCCGAATTATGAACGACGTCGAGAACACCGTGATCTCCGATTCGGAGATCACGGTCGGGCACCACCCGAGTGCCGGAATCCGGGTCGATCCCGCCGCCGGTCCGGTGACCGTCGAGAATACCGATATCACAATTCACGGTAGCGCCAACGCGGTCCGACTGCTCGGTGGAGACGGCGGCGGCGCCGATCTCGAGGACGTTCGGATCACCGGCGACGCAGCGGGGACCCGGAACCGCCACGCGATCTACTGCGAGCGCGACAGCTGTCGGTTCGTCGGCCTCTCGGTCGAACAACCGGGGGACGATAAGCGGCGCGGACTCGAACTCCGCGGCGAGGACTACGTCGTCGCCGACAGCGAGTTCGAGACGACGCACACGCCGATCGTCGTCAACGGCGGGAGCGGAGTGCAGATTGAGAACAGTTACGGCCGTTCGATCGAGGACACCTACTCACTTCGGATCACGAGCGACTCCGGATCCGTCTCGCTCGCGAACAACGACTTCCCGGACGGCGTGCGCGACGACCGGTAACGCGCGGTCAGTCGTCCTCGAGTGCATCAGCAAGATCGTCGGCAACGGCCGCGATCGCATCGCGGGCGCGGTCGACGTCCCGGAGAGTCATGAAGCCGTGAGGCATGTCCGTATAATTCTCGTAGCGCGTGTGTACGCCATCACGGACGAGCTGTTCGGCGTAGGATTTCCCGCCGTCCCGGAGCGGGTCGAAGCCAGCGGTGACGACCGTCGCGGGAGCGACGCCCGAGAGGTCGCAGGCGTTCGTCGGGTCGGCGTAGGGGTTGCGCCTGTGGATGTCGCTCCGGTAGTAGCATTCATTGAACCACTCCATGTCGTCCTCGTCGAGGACGATGCCGGCGTGCTCCCTGACGGACGGCTGGTCAGTTTCGATGCCGACGGCCGGATAGAGTAGCGTCTGATGATCGATTTCCGGACCGTCGCGCTCGACGGCCATGAGCGCCGCGACGGCGGCGAGCGTCCCGCCAGCGGAGTCGCCTGCGACTGCGACCCGACCGTTTCCGGCGACCGCGTCGGGGTTCGCGGCCGCCCACTCGACGGCGGCGAAGGCGTCCTCGACCGCCGCGGGGAAGGGGTGTTCGGGGGCGAGCCGGTAGTCGACCGAGAGGACGGCGCAGCCGCTCTCGCGAGTCAAGTGTCGACAGAGCCAGTCGTGTGTCTCGATACTTCCGAGGACGAACCCGCCGCCGTGGAAGAAGACGATCGTCGGATGCGGCCCGGACGCGGCCGGGAGGTAGAGGCGGGCGTCGAGATCGCCCGCGGGACCGGGGATTGTTCGGTCGATCGTCCGCCCGACGCTTGGGCCGTTTCGGTTCCGGAGCCGCATCATCGGACCGGTGAGACGCCGGAGGAGTTTCAGGCCGTAACGGTTGTGCGGCAAGGGGAGCCGCCCCTGGCGCTCGATCGCCGCCTCCGCCTGTGGACTCATCCTGTCAGCGTGCATGACGGAGCGTTCGGCGATCCGAACTAAGCCGTTTCGGTCGGCGAACAGTTCGAAGTCGAGTCGGACGCGCGGGCGGCGAAGTTGTGTCCGTGGTGCGGTCCACACCGAGGACGCGGTGAGCGGTCGCCGATCACTCGAGGTCGGCCGCGTCGAACCGCCGGTAGCCGATCGCCAGCGGGACAGCGATCCAACCGACGTACACCAGCGCAACGGTCCACGGCCGGAGGTAGACGGGGACATCGCCGTCGACGCGCGATTCGATCCGGAGGTCCGCCGGGCCGGCCTCGGCGAACGACACGTCCTCGAGGCCCAGCTGGACCATTGGACCGACATAGCTGTTCGTCACCTGATCGACGGCGAACCGGTAGGCCTCGAGGGGGTTCGCCTGGTACAGCGCGAAGTACCAGGCCTCGACCTCGACCCCGGGACGGGCACCGGCGGCGAGGTAGTAGATCCCGACGGCGAGGGCCTCCCACATCACTAACAGCAGGATGAAGATGCCAACGGCCCACGCGAGGGCGGTCCCCCGCGAGGCCGTGGCCGCGGAGATGCCGACGGCCAGCGCCGTAAACGTCACACCCAGTCCGATCGTCAGCCCGGTAACCTGCGCGAGTTCCACGACCGAGACCTCCCCGACCAGCGGCACGCCGAGGACGGTCACGACGAGGAACCCGACTAGGATCGTTGCCGCGACGACGACGCTGCGACCGACGACCTTGCCGGTGACCACGTCCGACCGCGAGAACGGGTAGCTCAGGAGGACGCGCAGGCTCCCAGACCGTCGCTCCCCGACGATCGCCATGTAGCCCGCGATCAGCGCGATCAAGGGGACGAAAAAGATCACAAACTGCCCCATCACGGCCAGCAGGTCGCTCATCGATCCCTCGCCTGCGTCCCCCGAGACGTAGCCAACGAGCAGGAAGAACGCGAGGAGGCCGACGAAGCCGCCGGTGATCGCCCACAGCAGCTTCGATCGGACGACGTCCTCGAAGTCCTTGCGCGCGACGTCGCGCCACGTGACGGTCATCCCAACACCCCCGAGAGGCGACCGTGGCGGTCGTCGGCTGCGGTCTCTTCCTCGCGGACGATATCCACCTCGCCGTCGGTGTAGGTCGCGAACACGTCCTCGAGGGCAACCGACGACGCGTCGACGTCGAGCACCTCGACGTCCGCGTCGAGGAGTCGCCCGATAGCGCGTGCCTTCGCGCGCGGATCCGCGCAGGTCACCACGAGTCGGTCGTCGTCGTACTCGGCGTCGGCGACGCCGTCGATCGTCGATAGATCCGCGTCGGGTTCGTCGGCGAGCCTGAGGTACAGTTCCGAACGCGCTCCGATGGCCTCCTGGAGCCCGTCGATGGTGTCGACCGTGATGAGTTCGCCGTCGTTGAGGATGGCTACCCGATCGCAGACGGCCTCGACCTGGTCGAGGTCGTGACTCGAGAAGAAGACGGTCGTCCCCCGCTCGGCCTCGGAACGGACGAGTTCGCGCATGGTCCGGATACCGTTGGGGTCGAGCCCGGCTACGGGTTCGTCGAGCACGAGGAGGTCCGGATCGCCGGCCAGCGCCATCGCGAGCGCGAGGCGTTGTTTCATCCCCGTGGAGTACTCGCCGACGCTCCGGTCGGCGTCCGCGACCGCCAACCCGACGCGCTCGAGCAGTTCCCCGGGCGTCTCCTCCCCGTCGGCCCACCCGAGGGCGAGCTCGAGGTGGCGCCGGCCGGTCAGCCGCTCGTAGAGATCGATCCCCTCCGCGAGGACGCCGGTCCGGGCGCGGATTGCCTCGCTCCCGGCTCGCGTGTCCATCCCAAACACGGACGCGCTGCCGGCGGTCGGCCGCACGAAATCGAGCAGCACGTTGATCGTCGTCGACTTCCCCGCGCCGTTCGGACCGAGGAAGCCGAACACCTCTCCCCGTTCGACGACCAGATCCAGCCCCTCGAGGGCGACCTCGTCGCCGAAGCGCTTGGTCAGACCATCCGCTTGTATGGCTGACATGTGTCGAACTGTTCACTCGAGGAGTCTTAAATAAGGGGCACACACCCAAGTATACTCACCAATAGCGGAGTTTAGTGGATTATTTTGATGCGAACGTATCGACGTAATTCACGATCTCGATCGTTGGTCATCGCATAAGCAGGCCACGACTGTTGATAGCATGTCTTCATTATTAAATGATGAATTCGGTAACCAAATCACAGCAGCCTGTAGATCAGCCCAGCGCCAGTTCAAATTTGAGAAGTCCTCTATTCACTCGTGTCTGTAGTTGGGAATACGGTTTCTTTATTCAGAGTGTAGCGTGAAACTCGCAGTAAGTACAGGTGAAGCACGTATCATTCAGTACAGCGCGGAGAACAACAAAATTTTCCACAAGTAGCTCCAGAGATAGCGTATGAAAGGGACAACGCAGGCGTTTCTCGTCACCATAATTGGAATCCTTGGTGCTGTAATCTTTCTTGGATTGACTGTGTATCCATTCCAGTACGGTTTTGTAGAGAGTTCTATTTTGGCCGGTCTCATCGTCCTTTTTTCCCTCTTCCAGTTCGTGCTTGATGAGGCAGACATCTGATACTTCGCGGTGTAAACTCGGAGCATCACGATAGATTCGCATATGTACTGAACGGGAGTTTCATCTCTACCGCTGAATAAAGAAACCGTGTTGGGAACGACTGGTATGCATACTCTTCGCTTTCCAACTGTTCCTGTAAAATTCCGCGATACCCATGAGTGGCACTAACTATCGTTTGCGTTCCAGTTCGGAGGCCTTAAGTAGTGGTCAGCGGTTACAAATTAATACGCAGAAGATGAGGACCCTTCCCCTGCGGTCCGCCGTACAGAAGGGGTCTGATGTTAGCCTTGGTAGTTCGGTGACGCCCGATCGGT